>NZ_JBJGZK010000009.1:0-176185 GCF_054050475.1 Geodermatophilus sp. SYSU D00525
CTGTGGCGCACCAGCAGGAGCCGGTGCGCCACAGCGACGTCGGGGCCGGACGGCTCAGACATCGATCGTTTCGTACGTCTTGACGCTGCGCTCGGCCAGGTACTCGATGATGTAGCCGAACACGTTCTCCTGGAAGTGCGGCGTGTTCTTGTGGTCCTCGTAGGCCTGCGCGTCGGTGTACTGCTCGTAGAGGAAAAAGGTCTCGGGGTCCTCCGGGTTGACCTGCGCCTGGTAGAAGACGTTCCCCGGCTCGGCACGCGACAGCGGCGTCATCTTCTTGATCACGTCGGTGACCCGCTTGGCCTCTCCGGGCTTGGCCTTCCAGGTGGCTGCGACGACGAACGCCATGTCAGTTGTCCTTCCGATGGGGTGTTCCGACGGTGTTGCGCAGGACGCCGATGGGGCCGGCTTCCATCTCGATGACGTCTCCCGGCTGTAGCCAGCGGTCCAGTTCCAGCCCGGAGCCGCCGGTGGCGGTGCCGGAGCCCAGCACCTCACCGGGCAGCAGGGTCTGGTCCTGGGCGGCGTAGGCGATGAGGTCACCGAAGCTGTGGTGCATGGCGGCGGTGGTGTCTCCGCCCCAGCGCTCTCCGTTGACCCGTACCTCGAGTTCGAGGGTGGCGAGGTCGATCTCGTCGGGGGTGACGATGCACGGGCCGAGGACGTTGGAGCCGTCCCACTCCTTGGCCTTGGCCGGACCCATGCCGACCGGTAGCTCGCGGCGTTGGACGTCGCGGGCGGACATGTCGTTCCAGATCGTGAACCCGAAGACGTAGTCCAGCGCCTCGCTGGCGGGAACGTCTTTGCACGGACGGCCGATCACCGCGGCGAGTTCCAGCTCGTGGTCCAGCTGCTCGGTGTAGGAGGGCCAGGCCAGTTCCGTGTCTGGTCCGGTGACGGTGCTGCCGACGCTGCGGTAGAAGGCGGGCACTTCGTACCACTCGGCGGGGATGTCGCGGCCGAGGTTCTTGAACGCGTTCTTCAGGTGCCCCTCGAAGGCGAGGAAGTCCCGGAACGACCGGGGCTGCAGCGGCGCCAGCAGGCGAGCGTCCGGCGCCGGCCGTTCTGTGCCGATCGGCGCGCCGGCCTCGATGAAGGCGATCATGTCGCCGTCGAAGCCGATGTCGAGGACCTCGTCGCCGTCCAGTCGTCCGACGCGGCTGGTGCCGTCGGGAGCTGCGTAGGTCACGTACTTCACGAGCCGACCTCCTGGACCGCGTCGATGATCGTCACTTGCAGGCGTGGTGCCGGTCGCAGACCTGGACGACGCGGGGTCCTTCGCGCGATCGAGCACCCGTTCCGGGGCGAGAGGCAGCCGGGTGGAGCGGCGGCTGAGGTCACGTCTGCGGCTCCTGATCGAGGTTCGCGTGCGGTGGACAGCCCGGCCGGGCGCGGCGAGGTGCGGCGCCGTGCCCGGCCGGAAGGCCCGCTCAGACCGTGGTGATGGGGCGGGACTGCAACAGGAAGAGGTCGCCCGCCGCGTCGAAGGCCCACTCGATGTCCTGGGGGACACCGTGCAGCTCGGCGAGCTTCTGGCCCATCTCGGCCAGGGCGACGCACTCTTCGTCGGAGAGCACCCGCTCGGCGTCGACCACCTTGGCCCTCTTCACGACCCCCTGCCGGGAGAGCGTGTAGTTGTCCGGGGTCACCTCCCCGGAGACCACGGCCTCGCCGAGCCCTCGGGCGGCCTCGACGACCATGCGGTCCCGGCGGCCGTGCACGGGGTCGATGGTGAACATGACCCCGGACTTCTGGCTGTCGATCATCTGCTGGACGACGACGGCCATGGCGACGTCCTCCAGCGACCCCTTCTCCTGCCGGTAGAAGACGGCGCGGTCGGTGAAGAAGGACAGCCAGCACTCGACGACGTTGTGCAGCACCGCGTCGAAGCCTTCGGTGTTGAGGAACGTCTCCTGTTGGCCGGCGTAGCTGGCGCCCTCGGAGTCCTCGGCACAGGCCGACGACCGGACCGCGACCAGACCCTGCAGCTTGGCGTACTCACGTTCGATCAGCTCGCGCGGAGGCTTCGCCGCGGCGACGAGGGACCTCGCGGCCTCCACGTCCTTGCGGAGCATCGCGTCCCGGAGGGCCTCCTCGTCCACCGCGGCGGCGAAGGCCGCCGAGGTGATCACGAAGCCGGGCGGGACGGGGAGTTCCTCGGCGGTCATGGTCGCCAGGCTGGCGCCCTTGCCGCCGGTCAGCTCCACCACCTGGCACCGGGGATCGCTGAACGGCAGGACGAGCGGCTGCTCGTGCGTCGACACGGCGGCGTGCTCCTCGGCGGTCGGGGGCGGGAGGATCGCGGTCATCGGGCTCACCTCTCAGAGGGCCGGGGCCGGGGCCGGGGCCGGGGCCTGGGCCGGGGCCGGAATGGCGGGGGCGTCGGACACGATCTCGACCCGGCCGGTGGAGCCGTTGACCCGCACGCGGTCACCGGTCTTGATCCGGCGGGTGGCGTCGGAGGTGCCGACGACCGCGGGGATCCCGAACTCTCGCGAGACCACGGCGGGGTGCGACGCCATGCCGCCGGCGTCGGTGACCAGACCGGAGATCTTGGTGAACAGCACGACCCAGGACGGGCTCGTCATCCGGCAGACCACGATCTCGTCGGGCTGGACTTCGCTGAACTGCTCCTGGGAGAGCACGACGCGGGCGGTTCCCTCGACGACGCCGGCCGAGGCCGGGAGCCCTGGGATCTCGCCCTCGTGGCTCGGCGCCGGCCGGTTGAGCTTCTCCGGGAACGCCCACAGCGACACGTACGGGAAGGCGACGGCCTCTTCGGTGGCCGTGCCGACCCAGTCGCGCGGCCGCAGCTCGTAGGCGTCCTCGCGGGCGTCGCGGCGGTCGCCGACCAGTTCCTGGGCGTCGAAGGAGTTGGTGCCGGCCATCAGACGGCGCAACTCGTTGTACTTGAGGTACATGACGTCCTCGGCATCGTCGAGCTTGCCGTCGCCGACCAGCTTCTTCCCGATCGCGATGAGCACGAGCCGGACCCGAGCGTTGGTGCCCTGGTCGATGTAGAAGTGGTGGTCAGGGGTGAGCGGGTTCATCCGCAGGCTCAGGTCGAGCGCCCGCTCCAGCTCGTCGCGGGCCGGGCCGGGTTCCACGCCCTCGAAGACCTCGCCCTTCGCCCTCTCCAGGTCCTCGGCCACTGCCCTGAGCTCGGCCGGGTAGTCGTAGTCGGACTCCAGGTAGCCGCGCACGGCCTCGACGATCGGCGCCGGGTTCTCGCGCCACGTCTTGAACGAGAACTCGTGGGCGTACATCGACTTGTACCCGAAGACCTTCTGGTACGGCTCGATGTGCTCTGAGAGGAACGTCCGCCCGGCCTCCGTGCCCTCCAGGGCGCGGATCACGTCGACGGCGGTGGGCTTGGTGAAGGCCTTGGCGACCTCGCCCTGCTCGTTCTTCACCCACTCCTTGATCTTCCAGAGCTCGTCGATGGAGTCCCAGTTGCGGTTCTCGGTGGAGCTCTGGAGCCGGCCCATCAGCGCCGAGTGGTCGCCGTCGCCCTTGGCCGCCGCGATCGCGGCGTTGAGCGCCAGCGTGGAGGAGAACTGGGCGAAGTTCAGCACCCAGTGGATGGACCAGTGCCGGTCGTGCATGTCGATCGCGTCCTCGAGCAGGATCGCGAGCTCGACGAGGCTGGCCCCGTCGTAGTCGTACTCGTCGAAGCGCACGAAGTTGCGCTCCATCTCCGGCCGCAACCGGTCGCGCCACCAGCCGAGGAAGTTCTCGGCGTAGTACGGCAGCGTCCAACCCATGTAGCCGCCCAGCTCGGCCGGGTCCTCCGGGTCCAGGGGGACCCGGGGCGTGTAGCGGGCGCCGTACTCGGACGCCTCGGCCGAGAGGCCCGGGGTGGCCGGGATGGCCGCGGTGTAGACGTAGCCGTTGACGATCTTGGAAATCCAGTCAGAGGCGAACGGGGTACCGAAGCGCCGGAACATGTAGTCGCACTTCAGCCACCAGCCGCCGATGTCTGCGTACATGGGGGAGACGGGGTTGGGGATGTGGAGGTCGTCATGCACCCAGAACAGGTCCTTCTGGCCGGCCTCCCACTGCACCGGGAACTCGTCGTCCCCGAAGAAGGTCGCCAAGACGTTGTCGCTCATGCCCACTCCGGTCGTGGTCGTTGGGAGATGTGTGGGGGGCGTACGTCGGCTCTCACCCAGCGGGGCGAACGGCCGAACTATCGATAATCTGGCAGGGCAGTGTGACGCACGTCAACCCTCCGAGCCGGGTTTTCGTGACTTGAGCCGCATCTCACGGGTGGTGAACGATCGATCACTGTGGTTGACAGCACATAATCAGGCCGTACTATCGATAATCAAGCGGGCCGCCTGGGGCGGTCCTCATCCGAGGGAGAACGAGTGGATCGGCCACTTCGCCGCGACGGCGTCCTGCGCGACCAGATCAAGGACCTGATCGTCGAGCGCATCCTCGATGGCACCTACGGCCCGGGCGACCGCGTCAAGGAGAGCGTGCTGGCGGCGGAGTTCGGTGTCAGCCAGGCGCCCGTTCGCGAGGCGCTGCGGGATCTCGAAGCGATGCGCTTCATCGAGTCGCAGCCGCACAAGGGCGCCCGCGTCCGTGAAGTGACCGTGGAGGAGCTGGGCCAGATCTATCCCGTGCGGGCCGCCTTGGAGGAGGTCGCCGGCCGGGAGGCTGCGACCCGGATCACAGAGGACCACGTGGGTGCGCTGGAGGACGAGCTGACCGGCATGCGCCATGCCGCTGACGCCGGTGACCTGCATGCGCTACTGGTCCACGACACCCGCTTCCACGAGATCATCGTCGAAGCGGCGGGGAATCAAGTGCTCCTCGAGGTGTGGCGCTCGCTGCGGGTCGAGGCCCGAACCGTGGTCAGCGTGCTGCGCGGGCACTCCGACCTGCACGCCATCGCCGAGCTCCACCGCCCCGTGCTGATGGCCGTCCAGTTCCGTGACCCGGATCTGGCCGGCAAGGAGATGCGCGCGCACATCGAGTTCTTCGGCGTTTCTCTGCTGAACCGCGCACACACGCCCCAGGACAGCTGACCCCTCCGCCCGCACTGACCGAGCTATACGGAGACTCCGATGCAGCAGCTCAACGACCGCGTGTTCACCGAGACCAAGGTGCGGGGGTGCAACCCCAGCTTCGTGGTGACCTCGGCCGGTCCGGTGGTCATCGACACGCCGCAGCTGCCGACCCGGGCCGTGGAGATGCGCCGCTTCGTCGAGACGTTCGGCGACGTCCAGTACCTGATCAACACCGAGCACCACGTCGACCACATCTTCGGCAACTGGTACTTCCGCGGCGCCGGCACGGTGGTCAACCACAAGGGGCTCTACGACAACTTCATGACGGTGTATCCGGAGCTGGACCCGTTCGAGTACGCCCGCGAGGCCCTGGCCACCGACGACCCGGACGGCATCGCGCTGTTCCCGGACCGGGACGAGTACTACGAGGACCCGAACAAGGGTCAGATCGTCTTCACCGGCGACCTGTCGCTGCGCGTCGGGGACCACGACTTCCACCTGCTCCACACGCCCGGGCACACCCCGGGTCAGCTCGCGGTGTACGTGCCGCAGGAGCGGATGGTCTTCACCGGCGACAGCGTCTTCTGCGAGTGCCAGACGTGGCTGATGACCAGCGACGTGGATGAGTGGCTGAACTCGCTCGAGATCATCCGGTCGCTCGACGTCGACACCGTCGTCCCCGGGCACGGTCCCGTCACCGATCTCTCCTACGTGGATCGGCAGCGCGCCGCTCTCCTCAGCTGGAAGGCGGCTGTCGCCGAGGGCGTGGCCGCCGGCTGGAGCAAGGAGGAGACCCAGGAACGGGTCAAGTTCCCGACGCTCGGCCCGGTCGACGTCGGCCAGGAGTACATGCTCGAGTACGTCGAGACCCTCAACGCCGGCTCGCTGTTCGACAGGTTCACCGCCCGCCGGGCCGCACCGGTCCCTCCCCGCAGCAGCTGAGGCCCGACGCCGTGTGGCGGCCGCGCCGTCCCGAGCGCTCCAGCGGCCCTGACGTGGTGGCCGCGATGAGGGCCCATCAGGAGCCTGCCGGTCCTGCGGTGGTCGTCGCCTGGGGAGGCGAGGCGCTCTTCGTCTGGCCGGCCCGGCCTCGCGCTGAGGGGTGGAGCGGCCGTCATCGGTGACGGGCGAGGGCGCAGCTGCCGCCGAGACGGGCAGCGCGACCCAGCGAGAGGCGGACCGATCCCGAGCCCCCGGGCAGGTCGGTCAGCCGCCCACCCCGGCATCGGCCACGACGGAGAACCACCGGGTCACGTTGGGCGCTGATTCCAGGCCCTCGAGCACCGTGCGCTTGTCGAGGAACGCCGGATCGTCGTGCCAGGCCATCCAGTCCTCGCGGCTGTTCCAGGTGCCGACGATCACCCGCGACAGCGGGTCGTCCTCGGGGATCAGCACCTGGCCGGAGACCCAGCCCGGCATGCGTCGTGCGGCCTCGAGGCGATCCCGCATCACTGCGTCCCACTCCTGCTGACCTCCGGGCCGCAGCGTGCTGGTGGTGAGCACGGTCATCATCGTCCGCTCCCTCGCCGGAGGATCCGCTCCTGCAGGTCCTCTGGTGTCCGTGGGTCGGGCGGTGAAACCCTGGCGCCAGGGATCACCGCCGTCCCGGGGCCGGCGGGGTTCCGGCCGCGGGGCGTCACGCTGTCCACTGGGCGGGCGGGGTCGGCGGCCGGGTTCCGCCTCGACACGAGCTCGGCCCGTGCGGGCTCCGGCTGCCCGGACGACGCGGGCGGTTGACGGTCGGCTGACGCGACACCCCGGTCGCACCGGCCGCTGGGAGCGATCGGGAGGACGGATGGCCGACTTCACCGCGACCGCCATCAGCGAGGGCGACCACTGGGTGATCGACGTGCCGGGTGTCGGTACCACCGAGGCCGACAGGTTCGAGGACCTCGAGGAGATGGCACTCGAGTTGGTCGTCGCCATGACCCACGCGGCCCGCCAGGACGTGCACGTCGATCTGCGCATCCTCTGACCGGCCATCGGCGAGTGTGTCGCTGTGACTGGACCGGAGATCGCCGGCGTCGTCGTGCCACTCCTACGCTTCGGTTTTGTGCAGCAGCAGTGCTTCTGCTGAAGGAGACCTCGGGGCACGGCCGACCCCGCGCGCACGGTCAGCTCGCCCATGAAGGGGTACCAGTGCCGGTTGCACGTGGATGACACGCCCGGCTGCGGGGGAGAAGTACAGCAACGGGTACAGCAACGCGCGCTGAACGGCCACGACTGCCGGCGGACGGCGGCGCACGCTCTGAGTCCCTGACCTGCACGTATGGCACGTGCGCGGATGTGAGCGAATGGCCCGAACGTGACTGGGGGTCAAGGGGTCGCAGGTTCAGATCCTGTCAGCCCGACAGCGGGGAACCGCAGCTCAGGGGCCGTGTCCGGAGGGATCCGGACACGGCCCCTGACTGCTTCCGCGGGGCGGTTGACCACCTCCTTGACCACCATCAAGCCACCCTCACCCGCCGAAGGCAGCGCTGAGGACGTCCATCGCCTCGCGCGAGACGTCGGGTGCGACGTGTCCGTGGACGTCGCCGGTGATGGCGATCGACGCGTGGCCGAGGATCTCCGACACCACCTCGAGCGGGACGCCGTGGCTCGGCATCACGCTGGCGGCCGAGTGCCGGAGGGCGTGCAGCCCGGCGTGCGGGATCCCGGCCCGTGTGGCGGCGACCTCGAGTGCGCGCAGGGCGTCGCGGGGGTCGCAGGGCTCGCCGTTCTCCCGTTGCGTCGGCGGCGACTCCCGCCCGTCTGGTGAACGGCGCTGCTGACCCGTCCGCGGCTGCTGGAGAAGGCCTGGAGGCGGAGCTCCAGCCAGCTCGGGAGCTCCGGTCCCGCGTGCCCGCCGCCGGTACGCCTGCAGCACGGGCCCCAGATCTCGGGCGGGGCCGGGGAGGTCGCGGCCGTGGATGCGACCGTCGTCGAGCTGCCGGGCGAGCTCGGTGAGCACGACCGGCCGGTCCCGGCGGGTCGGGGCCGAGCGGACCCGGATCTGCACCTGTCGCTCGACCACCTGGACCGCGGACCGGCCGGAGGCCGCGGCTCGGCTCCGTTCCCACTGCTCCGTTCCCACGCGCGGTGGCGGCAGGTCGGTGAGCACCGCGCGGGGATCGGTCCCCGGCTCCCCGGGGTGATCGGCCCCCCGAACCAGCCGCAGGTCGTCGCGGCGGCCCGTCGTCCGTGGTCGGTTGCTCTCCCGTCTGCCGGCTCGCACCGGCCTCCTCGCCCGATGCCTGCGCCTCCTGGTGTCTCTGCTGTTCGCGCTCCCGGCGTCGCCCTCGGTCGGCGCGGCGGCCGCTGTGCCCCGTGCCCGCTGACCCTGCTCCCCGGTCTCCGGCAACCCGTCACACCGACGTCCGGGACTCCGAGTGCATGAGCTGTGGCACTTCGTCCGGCGGTCCTGCAGTGCTGCGCGAGGTCTCGGTCGACACCGCTTGGCCGTGCGTGCAGCTGACGAGATGCGTGGCGCCCGGGCGCTGTTCATGTCACGTGGAAGTCATCTGCGGGTGACTGCGGAGGCAACACGCGGGTCGTCTACTGCTGCCGAACAGTGACCACTGTCAGTAGACGAAAGGTGTGCCGTGGACGTCGGCAGCACTGCATTCATCCTCGCGGCCACGATGGCGGTCGCGCTCATGGTCCCGGGCCTCGCGCTCTTCTACGGCGGCATGGTCGGGTCCCGCTCGGTCCTGAACATGATCATGATGGTGTTCGGGGCCGTCGCGGTCGTCGGCGTCCTGTGGACCCTCTTCGGCTTCTCCGCGGTCTTCGGGGACAGCTACGGCGGCCTGGGTCTGCTGGGGGACGTCACCGAGTACCTGGGTCTCGGTGACCTCGTGGCCGGTGACGAGACGGCCGCCCTGCCGCCGGCCCTGGTGGCGGTGTTCCAGGCGCTGTTCGCGGTCATCACGACCGCTCTCATCGCCGGCGCGGTGTCCGACCGCGTCCGGTTCGGCCCGTGGTTGCTGTTCACCGGGCTCTGGGCGGCGCTGGTGTACTTCCCGGTCGCGCACTGGGTGTTCGCCTTCGACTCCGCCGACGGCAGCGTCCAGGGCGGTTGGATCGCCAACACGCTCGGCGCGGTGGACTTCGCCGGCGGCACGGCCGTCCACATCAACGCGGGCGTGGCCGCCCTGGCCCTGGTGCTGGTGGTCGGCAGGCGCACCGGCTGGCCCCGGCAGGCCCGGCCGAACAACCTGCCCTTCGTCGCCCTCGGTGCCGGCATCCTGTGGTTCGGGTGGTTCGGCTTCAACGGCGGGTCGGCCCTGGCTGCGGGCAACAGCGCCTCGGTCGTCATGCTCACGACGTTCAACGCCACCTGCGCGGCGATCCTCGCCTGGCTCCTGGTGGAGCGGCTGCGCGACGGTCACGCCACCACCCTCGGCGGGATGTCCGGCGCCATCGCCGGGCTGGTGGCCATCACCCCGGCCTGCGGCGCCGTCACGCCGCTCGGCGCCCTGGCCGTGGGCGCCGTCGCCGGTGCGGTCTGCCCGCTGGCCATCGCGCTGAAGTACCGCTTCGGCTACGACGACGCCCTGGACGTGGTCGGCGTCCACCTCGTCGGCGGCGTCGTCGGCACCCTGCTGGTCGGCCTGTTCGGTTCCGCCGAGGCGCCCAGTGGTCGGGCCGGCCTGTTCTACGGCGGCGGGCTGGGGCTCCTCGGCACGCAGGCCGTCGCCGTCGTGGCGGTCGTCGCCTACTCCTTCGTCATCAGCCTGCTGATCGCCCTGGCCGTCAAGCACACGGTGGGCCTGCGGGTGTCGAAGGAGGGCGAGTCGGCCGGTCTCGACCTGACCGAGCACGCCGAGGTCGCCTACGACCTCGAGGGCGCCGTGCACACCCCCGGGACCGGCCCGACCCCCGAGGCCGTCGTCGCCTCGGCCGAGCGGCTGGTCGCGGGCTCCGCGCCGGCCCCGCGCACCGGGAGTGGCACGCCGCACTGACCGTCCACGGACGACGGAGGCCGGTCCCGCGCCGCGGGACCGGCCTCCGGTGGGTCGGGGGTGAGGAGGATCAGGTCAGGTGGCCGTAGGCCGTGACGCTGAGGAAGCGGACCGGCAGCTCGACGAGCTCGACCGGGCCGTGCGGCCCCTCGCCGTCGAAGACGAGGGAGTCCCCGGCGCGCATCTCGTACCGCGCCTCGCCGTGCCCGTAGACCAGGACCCCCTCCAGCATGTGCAGGAACTCCGTCCCCGGGTGCTGGAACAGGGGGAAGACCTCGCTGGCCTCGGTGAGGGTGACCAGGAGCGGCTCGAGCCGCTTGTGCTCGCCCCGCAGGGACCCCAGCAGCTGGTAGAGGTGGCCGACGTTGCTGCCGCGGCGGACGATCTGCGATCCGTGTCCGGCGGGTGTGAAGACGGCCTCCCGCTCGGCGTCGAGGCCCCGGAACAGTGCGGTGACCGGCACGGCGAGCGCCTCGGCGAGGCGGGCGAGGCTGGACAGGCTGCAGGAGGTCTGCGCGTTCTCGATCTTGGACAGCATGGCCTTGCTCATGCCGGTCAGTCGGGCCAGTTCCGCCAGCGAGATGCCCTGCGCGAGCCGGAACTCCCGCACGCGCAGTGCGATGACGTCCTCGAGATGACCGCTCGGCGCGTCGTCGTGCGCGCCGGGACCGGGGGAGACCTCCACCCGGCGAGCCTAGGTCGCGTGCGCACGTCCGAACCGCCCGGCGACCAGAACGTAACGGACGGGTAACCCGAAGGAGGGTCCACCGCTCGTAGCCTTCGTTTCACTTCAGTGGACGACCCCCCAGGAGGACCCGTGCCCGTCACCGGCACCATCGGCCACGTCACCGGAGGCTCGCTCGGGCTGCCGAGCATGGAGGTGGACGGCGTCCGCGCCCACATCGGCGACGTCTTCGCCAATCCCGGCGGGGCGGCGATGTGCAGCGGCTTCTTCGAGCTCTTCGCCGGCGCGCCGCTCGACTACGAGTACACCTACGACGAGATGAAGGTCGTCGTCGAGGGCGAGTTCCACCTCACCGACCTCGACTCCGGTCAGCAGGTCGTCGCGCGGCCGAAGGACGTCCTGTTCTTCCCCGCCGGCTCGCGGATCCGCTTCGAGACGCCGGATCGGGCGCTGGGCTTCTACACCGGCCACCGCTCCTTCGCCCCCTGACCGGCCGTGGGAGCCGAACACACGAGCGTCCCGAGCTGGCCGGCGAGCGTGCCGCCGGTGGACCCCGCCGGCCGCACCGTCTCCGTGCTGGGTTTCGGGGACCGCGGGCGGGAGATCGTCGCGGACTGGCTCGCCGCCACGCCGGCCGGGCGGGTGGTCTGGAGCCACGTCGCCGAGCGGGCCGACGACGTCACGCTGACGGCGCTCGCCGAGCAGGTGCGCGGCGCCCGGGTCGGCTGGCGCCTCATGCTGGCCGGACCCGAGGTCGACGTCCTGGCCGCCCGGGCCGTGGCCACCGGCCTGGGTCTCCTCGACGCCGAGCTCCGGACGGCGGTGACCGGCGCGGACCGCAGGCGGGTCGCCTGCCCGCACTGCGGCGTCGCGACCGAGGCGGAGGTCCCGGTCGGCGCCGAGGTCCCCTGCCGGGGCTGCGCCCGCCGGCTGCACGTCTACGCGCACGTCTCCCGGCGCACCGGCACCTACCTGGGCTTCATGTCCGACGCGGAGGAGGTCGCGTGACCGCCGTCCTGACCGCGCCGGCGACGGCGGCACCGGGGGACGCCGCGCCGCTGCGGCTCGAGGTCGTCGCGCTCGCCGATGCCGCACCCGGCATCCGGACGCTCGTCCTGCGGCACCCGGACGGCGATCCGCTCCCCGGGTACGCGCCCGGCAGCCACGTGGTGCTCACCTGCGGGGAGCGGCGCAACGCCTACTCGCTCACCGGGGACGGGCTGCCGGAGGAGGAGTACCGGATCTCGGTGCTGCTGTGCCCCGGGGGCCGGGGCGGCTCCGCCTTCGTGCACGGTCTCGCCGTCGGCGACCGGGTGGCCGTCTCCCGGCCGCGCAGTGCCTTCGCCCCGGTCGCCACCGCGCGGCACCACGTCCTCGTCGCCGGGGGCATCGGGATCACCCCGATGCTGTCCCACGCCCGGGCCGCGGTCCGCTGGGGGCGCTCCTTCGAGCTGGTCTACGGCCACCGGCCCGGAGCGGGCGCCCACCGCGAGGAGCTGGCGGCCCTGTGCGAGGACCGCCTCACCGTGCACGAGTCCACGCCGGCGATGCTCGACGCCGTCGCCGCGGCGCTCGCCGACCGCCCGGTCGGCACGCACGTGTACGTCTGCGGCCCCGCGCCGCTCCTCGAGTTCGTCGAGCGGACGGCGACCGAGCTGGGGTGGCCGCCCGGGCGCGTGCACACCGAGCGGTTCAGCGCCGCCGACCTCGACCCGGGGGAGCCGTTCACCGCGCGCCTGACCCGGTCCGGCCTGCGGGTGCCGGTGCCCGCGGGCACCAGCCTGCTCGCGGCACTGGAGGGTGCCGGCGTCGCCGTCCCCAGCATGTGCCGCCAGGGCGTGTGCGGTGAATGCCGGGTCCCCGTCGTCTCCGGCCGGCCGCTGCACCGCGACCTGTACCTGTCCGAGACCGAGCGCGCCGCCGGCGACGCGGTCATGTGCTGCGTCTCGCGCAGCCTCGACGACGACCTGGAGCTGGACCTGTGACCACGACGCTGCCGCCACGGGTGTCCCGCTTCCCGTTCCCCTTCCCGGCCGACGCCTACCGCTACGCGACCAACGTCGAGCCGGCCCGCCGCCCGGTGGGGACCGCCGCGGGCACCTGGGGCGAGCACGTGATCGACGTCGACGACGACTACGCGCTCGAGCTCGCGGTCCGCCGGGACGTGCTGGCCGCCGATCCCTCCCGGTGCGCCCAGCTGTCACACATGCGCGTCGCCGCCTGGGACGCGCTGGCCACGCTGCTGGCGGAGCTCGCGGCCACCCGTCCCGACGTGATGGCGCTGCACCGGCGCGGCGACCGGTGGCACTGGCGCAACGACCTGCTCGGGACGTCGTCGTCCTTCGTCCTCGGTGACGACGACTCGCTGCCCGGCGGTCCGCTGGCCTTCCTCGGCAGCCAGGTGCAGGAGGACGTCGTCCTGCTCGACCAGCGCGAGGGCTCGCTGTGGGCCGACGCCGGGCTGGTCACCTTCGCCGCCGACTGGTCCCTGGGTTTCGACGTCGGCATGCGCTTCCTGGAGGTCCACGGGCCGGTGCCGCGGGTCCACGAGACCGGCGTGGTCGCCCGCGCCGAGCAGTTCCTCATGCGCCTGCAGCCCGGCGACGCCTACCGCCGGACCAACTGGACGATGACCGTGGACCGGCGCCTGGACACCTCCACGGAGACCTACCCGGAGTGGGGCCGGGAGAGGCGACTCGTGGTCGACGACCCAGCGCTGCCCGACCGGCTGCACCTGCGGGTGGAGGTGCAGCACCTGCTGCGCCTGGGCGTCTCGAACGCCGTCTGCTTCCTCATCCGCACCCACCTGCTGTCCCTCCGCGAGCTCGCGGCCGTCCCCGAGTGGCGGCGGAGGACGGCCGCCGTGCTCGCCGAGCTGCCCGACGACATGGCCGCCTACAAGGGCATCGAGCGCTACCGGCACGCCGCGGCCGCCTGGCTGGCCGGCGGCTGACCGGCACCGGCGCGCCCGGCGGCCCGTCGTCCTCCCCGGGGACGGCGGGCCGCCGCCGCGTGGCCCGGGTGCCCGGCGCCCGGGCACAGGAGGAAACAGGGATCTCCCCGGACGGTCACGTCGCGGAAACACGCACCCTGTTCACTCCGGGGCGACAGAGGTTCACAGCAGTGAACACCTCGACCACCCGGGAGGACCCATGTCGCTCACCGCCACCCGCCCCGAGGCCCCGCCGGCGCCAGTCGAGCTGCCCACCGGAGGAGAGCTGGCGCGCCGCGCCCGCGCCGACGGGATCGAGTTCGTCATGGCGCTGTTCGTCGACCTCACCGGCAAGCCCTGCGCCAAGCTGGTGCCGGTCGAGGCGGTCGAGGAGCTGGAGACCGAGGGCGTGGGTTTCGCCGGCTACGCGGTCGGCGCGATGGGGCAGGAGCCGAGGGACCCCGACCTGATGGCCGTCCCCGACCCCTCGTCCTACATGCCGGTGCCCTTCATCCGGCCGGGACTGGCGATCGTGCACTGCGACCCGCACGTGGAGGGTCGGCCCTGGCCGTACGCGCCCCGGGTGCTGCTCAAGGCGCAGCTGGCCCGCGCCGCCGAGCTGGGCCTGGAGCTCAAGGTCGGCGCCGAGGTCGAGTACTTCCTCGTCGAGCGCGGCCCGGACGGCGCGCTGCGGCCCGCCGATCCGAAGGACACCGCGGCCCGGCCCTGCTACGACGCCCGCGGGCTGACCCGCATGTACGACCACCTGACCGAGGTGTCCAAGGCGATCAACTCCCTCGGCTGGGGCAACTACGCCAACGACCACGAGGACGGCAACGGCCAGTTCGAGCAGAACTTCGCCTACGCCGACGCGCTGACCACCGCCGACCGGGTGGTCACCCTGCGCTACCTGCTGTCGGTGCTCGCCGAGCAGCGCGGCATGACCGCCACCTTCATGGGCAAGCCCTTCACCGACCGGACCGGCAGCGGGCTGCACATGCACCTGTCGCTGTGGCGGGACGGCGAGCCGGCGTTCCCGGACCCCGCCGACGCCCGCGGCCTGGGCCTGTCCCCGCTGGCCTACTCCTTCGTGGCCGGCCTGATCGAGCACGCCTGCGGCCTGCAGGCGGTGCTCGCCCCGACGGTGAACGCCTACAAGCGCACCGGCGCCAGCTCCACCCGGTCCGGCGCGACCTGGTCCCCGCGCACGGCGTCCTACGGCGGCAACGACCGCATCCACCCGCTCCGCGTCCCCGACGGCAACCGCGTGGAGTTGCGCGGCGGTGACGGCTCGGCCAACCCCTACCTGGCCGCGGCGGCCGCGCTGGCCGCCGGCCTCGACGGGATCCGCCGCGGCCTGGACCCCGGCGAGCCCGGCGCCACCACCAGCAGCCCGCTGCCGCCGACGCTGCTGCACGCCGTCGAGGCGCTGCAGGCCGACCCGGTGGTCGCCGCGGCCCTGGACGCGGCCGGGCCCGGTGTCTGCGAGTACTTCGCCGGCCTCAAGCGCGAGGAGTTCTTCGAGTGGCACGGGCAGGTGACCCCCTGGGAGGTCGACCGCTACGTGACCGCGTTCTGACCCGACCGACCGACGAGAGGAACCGTCCTGCGATGTGCGGGATCGTCGGGCTCCACCTGCGGGAGCCCTCCCTGTACCCCCGGCTCGGCGAGCTGCTGACCGGCATGCTCTGCCAGGTCACCGAGCGCGGTCCGGACTCCGCCGGGGTCGCCGTCTACGGCGACCCGCGCTGGTCGCCGCCGGGCGCGGCGTCGGTCTCGCTGCTCACCGGTGACCGGACCGCCGACGACGTCGCCACCGCCCTCCGCGCCGCCGGGTGGCCGGGTCTGGACACAGCCGAGGTGGTGGACGCCGGCCAGACGCTGGTCGTCCACGCGGCGACCGACCCCGGAGCCCTCGCCGCCGCCGTCCGCGAGACCGTCCCGGGTGCCGTGGTCATCGGCGCCGGCGAGGAGGTCGCCGTCCTCAAGGGCGTCGGGCACCCGCGGGCCCTGGCCGCCGAGTTCGGCCTGGCGGCCGCGCAGGGCTGGCAGGGCGTGGCGCACACCCGGATGGCCACGGAGTCGGCGGTCACCCCGGCGCACTGCCACCCCTTCTCCGTGGGGGCCGACCAGTGCCTGGTGCACAACGGCTCATTCGCCAACCACGCCACCATCCGCCGCGAGCTGCGCGCCGCGGGCGCGGTCTTCTACAGCGACAACGACTCCGAGGTCGGCGCCCGCTTCGTCGCCGCCCAGCTGGCCGCCGGCTACGACGTGGAGAAGTCGCTGGAGCTGCTGTGCGAGCGCTTCGACGGCTTCTACACGCTGCTGGTCAGCACCCGCGACAGCTTCGCCGTCGTCCGCGACGCCATCGCCTGCAAACCCGCCGTCGTCGCCGAGACCCCGCAGTGGGTCGCCATGGCGTCGGAGTACCGCGCCCTGGCCGGCCTGCCCGGCGTCGAGGCCGCCCGCATCTTCGAGCCCGAGCCGGAAGAGGTCTACGCATGGCAGCGCTGAGCACGACCCACGGCACGGCGGACACCGCGGTGGAGCCCGCCGTCGTCGACCTGTCCCTCACCGGGGTGCGCGAGCTCAACGCCGCCCTGCACGCCCCGGACGTCGCGGACAAGGCGTCCGCCTGGCGGGTCACCTCACCCGCCGGGCGGCACAACATCGCCGTCGGGCTCGACGCGGCGGTCGACGTCCGCATCGAGGGACACGTCGGCTACTACTGCGCCGGGATGAACCAGCTCGCGACGGTGACCGTCGAGGGCAACGCCGGGGTCGGGGTCGCCGAGAACATGATGAGCGGCACGGTGCGGGTCCGTGGCAACGCCTCCCAGTCGGCCGGGGCGACGGCGCACGGCGGCCTGCTGGTCGTCGAGGGCTCGGCGTCGGCCCGCTGCGGGATCTCGATGAAGGGCGTGGACATCGTCGTCGGCGGCGACGTCGGGCACATGAGCGCCTTCATGGGACAGGCCGGGCGGCTGGTCGTGTGCGGCGATGCCGGCGACGCGCTCGGCGACTCCCTCTACGAGGCCCGGGTCTACGTGGCCGGATCGGTCAGGAGCCTCGGCGCGGACTGCGTGGAGAAGGAGGTGCGACCCGAGCACCTGGCCGAGCTCACCGGCCTGCTCCATGCGGCCGGCATCGACGCCGACCCGCGGGACTTCCGGCGCTACGGCTCGGCCCGCCGTCTCTACAACTTCCACGTCGACAACGCCTCGGCGTACTGAGGAGACCCCCATGCTCCGCGAGTCCGCGACCTTCGACCGCGCCACCATCGCCGAGATCCAGCGTGCTGCCGAGACCGGCATCTACGACATCCGCGGCGGCGGCGCCAAGCGCAGGGTGCCGCACTTCGACGACCTGCTCTTCCTCGGCGCCAGCATGTCCCGCTACCCGCTGGAGGGGTACCGGGAGCGCTGCGACACCGACGTCGTCCTCGGGAACCGCCACGCCACCTACCCGCTGCACCTGGCCACCCCGGTGACCGTCGCCGGGATGAGCTTCGGCGCGCTGTCGGGCCGGGCGAAGGAGGCGCTGGGCCGCGGCGCCAGCGAGGTCGGGACGAGCACCACCACCGGCGACGGCGGCATGACACCGGAGGAGCGCGGCCAGTCCAAGCACCTCGTCTACCAGTACCTGCCCTCCCGCTACGGCATGAACCCCGACCACCTGCGGGCCGCCGACGCCATCGAGGTCGTCCTCGGCCAGGGCGCCAAGCCCGGCGGCGGCGGGATGCTGCTCGGCCAGAAGATCACCGAGCGCGTGGCCGGCATGCGCACCCTGCCGATGGGCGTCGACCAGCGCAGCGCCTGCCGCCACCCGGACTGGACCGGCCCCGACGACCTGGAGATCAAGATCGGTGAACTCCGGGAGATCACCGACTGGGAGAAGCCGATCTACGTCAAGATCGGCGCCAGCCGCACCTACTACGACGTGAAGCTGGCGGCGAAGGCCGGCGCCGACGTCATCGTGCTCGACGGCATGCAGGGCGGCACCGCGGCGACGCAGGAGGTGTTCATCGAGCACGTCGGCATCCCGACGCTGGCTGCCCTCCCGCAGGCGGTGCAGGCGCTGCAGGAGGAGGGGTTGCACCGGCAGGTCCAGCTGGTCGTGTCCGGCGGGATCCGCAACGGCGCCGACCTCGCCAAGTGCATGGCGCTCGGGGCCGACGCCGTCGCGATCGGGACCGCGGCGCTCGTCGCCCTGGGCGACAACGCGCCACACCTCGACGAGGAGTACCGGGCGCTGGGCTCGGCGGCCGGGTTCTACGACGACTGGCAGGCCGGCCGCGACCCGGCCGGCATCACCACCCAGGACGAGGAGCTCGCGGCCCGCCTCGACCCGGTCGTCGGCGGCCGGCGGCTGGCCAACTTCATCCGCGTGATGACGATGGAGGCCCAGGTCATCGCCCGCGCCTGCGGCAAGGCGCACCTGCACTCGCTGGAGCCCGAGGACCTGGTGGCGCTCACCATCGAGGCCGCCGCGATGGCCCGCGTGCCGCTGGCCGGCACGTCCTGGATCCCCGGGCAGGGCGGGCTGTGAGCGACCTGCGGGTCGACGTCGCCGTCGTCGGCGCCGGCCTCGTGGGCTCGGCGACGGCGTGGCAGCTGGCCCGGCGCGGGGTCTCCGTGGCGCTGGTCGAGGCCTTCGACGCCGGGCACGTCCACGGCAGCTCGCACGGCACCTCGCGCATCGTGCGCCGGGCCTACGCCGACCCGTTCTGGGTGCGGCTGACCGGCCGCGCGTACGGCGCCTGGGCCGACGCCCAGGACGACACCGGGACAGCGCTGCTGCGCACCACCGGCGGCCTCGACACCGGCGCCCGCCGCGACCCCGTGGGGCTGGCCCGGCTGATGGCCGCCGAGGGGGTGTCCCACGAGCTGCTGACGGCGGGGGAGGCGGAGGCCCGCTGGCCGGGGATGCGCTTCGACGGCCCCGTGTTGTTCCACCCCGAGGGTGCGGTGCTCGACGCCGACGCCGCGGTCGCCGCCTGGGTGCGGCGCGTGCACGAGCTCAGCGGCACCGTGCTCGAGCGCACCCGGGTGCTCGCCGTCGCACCGGACGGGGACGGCGCGCGCGTGGTCACCGACGGACCGGAACTGAGCGCGCGCAGCGTCGTCGTCGCGGCCGGACCGTGGCTGCCGGAGCTGCCGCTCGGCCTCCCGCTGCCGCCGCTCACGGTGACTCAGCAGCAGGTCTTCCACTTCCGGCAGCGCGTCCCCGCCGCCGTCTGGCCGACCTTCGTGCACAAGGGCGACCTGCAGCTGTTCGGCCTGCCCTCCGGGGCAGACGGCGGCCCGCGCCCGGCGATGAAGGTCGCCCAGCACGACGGTGGCCGGCCCACGACGGCGTCCACCCGCGACGGCGTCATCGACCCGGCCTCGCGCGAGCGGGTGACCGCGTTCGTCCGGGCGTGGCTGCCCGGCCTGGACCCGGAGCCGATCGCTCAGGGCAGCTGCCTGTACACCGCCACCCCGGACGAGGACTTCGTGCTCGACCGGATCGGCCCCGTCGTCGTCGCCTCGCCCTGCTCCGGACACGGCGCCAAGTTCGCCGCCCTGATCGGGAGGATCGCGGCCGACCTCGCCCTCGGTGAAGCGGAGGCGGAACCGAGGTTCGCGCTCAGCCGGGTGCGCTCCCTCGTCTGACGGAGGTCCAGGCTCCTGCACGACGTGCTCTCGTGATGTCCGTGGCACGCGGTCGACCACCGTTCCGACCACCGTTGTTCCTCGCACGGTGTCATCCACCGTGGTGCGCACGCTCCGTGTGCCGGTCGAGCTGCACAGACGCACGACACCGAACTGCGGCGGACACCCGGGCAGGTCCGGGGGTACGGGCGGGAGTCGCTCCGTCGACCGGCCACGCCGAGCGGCCCCGTACAGCAGGGGTGTGGCACGTGCTCGCGGGTCTCCTGCACTGGGTCGAGAAGGGCCGGCCGGCTGCTGGGAGCGCCGGGTCGGGGCCACGGTGGCGGAGCAGCCCGCGCGGACGGCGTTCCGGCCCGCCCGGCGTCCCGGTCGCGCATCGACATCCCGCCCACCTCGCTGTTCTCGGCCCACTCGGTCTCCGACTCCCGTGTCGGCCCGGCAGAGGCCGGCCGCATCGAGGACCTCGTACAGGTCACCGTCGGTGTCGTTCGGATCGTGCAGCCGGCTCCGGGTCGGCCGTCTCCGGCGGTGGTGCCGGGGATGTCCGGGTCAACGCGTCGCGCAGGGCCGCGCGCGTCGATATGCCGAGCTTGGGGAAGATCCGGTACAGGTGGCCGGAGACCGTGCGGGGGGACAGGTAGAGACGGCTCCCGATCTGCTTGTTGGTCAGCCCGGAAGCGGCCAGCGAGGCGATCTGGTGCTCCTGCGGTGTCAGGGTCGCCGCCGCGTCGGACTCGGTGCGGGAACCGTGCGTCAGGCCGCTGGCACGCACCTCCTGCTCCGCACGACTGACCCAGGGGTGTGCGCCCAGGCGCTCGAACTGTTCCCGAGCAGCGCTCAGCTGGAGTCGGGCCGCCGATGTCGCCCGGGTCCGCCGCAGGTGTTCGCCGTAGGCCAGTTGCACGCGTGCCCGCTCGAACGGGAACGCTTCGGCGCCGGGGACGGCCAGGGCCGCCTCGTAGAGGTCGCCGGCGTCCTCCCCGGAGGCCGCGAGCGCCGCCGATCCCGAGGCGAGCAGGGCCAGGCGCGGGCGGAGCCGGAAGACCTCGGCCCCCTGCATGGCGGTGACGTGCGCCGCGGCCTCCGCGGAACGCCCGGTGCGGACCGCCGCCTCCACCAGGTCCTTGGCGACCCACATCGCGACCGGGACGTGTGGCGCCAGGAGGCCCGGGGGGCTGATGGCGGTCGTACGGCGGTAGGCCTCCTCGTAGTCGCCTCGACCGAGGGCGGCCAGGGCCCTGGCCCGGTTGGCGAAGTGTTCGAGCACCGTCGCGCCTCGAGGCGCCGCCCAGGCCACGAGCTCCTCGGTCAGGGACCTGGTCGCCTCGTCGTCACCACGAGCCGCGGCGAGCATCGCGCGGCAGTAGACGCCGGGCAGGGAGATCAGCTGGTACCCGAGCAGCTCGCTCCAGGCGATGCCCTCGTCGGCCATCCGCGCCGCCTCGTCCCACCGTCCCCCGCGATAGGCGTCGTGGCAGAGCATCATCAAGGCCTGGACGGCGGACGTGGCGGCCCCGCCGTCGCGCCCGTCCCGGATGACCCTCGACAGCGCCGATCGGCAGGCCGACACGCGGTCGACGTAGAAGGCCGCGATGGCGACGCGCACGATCCGGGTGGGGTCGACCTCGGCGCCGAGCGTGGCGATGAGCCGGTCCAGCCGGTCCAGCTCGCCCGACGACGCGCGGACGGCGGGAGCGCCGTACAGGTTGCCCGCCACCGTCAGGACCGGTGAGACCGCGGGCCCCAGCCGGGTCACCGCCGACTCGAAGGGGCGCCACGGCTCGTCCCGTCCGCTGAAGTGGCAGACCAGCATCAGGCTGTGCAGCGCTTCGTCGACCGCCGGGCCGCCGTGCCCCTGCTCCACGGCGTCCTCGATCACCCGGGACAGCATCGCGTGGGCGGTGTCGACGTCACCCTCCCCGTTGAGGAGGTGGTAGGCGGCGGCCACCGTGACCTCGAGGGGCTCAGCGCTGTCCGGGTCGGCGCGGCGGGCCTCACCGAGGAGGCGGGGGACACTGTCCAACTTCCCTGCTGTGTCGGCACCGAGGTAGGCGGCTGCGGCCAGCCGGCGCGCACGGTCCGCGCCACGGGGGCTCAGCTCCGCGGCGCGGAGCTGAGCGTGTACGGCCCGGACGGCGTCCCCCTTGTGCAGCGCCTGGGAGGCGGCCACCTCGAGCAGCGCGGCCGTCGGCTCGTCCGGGCCGCCTGCGGCCTCGGCCAGGTGCCAGGCACGACGTTCCGGGTCGTCGGCGTGCAGGTCGGCGAGGAGGGCATGGGTCCGCCGGCGCTCGCCGGCGGTGGCCAGCTCCACCGCCGCCGCGCCGATCAGGGGGTGCCGCAGGGTCACCCGGTTGGTGGTCGAGTCGACCCGGACCAGCCCGTCCCGCTCGGCAGGCGCCAGATCGTCCAGCCAGCCGTCACCGGAGGAGCCCGCGCGCAGCGCCCGGAGGTCTCCGGTCCCGTCCAGGGCGGTCAGCAGGAGCAGCCTGCGGCTGGCCGGTGGCAGCGTGCGCAGCCGGGGGGCGAACAGCCGCTGGAGCTGACCGGTCAGCGGGAGGACGGGCGGCAAGGGGTTCCGCGCAACGCGCTGGTCCTCCGTCATCGTCGCCGGCAGCTCGAGGAGGGCGAGCGGGTTGCCCTGCGCCGCCGCGACGACGTGCCGGCGGACCGGCACGGCGAGATCGGGGAACCGGCTGGCCAGCAGCTGCGTCGCCGCGAGCTCGTCGAGGGGCGACACCTCGTGCTCCGGCAGGCCGGCGTGCAGCAGGGAGGACTCGGTCCCGCTCCGCACCGCGGCGAGGAACCCGACGCGGCTGCCTTCCAGTCGGCGGGCGACGAACCCGAGGACCCGCGCAGTCGAGCGGTCCAGCCACTGCACGTCGTCGACGACCACCAGGACCGGTTGCCGCTCCGCGAGGTGGCGGAGCAGGCCGAGCGCGGCGGCGGAGATCACCAGCCGGCCGGCTGTGCGACCGGTGCCCGTGCCGAGAGCGACCGACAGTGCCTCCCGCTGTGGCCGCGGGAGCGCCTGCACCTGGTCGTGCAGGGGGAGGAACAGCTGGTGGAGCCCGGCGAAGCTGACCTCGGCCTCGAACTCGACCCCGGCCGCTCGCAGGACCCGCGTCCCCGAGCCGGCGGCCACCCGGCCGGCGACGTCGAGGAGCACGGTCTTGCCGACTCCCGGTCCTCCGCTCAGGAGCAGCGCGTCCCCGTGGTGGGCAGCCCGGCTGAGGAAGGCCCCGAGGAGCTGCAGCTCTGCGGTCCGCCCGACCAGGTCGGCGCTCTCGCTGTCACCGAGGAGGTGGGTGTCCTCCATGGGACGTCCTCTCGGCTGGGCGCCGGTCAGCACGGGACGACGCGGCTCCGGATGTCAGGACGGGCGGCGACGGAAGTCTCTCCCATGGCACCGGCCGGCGACCAGCCAGAGCCGCGTGGCCGCGACGAGTCGGGTGACTCGTGTGCCGGGGACCCCAGCGCCTCCATACTGCGTCGGCTGTGCGGGGTGCCCCAGGAGACGCCGATGTCCGTGCCCACCGGGACCACGAGCGGAACGACGCTGCCCGCGTCGTTCGACGAGCTGACCGTGTCGCAGGTGACCGTGGGCGAGGTGTCGCTGCGGGTCCGGGCCGGAGGGTCGGGGCCGCCGCTGTTGCTCCTGCACGGCTACCCCGAGACCCACCTGGCCTGGGGCCTGGTGGCCGGCGATCTGGCCGAGGACTTCACGGTGGTCGCCCCCGACCTGCGCGGTTACGGGGACAGCTCCAAGCCGGCCGCCGTCCCCGGCCACGAGAGCTACGGCAAGCGCGCCATGGCCCAGGACTGCGTCGCCCTGATGCGCCGGCTCGGATTCGACCGCTTCGACGTCGCCGGACACGACCGCGGCGGCCGGGTCGCCTACCGGATGGCGCTCGACCACCCCGACGCGGTCCGCCGGCTCACCGTCCTGGACGTGATCCCGACCGGGGAGGTCTGGGCACGCGCCGATGCCCGCTTCGCCCTCGGCTACTGGCACTGGGCCTTCCTCGCCCAACCGCATCCCGTCCCGGAGCAGCTCATCGGCGCGGACCCCGGGTTCTTCCTCTTCGACGCCGAGTTCGGCGGTGCCATCCGCCGGTTCCCGCCGGCGGCCGTGGCGGACTACGTCCGGTGCGCTCGGGACCCGGCCGTGATCCGGGCGATGTGCGAGGACTACCGCGCCGGGGCGACGTGTGATCGGCAGTGGGACGACGAGGACCGCGCGACCGGCCGCCGGATCACCTGCCCGACCCAGGTCCTGTGGGCCGGCCGGGGAGCCCTGGCGGCCTGGTACGACACCCTCGCCATCTGGCGTGACTGGGCCGCCGACGTCTCCGGACACGCCCTGGACTGTGGCCACTTCCTGGTCGAGGAACGCCCGCAGGAGGTCCTGGCCGCCATCCGGCGGTTCCACGCGGTGAGGTAGGTCCCGACCGGGTCAGCCGTCCCGCCCCGGCCCCCCGCGTACCGAGCGGAGCGCCTGGCCCGACCGCACCGGCAGGTCGGTTGACCGTTGCTCCGGCCGCACGGCGGCGACGAGGGTCCCCCGCGACAGGTCCGGGACGGACGCGGGCACCGCGGCAGCCGAGGGTCGGGAGGAGCGACGACTGCCGTCCTCACCGAGGAGGGCGTGGACGTCCTCGGCGAGGACCGGGGCAGCGGACAGCCGGTCGTCCCGGCACCGGGCTCTGTCGACCACCACATCGGGAGGGAACCCCATGACCGACACCACCGCCGCCCCCACCGTCGCCCTCGTCCACGGCGCCTTCGCCGACAGCTCCGGCTGGAACGGCGTCATCGCCGGCCTCACGGCCGCCGGGGTGCGGGCCCAGGCGATCTCCAACCCGTTGCGCGGCCTGGCTCACGACGCCGCCTACGTCGCCAGTGCGCTCGGGCAGATCCCCGGCCCGGTGATCGCCGTCGGCCACTCCTACGGCGGGGCGGTCCTCACCAACGCCGGGACGCGACCGGGCAACGTGGTCGCCCTGGTCTACGTCGCCGCCTTCGCGCCGGACGAGGGAGAGACGCTCACGGAGATCGAGAACGGTTCCGTCGACAGCGTCCTCAACAGCGCTCTCGTCGCACTCCAGTACCCCACCGGTCAGGGGAGCGAGACCGAGGTCGAGTTCGCCATCGATCCGGAGCGGTACCACGACGCCTTCGCCGCCGACGTGCCGCCCGCGGACAGCGCCGTGATGGCCGTCACCCAGCGGCCGGTGGCCATGCGGGGGTTCACCGAGTCGACCCGTGCGCCGGCATGGAAGGCCCTGCCGTGCTGGGCGGTCATCCCGACCGGCGACAAGGCCGCGGGCAGCGACGTCCTCCGGACCATGGCCCAGCGTGCCGGCATGACCATCAGCGAGGTGGAGGGCTCGCACGTCGCCTTCGTCACCAAGCCGCAGCCGGTGGTCGACGCGATCCTGCAGGCGATGGAGGCCGTGGGTCACCGTGTCGCCGGCCGTGCCCCGGCAGGGGTCTGAGCCGTGTCCGATCCCGGGCCGCCCGTGATGTCGGTGCCGGACGACCTGGCCGCCGTCCTCCGGCGCAGCGAGGTGCAGCGCGGCCCCTCGTCGATCCCCGGGCGGGAGATCGTGCAGGTGCTCACCGAGATCCCGGTGGGCGTGGAATCGGGCTGGCACACCCACCCCGGGGAGGAGGTGGGCTACATCCTCGCCGGGACGGTGGAGATGCAGATCAGGGACGCCGACACCGTGACCCTGCGGGCCGGCGACGGCTTCCTCATCCCACCGCGGACTCCCCACAACGCCCGCGACATCGGCCAGGGCACGGGACGGATGCTGTCCACCTACATCGTCGAGGCCGGACAGCCCCTGGCGACCTCCGCCGGCTGACGGCGCTCCGGACCGGCCGACTGTCCGGTCCGGACAGGCGACGACGAGGAACGCCCGTGCCGGTCGCACGGTCGTCGACCGGTTGCACCGTCTCGACCGATCCCGGAGGTGGCGATGACCGATGCGCTGGTCGTGGTGGCGGCACCCGGTGACGTGCCGTCGACCGTCGCGCTCGTCACCGCCGCCCTCCACGAACGCCGGGTGCCGCTCGTCGCGACGATCGACCACGCCGCGGGCGCCCGGGAGGCCGGCCTGCAGCAGGACGACGTGCTGCTGGTCTTCGGCGATCCCGCGGTGGGCACGGCTCCCGTGCAGGCCGATCCGCGGGCCGGTCTGGACCTGCCGCTGCGCGTGCTGGTGTGGTCCGAGTCCGGCAGCACGCACCTCGCCCACCACGACCCCCGGGGGCTGGCGGACAGGTACGCACTCGGCGGCCGGCAGGCCGTGCTCACCGCCCTGCACGATCTCCTCGCAGGTCTCGTCACGACGGCGGTCGGCGCCGGCGCTCGCGGTCCACCGTCCGCCCGACCAGCAGAGGACCGCATCCGTGCCGTGCCTGGCACCGGCCGTCCGGGACGCTCGCCGTCGCGGACACCGTGCAGTCGGTGCTGCAGCGGTCCTGGGCCGGGCCCGGCACCACACCCTCGTGGGTCCAGGGCTCCTCGCGCTCCGGGCGTCCGTGGTCGAAGCCGTCTCGAGCCGCGGGCACGGCCGGTCCCCGAGGGACGAAGAGCACTGGTGCGGGCCAGGACGGGCCGGGACGATCCGCGCGAGGGCCCCGGTGGCAGCAGTACGAGGCCGACGTGCCCAGCAGCCACCGCGGCAGGACGGTTCCGAGGCGCAGGAGCCCGCGCTGCGAAGGCCCTCGTCACCTTCCGGCACTCCTGATCCGTCCACTCCGACCGGAGGAGAGCTCGTCATGGCATCGACGTCCGAGCGGGAGATGCGGGAGATCGAGGCGGCCAACGCCTCCGGCGACACCCCGGTCGTCTTCATCCACGGCCTCTGGCTCCTGCCGAGCAGCTGGGCCGGCTGGGCGGACCTCTTCCGGCAGGCCGGCTACGCACCGCTCACGCCGGACTGGCCGGACGATCCGGACACGGTCGAGGCCGCCCGGGCGGAGCCGGAGGTGCTCGCCCGGAAGACCTTGAGGCAGGTCGCCGAGCACACCACCGAGGTCATCGAGGCCCTGGAGAGGAAGCCGGCCCTCGTCGGGCACTCGACGGGGGGTCTGCTGGCGCAGGTGCTCGCGGGCCGGGGCCTGTCGGCGGCCACGGTGGCGATCGACCCCGGGATCTTCCGTGGCGTCCTGCCGCTGCCCGTCGCCACGCTCAGGTCGGCGGGCCCGTTCCTGGTCGACCCGCGCACCCGCCGCCGGGCGCTGACGCTCACGTTCGACCAGTTCAGGTACAGCTGGGCGAACGCCCTGGACGAGGAGGAAGCGAGGGAGCTCTACGACCGGTACCACGTCGCCGGCTCCGGGATCTCGCTCGTGCAGATGGGCAACGCCAACCTCAACCCGCGGACGGAGGCCAAGGTCGACACGAGGAACCCCGACCGCGGTCCGCTGCTGATCATCGAGGGCGAGAAGGACCACACGGTCCCGTGGGCGATCGCGAACGCCTCCTACAAGCGGCAGCGGCGCAACCCGGCCGTGACGGAGATCGTGAGGATGCCGAACCGGGGCCACTCCCTCACGATCGACCACGGCTGGCGCGAGGTCGCCCAGACGGCGCTCGACTTCGTCCGGCGGTTCACCCCGAGCGGTTCCGCGACGGCGCCGTCGGTGCCGAAGGCGCGCGACGCCTCTGACTCCGGGCTCCCGAGCGGCGCACCCGCCGCGGAGACGGGACGCACGTCCGGACGGTAGCCGCGTCGTCCCGGAGAGGAAGTCCACGTCCCCTCGATCAACGCACCCACCCCGCGGGGAAGGCCGCACGCCCGGCGGTGGTCGACGCCGCCGTCGTCATGGTCGCCCCGTGCGTCCCCCGCCGCGGCTGGGCGGGTGGGAGCCCCGAGGGTCCGGCGCGGGCGGGATCACCCGAGCGAGGGCATGGCGCCCTCGGCGAGCTTGAGCCGGGTCCAGGTGTTCATGTTGACGACGACCCCGACGATCTCCCGCATCGCGGCCTCGTCGAAGTGGGCGGCCAGCTCGTCGTGGTACCGCTGGAACGCCTGCGCGACCGTGGTGTCGGAGGCGCGGGTGAGGGCTTCGGCGTACGCCAGCGCAGCACGCTCGGCGTCACTGAACAGCCGGGTCTCCCACCACGCCGAGAGGAGGTCGATCTCCGCCTGCGGCACGCCGACGTCCCGCGCGGCGCGGTGGTGGACCGTCAGGCAGTACGTGCAGTTGTTGATCTGGGCGACGCGCAGCCGCAGCAGCTGGGCCAGTCGTCCGTCCAGTGTCAGCTCGGCGGTGTGGCCGAACGCCGCAGCGCCGGCGTCGGCGATGGTCGCCAGTGCGTCGTTGGCCCGCGTGTCCAGCCTGGTGGTGTGGATCTTCACCTCGGTCATCCGCGGTGTCCTCTCGGGGCGTCCGGTCTTCCCACGGCGTCTCTCGGGTCCGGGACCTTCGACCGGGGCCGCGGACCCCCGACGGTGTGACGGTGGTGCTGCCCGTCACGACGGGGCAGCGTGGAGGAGGTGGGCGTGTGGACGGCGCTCCTGTGCCCGTGGCCGTCGTCGGCAGCCGCACGGAGGGCGAACTCATCGTCGGCCTGCTGCGCAGTCACGGCCTGCACGCGGACCTGGCGACCGACGATGCCGGAGGGCAGTACCCCCAGCTGCAACTGGAGGGGGTCCGCGTGCTGGTCGCCCCCTCCGACGAGGCCCCGGCCCGTCGGCTGCTCGTCGCCGCTGGGTCGACCCGGCCCGTCTCCAGCGACTGAGCCCGGCTCCTCGGCGGCCCGCGGGCTGCGGACGACGTCCGAAGCCCGCCCTCCCCGGGAGCGGAGGACGGCTCAGGCGCCGGTCTCCGGGTCCTCCTCGGGCTCGAAGGTGCCACCCGCGTCCTCGGACGCGCCGAGCTCCACGCCGGGAGCGCTCCCGGGCTGCGGCGGGCCGGCGTCGGGGTGCCTGTCGTCGTCCGGGACGGGGACGTCCGGGGGTGTGGTCATGGCGCGGTTCCTCGCTGACTCGCTGCTCCGGCAGCGACGACGTGGTCAGGACGGCCGGGACCCACGCTACCGCCGGGTCGCGGGTAGGGCGGGTGCCTCAGACCTGCGCCACCTCGAGCACCGCGGAGAGGGCGTGGCGGCGCCGGGCGCTCAGGTCGGCGAAGAAGACCGGCGCCTCGTCGAACGGGACGACGTCGGTGAGCAGGTGCGCACGGACGAGGTCGCCGTGCCGGGCCAGCAGGGCGAGGGTCGCGCGGGAGAGCCGGGAGCGGTCCCAGAGGTGCGCGAGACCGCGGGGCACCCGGCCGATCTGGGCGCACCGCACCGACAGCCCGTTGTGGTGGAACTCCTCGCCGAGTGCGAGGTCCGCGGCGCCGCCGGTGTAGAAGGCCAGGTCGACCACCGTCGCCTGCGGCCGGGCACAGCGCAGGGCCGTGGCCAGGGCCGCGGCCTGGCCACGGCACTGGAACACCACGTCCGCGCCGTGGTCGGCCGGGCCGTGCCGCCATCTCGTCTTCAGCTCGCGGGCCACGTCCGGGGCGTCGTCGACGGCGTCCAGTCCGAGCCCGGCCGCGGCGGCCCGCCGCTGGGGGGTGGGGTCGACGACGACGACCTCCGCGGCGCCGTGCACCCGGGCCAGCAGCCCGACCAGCAGGCCGATCGCCCCGCCGCCGACCACCACCACCAGCCGGCCGGCGACCCCGTCCGCCAGCTCGCGGCCGCCGGCGTCGGCTGCGGCGTGCAGCAGGCCGTTGGCGCAGATCGGTCCCAGGTGGGCCACGTAGACGCCCAGCAGCGGGTCCAGGTCGCCCGGGAGCGGCACCACGTGCTGGGTCACCGGGTCGCCGTGGACGACCGTCGCGTGGCCGTAGGCCATGGCCACGAGCGCCCCCTCGGCCACCGCGGCGGTGCGGCTGTCGCCCACCCGGGCGACCTCCATGTAGCCCAGCTGCCGCACCGGGAACGAACGCGCCGCCTGCGCCGGGTCGAACAGGCCGAGCTCGGCGTCCCAGCCGGTGGCGAGGTACGGGCTCGTCCCGCGGTACCAGGTCAGCTCGGTCCCCGCCGACACCCCGCTGAACAGCGTCTCCGCCCGGAAGCGGCCCTCGGCCAGCGGGGGCTCGGGCGTCTCCTCGACCTCGAGGACGCCGGGGCGCGGCACCACCAGCGTCCGCACGGTGGTCACCGGCGCACCCCGAGGGTCGTGCCGGTGCGTGCCGCCTCGGCCACCGCCCAGGCCAGCCGGTGGGTGGCCAGGGCCTCGGCGACGTCCACCAGCCCGGGCGACGCCGGCTGCCCGGACACGACGTCGACGAACGCGCGATCGACGGCGGTCCGGGGGTCGACGGTGGGGGTGGCCTCCTCGTCACCGGAGCGGGTGCGCACGCGCAGCGTGGTCTCGGTCAGGTGCACCGCCGTCCCGTCGGCGACCACCTCCAGGCCCGCCGCGGTCGGCGCCGGCAGCACGCAGGAGGTGCTCACCGTCCCCACGGCGCCCGACGCCAGCCGCAGCACGGCGGCGGTGGCGTCGGGCACGTCGCGGCCCTCCCGCGTGGACGGCGCGGCGCCGCCGACCACCTCGTCGACCTCCCCGGCCAGCAGCCGCAGCAGGTCGAGCACGTGCGTGGCCTGCTCGACGACCTGCCCGCCGGAGCGGTCCTGCCGGCTCCACCAGGCCGGCGGCGGCGTCGTACCCCACCACCGCGCGTCGACCAGGCGCACCGTGCGGCCGGCCAGCGCGGCCCGCGCGCGACCGACCGTGTCCAGGTGCCGCCAGTGGTAGCCGGTCGCCGTCGGCAGGCCGGCGGCGGCCACCGCCGCGGCGACCCGCTCGGCCACCGGGAGGTCGGCCGCCAGCGGTTTCTCCACGAAGAAGGGCAGCCCGGCGTCGACCACGGCGAGCTCCAGGTCGCCGTGCGCGAAGGGCGGGACGCAGAGCCAGACGGCGTCCGGGCCGCGGTCGAGCAGGCCGGCCAGGCCGGGCACGGCGGAGGTCCCGACGTCGTCCGCCAGGGCCGCGGCCGCAGCCGGATCGGCGTCCCAGATCCCGGCCACCTCGACGTCCTCGAAGCCCGACAGCACACGGGCGTGGCGGGCGCCGACCCCGCCTGCACCGACGAGTCCCACGCGGATGCCCACGTCGGCATCGTGCCGTCACGCACCGTGTCGCGCGCGACGCCGAGGTGACGCGCGACACGGTCTCGTGTACCCAGGTGCGACGGTGGCCACCCCGACAGCCCCCGAGCGAGAGGCCGAGATGCGCGCAGACGTCGCCCGCTGGCTGGACCGCCGCACCTTCCGCGCGCGGGACTACGACTCCCGCCGCCTGCTCGAGCACAAGCACCGTCAGGGCCTCACGGTCAGCGTGGTGCTGCCCGCGCTGGACGAGGAACCGACGGTCGGCGACATCGTCGGGGCCCTCCGCCGCGACCTGGTCGCCGCCGTCCCGCTCGTGGACGAGGTGGTCGTGGTGGACAGCGGGTCCACCGACCGCACCGCGGCCGTCGCGTGGGCCGCGGGGGCCCGCGTCGTCCACGTCGACGACGTCCTGCCCGAGCGCGGGCACGTCCCGGGCAAGGGCGAGGCGCTGTGGAAGTCGCTGTACGTGACGTCGGGGGACCTGCTCGTCTTCGTCGACTCGGACCTGGTGGCGTTCGACCCCACGTTCGTGGTGGGTCTGCTCGGCCCGCTGCTGACCGACCCGGCGATCGGCTACGTCAAGGGTCTCTACGACCGGCCGGTGGACACCCGCGAGGGCTTGGTGCCCACCGGCGGCGGCCGGGTGACCGAGTTGACCGCCCGCCCCCTGCTCAACGCCCTGTGGCCGCACCTGTCGGGGTTCGTCCAGCCGCTGTCGGGCGAGTACGCCGGCCGGCGGGAGCTGCTGGAGCGGGTGCCGTTCGTCTCGCACTACGGCGTCGAGCTGGGCCTGCTCGTCGACCTGGCCGAGCTCGCCGGCATCGACGCCCTGGCGCAGGTCGACCTCGGCAGCCGCCGGCACTCGCACCAGAGCGACGCGGCGCTGGGCCGGATGGCCGGGCAGGTGCTGCAGACGGCGCTCGCCCGGTGCCCGGGCATCGGGGTCCGGGAGGACACCCTCGTCCAGTACGTGCGCACCGGGACCGCCGTCGAGGCGGTGACGTGGGAGGTCGGCGTGCGGGAACGGCCGCCGATGCGCACCGTGCCCGGCTACCGGGGCGCGCGCGTCGGCGGGGCGGGCCGGTGAGGATCCTGATGGACGCCGGACCCTGGCTGCCGGTGCCGCCGCAGGGGTACGGGGGACTGGAGAACGTCGTCGCGACCCTGACCACCGAGCTGCGCGGACGGGGCCACGAGGTCGTGCTGGCCACCGTCGGGGACAGCCGGCTGCCGGCGGACGGCCGCGTCGCGGCGTTCCCGACCGGGCAGTTCGAGCGGCTCGCCGCCCCCTACCCCGAGGTCACCGGGATCGCGCACGCGCACGCGCACGCCGTCGTCGAGGCGATCCACCGGCAGGCGGCGAGCGGCGCACCGTTCGACCTGGTGCACACCCACCTGGAGGTCGTCGGACCGGCGGTCCTCGCGGCCCTCGGCCCCACCGTCCCGCCGGTGCTGCACACGCTGCACTGGGACCTGCGGCGCAACGCCGAGTTCTACGCGCGCTTCGACGGCCGGGGCCGGGTCTTCTTCGCCGGCGTCTCCGAGTCCCAGGTGGCCCGGGGCCCGGAGGCGCTGCGGCGCCAGACGCTGGGCGCGGTGCCGCTCGCCGTCCCGATCCCGGACCGGCCCCCGGTACCACGGGCCGAGCGATCCGACGCCGTCCTGGTCCTGTCCCGGCTGTGCGAGGCGAAGGGCATCGACGTCGCGCTGCGGGCCTGCCGGACCGCCGGGGTGCCGCTCGTCCTCGCAGGGCCGGTGGGCGGGCAGCCCGATCGCGCCTCCCTCGAGGCCGCGCTCGCCGACCCGGCCAGCCCGGTGGCCGGCTACCCCGACGTCCGCTGGTTCCGCGAGCACGTCGAGCCCCTGCTCGACGACGACCACGCCCGGTGGATCGGGAGCGTGACCGGCGAGGGCAAGGAGGCGCTGCTCCGCTCCGCGCGGGCCGTGCTGTTCCCGGTCCGGTGGCCCGAGCCCGGCGGGACGGCGGTGTGCGAGACGCTCGCCGCCGGGACGCCGGTGGTCGCCCACCCGCTGGGCTGCCTCCCCTCCCTGGTCGACGACGGGATCACCGGCTTCCTGGCCGAGGACGAGGAGGCGTTCGTCGCGGCGCTGCACCGCCTCGACGAGATCGACCCGGCCGCCTGCGCGGCGGCCGCGGCGAGCCGCTTCGCGCCGGCCGTGATGGCCGACGGCTACGAGTCCCTCTACGCCGAGGTGGTGCAGCGCGCCGGTGTCCTGGAGGCGGCGTAGCGCTCGGCCCCGACCCCGGGACCCGCCTCGGCGGTGGGGACCGGGGTCAGCGCCGCGCCAGTGCCGCGAGCGCGGCCTCGATCCGCCGCCGGGTGTCGTCCGCGGTCCAGCCGGCGAGGACGGCCGCGTCGTCGCCGGCGGTCGCCTCGATCGCCGCGTTCGCGGGGCGGTGGAGCGCGACCTTGGCCAGCCGGTAGGACTCCGGCGAGCGGGCGGCCAGCTCCCCGGCCAGCGCGACCGCCCGCGGCAGCAGGTCGCCGGGCTCGGCGAGCTCGTCGACCATCCCCAGGGCCAGTGCCCGCTCGCGGTCGGTGGCCTGCGCGCCGAGCAGCACCTGGCCGGCGCGGGGGCCGAGCGCGTGCCGGACGATCTCCAGGGCGGCGGTCGGGAAGGGGACGCCGACCGCCAGCTCGGCCAGCCCCATCCGTCCGGCCGACATCAGCCGCAGGTCGCAGGCCAGGGCGAGCACGCAGCCGCCGGCGATCGCGTGCCCGTTGACCGCCGCGACCGTCGGCCGGGGGTGGTCGAACACGGCGCGGAACGTGCGGGACAGCGCCGTGAGGAGCTGCTCGGTGTAGGGCCGGCCGCCGTCGAGGATCCGGCGCAGGTCCACCCCGGCGGAGAACGACGAGCCGGTGCCGGTGACGACCAGCGCCCGGTCGGTCGCGGTGACGGCCCCGGTGAGGGCGTCCAGCAGCTCGACGTCGAGGGCGCCGACCCGGCCGTGCTCGATGCGCAGGACGGCGACGCCGTCCCGGTCCTCGGTGCTCAGCATCGGGTCATCCTCCACGTACCGGGGCGTGGTGCCGGCCCGCGGGAGCTCCCGCACACGCAGGGCGGCGAGGGCCCGCCGCCGGGATCCGGGGATCCATCAGGCCTCTGCCCGGATCAGGGCGCCGCAGGCACCCGGCCAGGAAGCCGGCGGCGACCGACATGCCCGAGCGCGGCCGAGGAGTGCAGCAACGCGCTCGGAACGGCGGCGGATCGGCTCGGACCACGCCATCCCGGCTGCTGCACGACCGGCTGCTGTCCCGGGGCGTCCCGTGCTCGCTGCGCGGCGACGGCCTGCGGTTCGCGCCGCACCACTCCACCGACGACTTCACCGACGACGCGGACCTGCACCGGGCCGCGGACAGCCTCCGCGACTGCTCGTGGTCGCACCCGCCGCGTCGGCGCTGGTCAGGACGAGTGGCGCCAGCTCCGGCCGTCCCGGGCGATCAGGGAGCCCGCCTCGGGCGGACCCCACGTGGCTGCCTGGTACAGCGGGATGGGGCGCTCGTCCCGGGCCCAGAACTGCATCACCGGGTCGACGATGCGCCAGGACCGGCCGACCTCGTCGGCGCGGATGAACAGGGTGGGGTCGCCGATCAGGGCGTCGAGGATGACCCGCTCGTAGGCGTCGGGCGACTGCTCCTCGAAGCTCTCGTAGGAGAAGTCCATCGAGGCCTTCTGCACGCGGAAGGCGTGGCCGGGCACCTTGGCGCCGAAGCGCAGGCTCAGGCCCTCGTCGGGCTGCACGCGCACGATGAGGGCGTCGGGCTCGAGGCCCGCCGCCGTCCCGGGGAACAGCGGGAGCTGCGGTGGGCGGCGGAACTCGATGGCGACGTCGGTGATCCGGGAGGGGAGCCGCTTGCCGGTGCGCACGTAGACCGGGACGCCGGTCCAGCGCCAGTTCCGGACCTCCAGTCGCATCGCGACGAAGGTCTCGGTCGCGCTCAGCGGATCGACCCCGGGCTCCTCCCGGTACCCCGGCATCAGCTCCTCCCGGGTGCCGCCGCGGGTGTACTGCCCCCGCACCGCGTTCTCGGCGATCTCCGCGTCGCCGTCCAGCGTCCGGATCGCGCGCAGCAGCTTCACCTTCTCGTCGCGGATCGCCTCCGGGTGGAACGACGTGGGTGGCTCCATGAGGAACAGCGAGAGCACCTGGAGGACGTGGTTCTGCACGATGTCGCGCATCGCGCCGGTGGTCTCGTAGAAACCGCCCCGCTCGCCGACGCCCAGGGTCTCGGCGACGGTGATCTGCACGTTGTCGACCCACGTCCGGTTCCAGATCGGCTCGAAGATCGAGTTGGCGAACCGCAGCGCCAGCAGGTTCTGCACCGTCTCCTTGGCCAGGTAGTGGTCGATCCGGAAGACCTGCTCCTCGACGAACGCCGACGAGAGGTCGGCGTACAGCCCCCGGGCGCTGGCCTCGTCCCAGCCGAACGGCTTCTCGACGACCACGCGGATGGAGCTGTCGCCGGCCGGCACGGACAGCCCCGCCTTGCCGAGGTTGACCGCGATCGGCCCGAACAGGCGCGGGGGCGTGGCGAGGTAGTACACCCGGTTCCCCGCCGTCCCGTGCCGGCCGTCGCACGTCGCGAGGACCTCGGCCAGGCGCTGGTAGGTGGCCGGGTCGTCGTAGTGGCCGCTCACGTAGCGGGCCGTCGCCGTCATGTCGTGCCACCGCGGGTTCCCCGCGGTGGGGGCGTCGCGGCGGCAGGCGTCCGTGAACTCGGCGTCGGTCATCGGCGTGCGGGCGACGCCGACGAGCGTCACCTCCGGAGGGAGCGCCCCGTAGCCGGCCAGCTGGGCGAGGGCGGGCAGGAGCTTGCGGGCGGTGAGGTCACCCGAGGCGCCGAAGATCACCAGCGCGCAGGGCGGAGACCGACGACCCGTGTCGATGCTCATGTCCGGAGAGCATGCCCATCCCGGATGGCGGTGGACAGGTCTCCGGGGGCCGCCGGTAGGCGCGCCCGGTCCGAGCCGGACGGCTCCTCGGCCCCGTAGCCGGGCGCGACTTCGCCTGCGGGCGAGTCCGCGAGCGCGGCTGTTCGCCTGCGGTGGTAGCCGACCGGTGATCCGCCGGTCACGATCGCGTCGTGACCGCGTCACCGGCGCAGCAGCCGCTGGACCACCGGCGGGCCGCGGTCTCGCGCAGCGCTGTGGCAGCGATCCGTGCGGCTGCCGCGGCTGCCGCGGAGGCGGCGCTGACCTACGACGACGTCGCGTGCGCCGCGGAGGCCGCCTGCAGCGCCGACCCGTCCGGGCCGCACCGCGACCGGGCAGCCCGCATGCGCCGGCGTGCCGAGGAGGAGCGGTGCGAGGCGCTGCGGATGTGGACGCGGGCCGACGCGCTCGAGTCCGCCGCGCACTGACCGGCAGTCCCCGCACACGCGAACCGACACCCCCACGGTGCGCAGCCGCGTGCCCGCTCGTGCGGCGGGGCCCGCGGCCGGCGCGTCTGCTGATCGCGGGTGGCCGCGCGCGATCGGCTCCTCGGACGAGCAGGACGCCGCTGAGCCCAGGCGGGGGGTGTCCGCGCGCGGCGCCCCACGAGCAGACAGCCTGGGCACGGGTGGGGCGCGATGGCCGACAGCCGGGGGCACGCGCATCGCGCGGCGCTGATGGACCGCTCCGAGGTGGCGGCGCGGCGCGCCGCGGCCGAGCGGGCCCGGCGCTCCGCGACCGAGCTCGTCGCCGAGGCCGGGGCCAGCCGGCAGCGGGCGGAGGAGCTGCGCCGGGGGCTGGAGGCCCGGCGGTTGCGGGCCGCGCGGGGCCGCGGGTCAGGTCCGCAGGGTGACGCTGGGCAGCACGCCGTAGGCGGCGCGGTAGCGCTCGGTGAACCGGCTGGGCGTGAAGCCCCAGCGGGCGGCGACGGCGGTCACGGTGACCCCGTCGCCGGGGGTGGCGTCGCGTAGCTCCCGGTGGGCCCGGGCCAGGCGGACCGTGCGCACGTACCCGCGGGGCGTGGTGTTCAGGTGGCGGCGGAAGGCCAGTTGCACCGCGCGGGGGGTGACGCAGGCGGCGCGGGCGATGTCGGCGAGGGAGATGTCGACGTCCGCGTGGGCGTCGATGAACGCGATCGCGCGGCGCAGCGTGGCGGGGTGGGCGTCGGCGCGGTCCGCGGCCGCGGGTTCGGCGACGGCGGTGTTCGGCAGGATCGTCAGCGCGGTGGCGGCCAGCAGCCGCGCGGCCGGCCCGAGCAGCAGCGGCGAGGCGGCGGCCTCGGGCTCGGCGAGCAGGTCGTCGACGAACCGGGTGACCTGACGCCAGCGTGCGGCGTCACCGGGGGCCGGATGCATGGCCGTGAACTGCCACCGCCCGCCGGGCGCGGCGGCGCCGCGGGCCACGTCGGTGAGCAGCGCCTGCGGCAGGGTGACGGTGCGAGCCTGGGCCTTGTGGGTGCGACTGACGTCGGTGGACTGTGGATGGACGGCGACGTAGACGTCCCCCGGCGCGTAGCGGTCGGTGCTCTGTCCGCGCTCGAGCCCGATGGTGCCCCGGATGACCGTGCTGATGACGACGTCGTCTCGGCCGTGGACGTCGAAGGTGATGTCGGCCGGCAGCGTGAGGTCGCAGAAGGTGAACGGGCCGGGGTCGACCGTCCGCAGGTCCAGCAGCCACGTGGCGTCGCGCGGGGCGTCCACCTGGAGGCGACCGCTGTAGAGGGTGTCGAGGAGCTCGCGTGCCTCGGCCGGGTCGCGGGTGCGGAACTCGGTGCGTCGGGGCGCTGTGGTGGTCGGGGCGGTCTCGGCGGTCATTACCTCTCCTCGGGGCGTGTGCGGCCGCGGTGGTTCAGGTGCGCAGGGTGTGGCTGGGGGCCACCTTGTAGGCGGCGCGGTAGGCGGCGGCGAACCGGTCGGGCTTGGCGAAGCCCCAGCGGCCTGCGATCGCCGCGACCGTGTCCCCGGCGGTCGGGTCGGCGGCCTGCAGCTCCCGGTGCGCGCCCTCCAGTCGCACCCGCCGCGCGTAGCCCATCGGGCTCAGCCCGACGTGGCGGGCGAAGGCCAGCTGCAGCGCCCGCGGCCCGACCCCGGCGGCGCGGGCGACGTCGGTGACGGTGATGGGCAGCGAGGCGTGCCCGTCGATGAAGGCCACCGCCCGGCGCACCACCGCCGGCGCCACCGCGCCGGTGCCGGGCAGGTGGTCCGACGTCATGGTGGTGTTCGGGAACGCCGCCAGCGCGGTCGCCGCCGTCAGCTCGGCCAGGTGCGCGGCGACCAGCGGCTCGGCCAGCCCGCTGCCGGGGTCGGCCATCTGCTGGTGCACGAACCGCATCAGCCCCAGCCACGTGCGGCGCATCGGCTCGGACACCGGGCTCATCCCGTCGAACCGCACATCGGTCCCGGGCACGCCCAGCCGCTCCTCGGCCACCCGCTCGACCACCGCCAGCGGCAGCCGCACGATGCCCACGTCCACGTCGTCCCACTCGTTCGTGAACGGCACGCCGGTCGGGCACCGGAACACCACGCCCGGTCGCGTGGTGACCTCGTCCCGGCCCTCCACGTACCGGCACCCACCGCTCACCGGACTGGCCACCACCAGGTCGCTCAGCGGAGCGACCGCGCAGCGCATGCCCGCGGTGAACCGCAGCCGGTCCGCGGTCAGGTGACCGGCCGTTGCCGACCGGAGCTCGCAGGTGAACGACCCGCGGACGCCGGAGAACGCGAGCGGGCGCTCCGAGCGGTAGAGATCGGCGAGCACGGCCTGGGCGACGTCCGGCTCCCGGATGGACAACTCGACGACCTCGACCGGCATGACGCGCCTCCGGGGTGAGCGTTTCCCGGGGCCGTGGCTGGGCCGCCACCGGCAGCGCCGGCCCGACCGACGGTAGCCGCCGGTACCCGATGTGCGAAGCCCCTCGCCCACCGGCGCAGTCGGTGCCTCGTCGAGCCCTCATGCGACACCGGGCGGAGGCCTCAGCGAGGTCTGTGAGGTGCCGTTCGACGACCTCCACTCGTCGGAGGTGGTGCCGACGACGTCCATCGCCCCGCGCGAGACGCCGGGACCGATGGGCGGATACGGATCGCCTCGTTTCGATACAGAGGCGTAGGTCCCTGTATCCGACGGGAGCACTCGGCCACGGTGGCGGCATGGCTGAGACCACGGCCGCCCCTGCCGGACACCTCCCGACGTCGGCGGACGCCTGCCCCGCCGTGCTCGACCGGGCCGGGGACGCCCCCGCCGACGACGCCCGATGAGCTGCGCGCGAGCCCCGCACGGCCGGTGCGCCTGCTGTCAGCGAGCCCCCGCCTGCTCCGGCTCGGCCGGCTGGGCGGTCGGTGCCGACGGTGTGCTCCCCAGCCCCCGCCCGGCCGACGGGTCCCCGATCGCCGGAGCGACGGCGGTCGGCCGGTTGCACGCGATCGGACAGGCCGGTCGGGCGATGTGCGCGACCCCGGTCGTCCCCCTGGATCCCCGGATCTGGACCTGGCCCGACTCCGCCGATCGCGTCCTCCCGCTGTGCTGGACCTGCCTGGCCCTCACCCACGGGGCCGACGACGGTCCCCACCCCCTGAGCCGATGACCCTCGTCCTGAGCCTGCTGTCCCGGTGGTGGCGGATCCGGCAGCGCGTGCGGACCGTCCTCGCGGGAGCACCGACCCGCGGCGCTCTGGCCAACGCCCGCCGCGCCGTCGAGCGTGACCTGGAGGCCGCCGCCCAACGGGAGGAAGCCGCGCGGGCAGTCGCCCGGGCCATGGCGCGAGCCGCCGAGCACCCCTCGGCTCTGCCGCGCCCCGTCCGTTCCCCCTGAACCTCGCCCGCCGCCGACCGCGGTCGGCTCGGCCGGCCGGTGTTCCGGTCGGTCCGGGGCGGCTGCCCGCGAGCGCCGGCCCTCCGGCCGGTCCGTGGACCCGGGTGGAGCCGGCGCCGGTGCGCCCGCTCCACCGCGCGGCTCATCTGACCAGCAGCGCGATGGCGGCGTAGTGGCAGGTGGCGGCGGCACACACGAACGCGTGGAAGACCTCGTGATAGCCGAAGACCGACGGGAGCGGGTCGGGGCGGCGGCAGTGGTAGGCGACGGCGCCGGTGATGTAGAGCAGCCCGCCGCCGACGACGAGGGCCGCGGCGAGGCCGCCGGCCGCGGCCCACAGCGCCGGTACCGCGAGCGCGTTGACGGCTCCCAGCGCGATGAACGCTCCTCCGACGAGCCACTCCGGCGCGTCCATGCGGGCGAGGCGGGCCCGGATCCCCAGGGCGGTGAGGGCCCACAGCAGGACCAGGCACAGCCGCCCGTAGGTGCCGGGCACGGCGTGGAGGAACACCGGAGTCGCCGTCCCGGCGATCAACAGGAAGATCATCACGTGGTCGGCTCGCTGCAGGACCCGGCGGGCGACCGGCCCCCAGCTGCCCCGGTGGTACAGGGCACTGACGCCGAACAGCCCGCTGAGGCAGCCGGTGTAGATCCCGACGCCGATCACCGGCCCCCGGCCGTGGACGGCGACCCACAGCAGCGGGCCGGCCACGAGCGAGGCGGCGAACCACACCAGGTGCAGCCAGCCGCGCAGGAGGGGCTTGGCGTAGGACACCGCGCGCCGCGCGTCGTAGTGCACCGTCGGACCGGTCCTGGCCCGGCGGTCCCCGTGGCCCGGCCGGCTGACGGTCATGCCACCTGCCCGGAGCACAGCCGGAGCGGGCGCCGTGTGCTCCTGCCCGGTCCTCCGCCGTCAGGCCCTCGGTGACGCACGGTCGCCGGCCCGGCGGTGCTCTCCCGTCCGGACGCGCGGGGGAGGCGGGCCACCCGCGGGCCGTGACCTCCTCCCCGGCGCACCCGAGGAGCCGCGACCCGGGCGGTGGGCAGACCCTGCCCGCGGCCGGCGTGGCACCCGGCCGGGGCGTCCGCGAGCGCCGTCCCGGTCGTGCGCGTCGCGACGTCCACGGCTGGCCCTTCACGGTCCTGCAGGTGGGGAGCCGCGGGCACGTGCGGATGCGCAGCCGATGTCCATCCGTGCCCGCGCCACCACGTCGCAAACCCGCGAGGAGACGGTGCGGGAGTCCGAGGACCCACGCGCCGGCCGGGTCGGGCACCCGGTCGGACGCCGGCCCGGCCCCTCCCGCCGTCCCGGCTCACACTCGCGTGCACAGGGGCCCACCCGACGTCCGGAGTTTGGGCACCGGTCGTTCGCGGGAGGAAGTGACCGCAGGCGGTCTCACCGTGCCGACGCCCGACGCCCGGGGCGGTTCGCCGCCCGGCCCCGGCGGACGGGGCCGGCGCCACCGACGGGTCGGGACGGGAGGATCGTGACGGTCGTCGCGGAGTTCCGGGCCGTGCTCGCCGAGCTGGCGGGGGAGCTGGCCGGCCCCGAGCTGCTGCCCGAGCGGCTCGCCCGTGCGTGCGCCCGGGTGGTGCCGGTCGACGGCGCGGGCATCGGGCTCTTCTTCGTCGACGGCCAACGGCTACCGCTGGGCTCGAGTGACGCGGCGGCGGCGACGGCAGAGCGGCTGCAGTTCACCATCGGGGCCGGGCCGTGCCTGACGGCGTACGCCGAAGGCGGCCCCGTGGTGGCCGACGAGGTGACGATCCGGTCCCGGTGGCCGGCGTTCCACGACGAGCTGGTCACCAGCACCCCGATCCGCGGGGTCATCTCGCTACCGCTGCACGGGGGGTTGCGCGGCATCGGGGCGCTGGACCTCTACACGGTCCCGCCGAACGACGTGACCGCGTTGAGCCTGGCGCACGCGCTGGCGATCAGTGCCGAGGTGACCTCGGCGTTCCAGCAGAACAGCGAGGCGACGCGCGGCGAGAGCGGCGGGCCGGTGTGGCTGGACGCGCCGGCCGCCGGACGGCGCTCGGTCGTGTGGCGGGCCATGGGCTTCGTCAACGCCGGCCTCGAGGTCAGCAGCACCGACGCGCTGGCGCTGCTCCGGGCGCATGCCTTCGCCCGCGGCGGGGACCTCGACGAGCTCGCCCGGCGCATCGTCGAGGGAGAGGTCCCCCTGAGCGGCCTGCTCGACCGCGGCGGCGACCTCTAGCCCCCGCCGTCGCCGTCCGGGTCCCTGCGGCGCCGGCCGCGTCGTCGGGGACGGCGGCCGCTCGGCGGCGGCCGGTGACCGCAGGCGGTGCCGCCCTCGACGCGGCGGTGCGCCCGCCACGACGGAGAGCTGCGTACGCTCGGGTCCGGTGGTGGGAGCCACCCTGCGCCGACCGTGCGTCCGACCCCGGCGTGCCACGCCAGCGCGGGCTCCGAGGCGGAGTCCGCAACCGAGGTGCCCGCCCCGGTGCAGCAGACCGGAGCCGCGCCGTGGACAGCAACCAGGAGCCCCGCCTCGACGACGCTGCCGGCGCACCCCGGCGCCGGGAGCGCCTGCCTGCTCCGGAGCTGTCGACGGAGGACCTGCTGCACACCGTGGCCGCGCTGGCCCGGACGGTGGTGCCCGGCGACACCGAGACGTCGGTGTCGCTGCTCGTCGACGACGTGCCCACCACGGTGGCCGCCACCGGTCGGCTGGCCGTCGACGTCGACGAGGCGCAGTACGAGCGTGACCACGGGCCCTGCCTGCACGCCGCGCGCACCGGTGAGCTGGTCGAGGTCGCCGACACCCGCACCGACAGCCGGTGGCCGGACTACGTGCCGCGGGCGGTCGCCCACGGCGCCCTGAGCTCGCTGTCCGTCCCGCTGGTGATCGACGCCGACCGCGGCGTCGCCGGCGCGCTGAACATCTACGCCCGCGCGGCGCACGCCTTCGACGAGGACGCCCGGGCCGCCGCCACCCGCCTGGGCCCGCACGCCGCGGCGGCGGCCGGCGACCTGCACGCGATGCGGAGCGCCCGCGCGATGGCCGACGACCTGCGGATCGCCCTGGAGGCCCGCGCGGTGATCGACCAGGCCACGGGCGTGCTGGTGCAGCGGCTCGGGCTGACCGCCGACCAGGCGATCCGGGCGCTGGCCCGGGCGTCGGCGGGCGCGGCCCGCCGGGACCGCGACGTCGCCCACGACCTGGTGCGGACGGGGGAGCTGCCGGCCGGGCCGCCGGCTGGGGAGGGGTGACCGCCCCTGCCGGATGCGCGCCGGCGGCCTGCACCGGGGCGGTCCGCAGCTGGTCGCCGGTGCGCGGGCCGATGAGGGGGTCCGATGGTCCCGATCGACGTGCGACGGGAACCGGCGTCCGGGCCGACCTCCGCGCACGCGACGCGATGACCTCTCGCGGACCTCTCGCGGCACGCCCCTCACCGCGGCCGAGGAGACTCCCATGACGCAGCAACGGCAGCGGGCCACCGAACTCCGCCTCGTGGTCACCGCGACGGGCCACGAGGCCGCGGTCCGCTTCTTCCGCGACGTGCTGGGGCTGCCGGAGCAGGAGGCCCACGAGGCCCGCGGCGGCCACGTCGTCATCCTCGACGCCGGCCGGGCGACGCTGGAGATCAACGACCCGCCCTACGCCGAGTACACCGACGAGGTCGAGGTGGGACACCGCGTCCCGGGCCGGATCCGCGTCGCGTTCGGGGTACCCGACACCCGCGCCGCGACCGCGGACCTGGTCGAGGCCGGCGCCGAACTGGTCGCCGAGCCGACCGTCACCCCGTGGGACACGCTCAACTCCCGGCTCCACGGCCCGGAACGGCTCCTCTGACCGTCTTCGGTCCCGTGGAGGAGCAGCCGCAGCGTCCGGGCCGCAGCCGGGGACCGGCGATCCGCGGATCGGCCGTCCCTGAACGCGGGCGCCTCGCGCGGTGAGGCTGGGGTCCCCACGACCCGAGGAGCACCCGATGCCGCGCACCCGACCCGACGTCCCCGTCCCCGACCTCACCGGCCGCCGCGCCGTCGTCACGGGAGGCAGCGACGGCGTCGGCCTCGTGCTGGCCCGCCGGCTCGCCGCGGCCGGCGCCGAGGTGGTCCTGCCGGTCCGCAACCCGCGCAAGGGCGAGGCCGGGGTCGCCCGGATCCGCGCGCAGGTCCCGGACGCCGACGTCTCCCTGCGCGACCTCGACCTGTCCTCGCTGGCCTCCGTCGCGGCGCTGGGGCAGACCCTGCGCGCCGAGGGGCGGCCGGTGCACCTGCTCGTCGCCAACGCCGGCGTCATGCGGCCACCGGACCGGCAGACGACCGCCGACGGGCACGAGCTGCAGTTCGGCACCAACCACCTGGGGCACGTCGCGCTCGTCGCCGCCCTGCTGCCGCTGCTGCGGGCCGGCCGGGCGCGGGTGACCTCGCAGACCAGCGTCGCGGCGCGCCGGGGGGCGGTGAACTGGGACGACCCGAACTGGGAGCGGTCCTACGACGGGCAGCGCGCCTACGCCCAGTCGAAGGTCGCCGTCGGCCTGTTCGCCCTGGAGCTGCAGCGGCGCAGCGCCGCCGGGGGCTGGGGGATCACCAGCGACCTGGCCCACCCCGGGATCGCGCCGACCAGCCTGCTCGCGGCCCGGCCCGAGGTCGGCCGCGCCCGGGACACCACCGGCGTGCGGCTCATCCGCGTGCTGTCGCGGCTGGGCCTCACCGGCACCGTGGAGAGCGCGGCGCTGCCGGCCCTGCTCGCCGCGACCGCGCCGGACGGCGGCGGCCGGTTCTACGGCCCGGACGGCCCCGGCGGGGCGAGCGGCGCCCCTGCGGAGCAGGAGCCCTACCGCCCGGTGCGCGGCACCGGGGACGCCGAGCGGATGTGGCACCTGTCCGAGGAGCTGGCCGGGGTGTCGTTCGCGGCGGCCGGAGCCGACGGGGTGCACCCGCTGCCGCGCTGACCGTCCCGGGCCGTGCCCCGGTCAGCCGGGGGCGGCCCGGACCGCGGGGTCCGCCTGGGTGCCGAGGACCGACAGCAGCTGCAGCCGCTCGGCGCTCGGGCTGCCCGGGACGGCGGTGTAGACGAGCAGCCGGTGCGACTGGTCGGGGTCGACCAGCGACTGGCAGCTCAGCTCCAGCGCGCCGACGACGGGGTGGACGAAGCGCTTGACCTCGCGCGGGCGGAGGCCGACCTCGTGCGTGTCCCACAGCCGCCGCAGTTCCTCGCTGCGGGCCAGCGCCAGCTCGGCCAGGCGCGCGGCCCGCGAGCCCGGGCCGCGCAGGGTGACGAGCTCGCGCAGGCCCGAGGCGTAGAGCCGGGACAGGAACGCGTGCTCCTCCGGGGCGTACAGCTGCCGCGTGGCGGGGTCGGTGAACCACCGGTAGCCGAGGCTGCGCGCCGGCCCGGTGCGCAGGGTCGCGTCGCCGGTGAGCGCGACGGCGAGCGGGGTCTGCCGCAGCGTCTCGCCGAGCTCGGTGACGATCTCCGCCGGGGTGTCGCCGAGCCGGTCGAGGATGCGCAGCAGGCCGGGCCCGACGTGCTCGCCGTCGGCGCCGCGCGCGGGCGGGCGGTGACCCGCGAGCCGGAACAGGTGGTCCCGCTCGTCCAGGGACAGGTGCAACCCCTGCGCGATCGCGGCCACCATCTGCTCCGAGGGCTGCGGCCCGCGCTCCTGCTCCAGGCGCGCGTAGTAGTCGGTGGACATGTGGCAGAGGACGGCGAGCTCCTCGCGCCGCAGCCCGCTCGTCCGGCGGCGCGGCCCGCGGGGGAGACCCACGTCCTCCGGCTGCAGCGCCTCCCGACGGCGGCGGAGGAAGTCCGCCAGCCCGGCCCGGTCGATCACGTCGCCTCCCTCGTCGGTGCTGAGCCGTTCCTACCGTCGCCGGGAGTGGTCGTCCACGGACCGCCGGTCCCTCCCTCGGCCGGGCGAGGACCACCGGCACGGCACCGGCGACCGGCAGGCCGGTGGCGGTCCACCACGCCGTGGAGTGACCGGCCGCGGTGGCAGCGACGCGGCGCGGTCAGGCGGTCAGCCGGGCGTCTCGGCGCAGCTGGGCGTGGCGGGCGGGCGCAGGAAGTCGTCCTGCAGCCCGCTCAGCTGCAGGATGCGCTCCAGCGCGGGCGACGAGGCACGCAGCACCGGACGCCGGCCGGCGGCGAGGGACACCTCGCTGCACCGGGCCAGGACGGCGAGGGCCGTGGAGCTGATGAAGGACACGTCGGCGGCGTCGATGACGTCGACGCTCAGCGCGTCCCGGCTCGTCCGTCCCTTGAACTGTTCCGCGACCGCGGTGTCGAGCTCGCCGCGCAGACGGAGCACCCGGCAGGCGCCCTCGTGCTCGATCGTCATGGACCCGGGAAGCGGCCTGGGGTGCTCGGGATGGGAGTTCATCTCCGCCTCCTCGCCCGACGGCGGGAACGGGCAGCGGGCCGGCGGGACCGCCGGCCCGGCCCCGGTCCGTGCACGCGACGGTACGCCCGGCGGTCACCGCTCCAGGAGGGCGTCGGCGGCCGTCGTCTCGGGCGTCACCGTGGCACCCGGCAGGTCCGCCCGGGCCTCCTCGAGGACGGTCCGCCAGCCCGCCGGTCGCACGTCCGGGGACAGGCGGGCGAGGTCCACGGCCGCGCGCAGCCGGGACAGCCGGGCGCCCTGCCCGGTCGCGACCCGCACCGCCTCGGTCAGGTCGGCGACGGCCGGGGCGGCGTCCCCTCCGCGGGCCAGCGTGAAGCGGGCCCGCCGGCGGAGCAGCTCGGGCAGGTCGAGCTCCTCGCCGGTCCGGGAGACCGTCTCGAGGGCCTCGGCCAGGTGCCGGTCCGCCTGCTCCTGGTCGCCGGCCGCCGCGTCCAGGTCGGCGAGGCGGCCCAGGTGGCCGGCGAAGAAACCCTGCTGGCCCATGAGCGCGAGGGTCTCGAGCGCCTGCTCGAGGAACGCCCGGTCCGGCGGGCCACCGGGCCGGTCAGTGGCGGCCCAGGCGGCGCCGAACGCCGCCCACAGGGCGTAGCCGTGCTCCCGGCCGATGTCAGCGGCCTCCGCGCCCAGCCGTCGCGCGGCCTCCTCGTCGCCGAGGAGGTGCCGGATCCAGGTGCTGAAGGTCGACTCGACCTGCGCGAGGCTGTACGGACCGCGCGGGGAGCCGACCTCCTCGGCCCGCCGCCGTGCCTCCCGCTCCCACCGCTCGGCCGCGTCCAGCTCCCCGCGGGCGGCGCAGACGGCCGCCAGCGCGCCGGCCCCGCCCGAGTACGGGTCGTTGGGCAGCGGCCACAGCGGGGAGTCCCACTGCCCGGTCGGGCGGGAGCTGATGGCGGCCAGCGCCCGCTCCAGCTGCGCCTGGGCCGAGGTGAAGTGGCCCCGCTTGAAGTCCTGGTAGCCCGTGCACCCCAGCACCTCCGGCTCGAACGAGGCGAAGGCCGGCTCGCGGACCATCGCGGCGAGCTGGTCGAGCACACCGCGGGCCGTGGTGAGCCGGCCGCTGGAGATCCAGTACGCCCAGAGGGCGATCAGCGCGGGGAGCACCTCCGGCCGTCCGAGCCGGGCGGCGAGCTCCTGCGCCCGCCGGTAGTCCGCCTCGACCTCGGGGGAGAAGTAGCCGTGCGTCGAGCTGAGCGCGAGGCCGCGCAGCATGCGGGCGGAGAGCTCGCCCAGGTCGCGCTCGTCGGACCCGGGCAGGGTCTCCAGCAGCTCCAGGGCCCGGGCGGCCAGCCTGGTCGCCTCCTCGTGCGCCCCGCGGCCGTGCTCGCGGCGGGCGGCGTCGAGGTAGCGGCCGGCGGCGGGCCCGGCCGCGCCGGCCAGGTCCAGGTGCCGGGCGACGATCGCCGGCTCGGCGCCGCGCGCGGCCAGCGCCCGGGCCACGGCCGCGTGCGTCTCCCGGCGCGCCTCGACGACCTGGGTCTCGTAGGCGGCGTCGCGCATCAGCGCGTGGCGGAAGCGGTGGACACCCGCCGCCGGGCCGACCGGCTCGACGATCCCCGCGTCGGTGAGGGTGGTGAGCTGGGTGGCCACGGCGTCCTCGTCGCCGACGACCGCCGCGACGGTGGCCGGGTCGAACGTCGGCCCGACGGTGGCGGCCACCTGGACCACGCGGAGGTCGATGGCCGGCGCCTTCAGCCGCCAGGTGAGCAGCTCCTGCAGCCGCAGCGGCAGCGGCTCGGAGCCGTGCTCCTCCACGCCGGCGCGGGTCAGCTCCTCGATGAACAGCGGGATCCCCTCGGCGTGCTCGATGATCGCGGCCCGCGCCCCGTCGTCCAGGCGCCTGCCGGACGCGAGGTTGTCCACCAGCCGGTGGGCCGCCGGACCGTCGAGCCGGCCGAGCTCGAGCACCTGCACGCCGTCCCGCCACGGCACGGCGGGGACGTGGCGGGCGGTGGCCACCGTGAGCAGGCCCGCGGGCCGCCGCTCGACGAGCCGCCCCAGCAGCTCGAGCGTGGAGGGATCGGCCCAGTGCAGGTCCTCGACGACGAACAGGCGCGGCCGCCGCGCGGCGGCCGCGGCCAGGCACTCCACGAGCAGGTCGAGGGTCTGGTCGAGGACGGTGCCGGGCTCCCACGGGGGCGCCGGGTACTCGGGCGTCGCCGGGACGCCGATCAGCGGGCCGAGGAGGGGCACCGCCCGCCGCGGGTCCACGCCCAGCGCACCGAGGTTCCCGACCAGCCAGGCGAGCCGGTCGGGGGTCTCTCCCGACCGGTCGGCCATCCCCTCGAGCAGCCGCGCGACCGGCCACAGCGAGACGTCGGCGTGGTAGGGCAGGCAGGCCGTGCCGAACACCCGGCCGCCGCTGGCCTCCACCCGGTCGAGGACCTCGGTCACCAGCCGGGTCTTGCCGATGCCCGCCTCACCGACGACGAGGAAGCCCGGGTCGACGGCCGCCCCGCCGTCCCGCCGCACCTCCTCCCACGCCGCGAGCAGCCGGGCGCGGGGCTCGTCGCGGCCGACGAGCCCCGCCTGGCGGTAGCGCGCCGCCTCGAACCGGGCCGCGGCGTAGCGGGGGCGCTCGACGCGGAAGACCTCCACCGGGCGGCGGATCCCCTCCAGCCGGCGCTCGCCGAGCGGGTGCAGGAAGAAGTCGGCGTCGACCAGTTGCCGGGTGACGTCGCTGATCACCACGGTGTCCGGAGCGGCCTCCTGCTGGAGCCTCGCGGCGAAGGTGGGCACGAGGCCGACGATCGGGTCCCGCCCGGCCGCCGAGCCGGCGTCCCCGAGGTCCGTGACCACCACGCGCCCGGTGTGGATCCCGATCCGGACCTCGGGGGAGACGCCGAACCGGCGGTCCAGCCCGGTGCGCGCGTCGCGCATCGCCCTCACCAGGTCGAGGCCCGCGAGCACCGCCCGCCGGGCGTCGTCCTCGTGCGGGGTGGGATGGCCGAAGCCGGCGAGGATCCCGTCGCCGGAGTAGTGCACCAGGTGGCCGCTGTACCGGTGCACGGCCTCCCGGGCCGCCGCGCGGTAGACCGCGAACAGGTCCCGCAGGTGCTCGGGCTCCACCCGCTCGGACAGCCTCGTGGAGCCGACCAGGTCGGAGAACAGCAGGGTCATCAGCGCCCGCTCCCCGGACGGGTCGTGCTGACGGGCCGCCACCTGCCGCAGGACGAGGGCGGCGCGCCGGTTGTCCGGATCGACGGTGCGCACCTCCTCGGCGGTGGCGCGGGCCTGCTCGAGGTCGCCCGCCGCCAGCGAGGCCTCCGCGGCGCTCAGCAGCCGCCCGAGGAGACGGGTCAGTCGCGTCTCGGCCGACAGCACCGCCCCTGTCACGACCCCACCTCCCGGGGACGGGGACCGCCGGGCCCCTGCGGTCCGCACGGCCGGCCGGTCCCTTCGCGGGGAGCGCCGGCCCGGCCGGCGCGGCCCCTGCCGGGTGCACCCCTCCCGGCGTCGCACCCACGTCCGGTCTCCCCCCGCCGCACGGAGCGGAGCACCTCCGTCGAGCGTCCTGGCCGCGGCCGGTCACCCGTAGAGGCCAAGGTCCCCGGGGCCGGCACGCCATGGGGCGGCGAGGACGGTCGATCCGGGCACCGGTCCGCCGGAGATCCCGGACGGCGGTGTCGAGAACGCGGGCGCGGCTCCGTCCCCGGGGTGCGAGCGGCCAGGATGGGCCGCACCGGCACCGAGGAGAGACCACGATGGCCAAGTACCTGCTGCTCAAGCACTACCGCGGAGCCCCGGCGGCGGTGAACGACGTCCCGATGGAGAAGTGGACGCCGGAGGAGATCTCGGCCCACGTGCAGTACATGGAGGACTTCGCGGCCCGGCTGGAGGGCACCGGCGAGTTCGTCGACGGCCAGGCGCTCTCCCCCGAGGGGATGTGGGTCCGGTACGACGGCGAGGGGCGCCCGCCCGTCACCGACGGCCCGTTCGCCGAGACCAAGGACCTCATCGCCGGCTGGATGGTGATCGACGTCGACAGCCGGGAGCGCGCCGTCGAGCTGGCCGGTGAGCTGTCGGCCGCTCCCGGGGCGGGCGGGGAGCCGATCCACGAGTGGCTCGAGGTGCGCCCCTTCCTGGGCGCGCACCCCACCATCGAGGGATGACCGCCCCGCTGGACGAGGTGCTGCTCCGCAGCCTCACGCCCGGCGTGCTCGGCGTCCTCGTCCGCCGCGGAGCCGACTTCGCGGCGGCCGAGGACGCCGTCCAGGACGCGCTGGTCGAGGCGGTCCGCACCTGGCCGGCCGACCCGCCGCGGGACCCGAAGGGCTGGCTGGTCACCGTGGCCTGGCGCCGGTTCCTCGACGCGACCCGCGCCGACACCGCCCGCCGCCGGCGGGAGGACGTCGTCGACGAGGAGCCCGCGCCCGGGCCCGTGCCCGGTGTGGACGACACGCTGCACCTCTACTTCCTGTGCGCCCACCCGTCGCTGACGCCGTCGTCCGCGGTCGCGCTCACGCTGCGGGCCGTCGGCGGGCTGACCACCCGGCAGATCGCGCGGGCCTACCTGGTGCCCGAGGCGACGATGGCGCAGCGCATCAGCCGGGCCAAGCGCACCGTCTCCGGTGTGCGGTTCGACCGGCCGGGCGACGTCGCGACCGTGCTGCGCGTCCTCTACCTGGTCTTCAACGAGGGCTACTCCGGTGACGTCGACCTCGTCGCCGAGGCCGTCCGGCTCACCCGGCAGCTCGCTGCCGTGATCGACCACCCCGAGGTGGCCGGGCTGCTCGCCCTGATGCTGCTGCACTCGGCCCGGCGCGCCGCCCGGACCGCGCCCGACGGCAGCCTGGTGCCGCTCGCGGAGCAGAACCGGAGCCGGTGGGACACCGGACTGATCGCCGAGGGCGTGGCGGTCCTGCAGGCGGCCCTCGTCCGCGACCGGCTGGGGGAGTACCAGGCCCAGGCCGCCATCGCGGCGCTGCACGCGGACGCACCCACCGCCGCGGAGACCGACTGGGTGCAGATCGTCGAGTGGTACGACGAGCTCGTGCGCCTGACCGACAGCCCCGTCGTCCGGCTCAACCGGGCGGTGGCCGTCGGCGAGGCCGACGGACCGCGCGCGGGCCTCGCGGAGCTGGCGGCGGTGGACGGCTCGCTGCCCCGCCACGCCGCGGTCGCGGCGTACCTGCACGAGCGCGACGGCGACCTCGCGACGGCGGCCCGGCTCTACGCCGAGGCGGCCGCGAAGGCCCCCGACCTCGCCGAGCGCGACCACCTGGTGCGCCAGGCCGCCCGGCTCAACGCCGGCCTGTCCGGCTGACGGAGACCAGGGGCGGAGCGCAGGACGGGGCCCGCCGGCCGGGCGGCGCGTCTCCCGGCCGGCGGTCCCTCGTCCGCCGGGGACGACCGCCCCCGGTGCCGCCGGCTCAGCCGTGCGGTTCCCGTGCGGCGGCCACCGCGGCCCCGAGCACGGCTCCGGTGCCGATGCAGCCGGCGAGGAAGCGCGCCGCGTCCCGGTGCCACCCCGTGATCCGGAAGTCGCTCCTGCGAGGGGTCGTCCGCACTGCTGCGTCCATGGCCGACACGGTCCCGCTGCGGTGGTCGTGCCGGACTCATCCCGGAGGGATGGGGGACCGGATCGTCCGGATGCCGGGTCGGACTCCGTCACCGTGGTGGCTCCTCCTGCGGGAGCGGCCCTCCGGGCCCGGACAGCTCCCCGGCCTGCCGGTGCACCGAGGACGGGTCGGGCAGCCGGTCGGCCACGCGGTGCACCACTTCCTCGGCTCCGTGCTGTCCCTCCCCGAGGCGCTGGTGGGTGTCCGCGACCTGGTCCCGCAGCCGTGCCCGCCGGTCCCGGGGGCGCTGCGTCAGCTCCTCGGTCTCGGCTGGCGCACCGCCTCGGCTCCACCTCGGTCCGCCCCGAGTTCGGCGTCACCTCCTGGGAGCTCGACCCGCACCCGGTGTGGGAGGAGGCGGTGCTGCGGTCGCTGGACCTCGCCGCCGACCTCGCCGCCGACCTCGACGTCGTCATCTGCCCGGAGATCCACGCCCCGACGCCGCTCCGGCACCCGGTCAGCCAGGGCTACGTCGACCTGATAGAGCGCACCGGCAGCAAGCACTCCAAGCTGCTGGTCGACACCGGCATCCTCGACACCGCGCCGGTCCTCGAGCTCTCCGAGGAGGTCGAGGTGGAGGAGGGCGAGGAGGTCCCGGCGCACCTGCGGCCGCTGGCCGTGCCGATGGCCGACCTGGTCGAGGTGCGCCGCCAGCACGCCCTGCTGTGCACCCTGCACGCGGGCGGGTAGGCGACGGTCGACCGACCCGCGGGAGCGTCCGGCGCATCCCCGTCGGAAGGAGGAGGCTGGCACCGTGCCCCTGCCGAAGCCGCCCCTGAGCGGCCGCCTCCTGGTGATCGCCGGGCTGCCGGTCGTCGGCGCCGTCGCCGTGGTCTGGCTGGTCCGCTACGTCGTCGAGCGGACGGCCAGGAGGCGGCGCGCCCGCCGCTGACGGCGCGCCGCACCCCGGAGGAGCCGGCGACCGTCAGCCGCCGGTCGCCCTCGACCCCGGGTCGAGCACCGCCCGTCGCCGGTCACCGGGCGGGTGGGCGGCCACGGGCTGGCAGCATGTGGCGGTGCGCGCCCTGGTGGTCGACTCGGTCCGAGCCCTGCCCCGTGTCCAGGAGGTGGCCGAGCCCACCGCCCCTCCTGGCGGGGTGGTGGTGCGCGTGACGGCCACGGGCGTGTGCCGCAGCGACTGCACGCCTGGGCGGGACACGACGAGGTCGCGTTCCCGCACGTGCCGGGGCACGAGCTCGCCGGGGTGGTGGTCGACGCCGGTGCGGAGGTCGCCCGCTGGCGGGCTGGCGACCGGGTGACCGTCCCGTTCGTCTGCGGCTGCGGGCGCTGCGAGTGGTGCCGGGCGGGGGAGGCCCAGGTCTGCCCCGACCAGCAGCAGCCGGGCTTCACCCACTGGGGGTCCTTCGCCGAGTACGTCGCCCTGCACGCCGCCGACACCAACCTGGTGCGCGTCCCCGACGGGGTCGACTCCGCCGCCGCGGCCGCGCTGGGGTGCCGGTTCGCCACCGCGTACCGCGCCCTGGTCGGCCGCGCGCGGGTCGGCGAGGGGGAGTGGGTCACCGTGGTGGGGGCGGGCGGCGTGGGGCTGAGCACGGTCATGATCGCCCGCTCGCTCGGGGCCCGGGTGGTGGCGGTGGACCGCACCCCCGAGGCCCTCGCCGCGGCCGCCGGACTGGGCGCGGAGCACACGGTGCACGCCGACGGCCGCGACGTCCCGGCGGTCGTCCGGGACCTGACCGGCGGCGGCAGCCACGTGGCCGTCGACGCGGTGGGCAGCGAGCAGACCTGCGCCGACTCGATCCTGAGCCTGCGCCGGCGGGGGCGGCACGTGCAGGTCGGCCTGCTGCCGCCGGTCGGTGGTCACCCGCGGGTCCCGATGGCACGGGTGATCGGCTGGGAGCTGGACCTGCTGGGCAGTCACGGCATGGCCGCGGCCGACTACCCCGCCATGATGGCGCTCGTCGAGGAGGGTTCGCTGCAGCCGCAGCGGCTGGTCGAACGCACCATCGGCCTCGACGAGGCGGCGGCCCTGCTGCCCGTGTTCGACCGGACGACGGTCGCCGGCATCACCGTGGTCGACCCCACCCGCTGATCGCCCCGAGGGGCCGCACCCGGGATCGTCCCTCGACGGTCCCGGCTCCGGGACCGTCGACGCCACCGGCTCGCCGTGCCACCGTGGTCGGCAGGTGCGGTGCACCGTGCGGCGCGCCCGGGAGGACGGAGAGGGCCGTGGCGGACGTCAAGATCGAGCAGGAGCTGACACTCAGCCGCCCGGAGGTCGCCCGCCTCCTCCGGTCGCTCGCGGAGGGGCTGGAGTCCGACGACGGCGAGGTCGCCGTCCGGCTGGGGACCAGCACCGTCGAGCTGTCGGTGGGGGACCGGCTCCGCTGCGAGCTGGAGGTGGAGGTCGACGGCGACGAGATCGAGTTGGAGCTCGAGCTCACGTGGCCGACCTCGCGCGGCGCGGCCGCCGGACCGCGGCAGGAGCAGGCGGAGGAGGAGCCGCCGGACGACGAGGCGGTGGTCACGGCGGACGGCGCGACGGAGCCGGCGGCCCCCGCGCCGCGGAGCGCGCCGGACACCCGGACGCGGCCGGAGAAGCGCCGCCCGTCGCCGGCCTGACGCACGTCGTCCGCGCCGCCCGCGCGGACACCGGGCGGCGCGGCGGACGGTCAGGGCCGGCGGCTGATCCGCCGGCCCTGCGCGGCGTGGCGCCGGATGCGCCGGGCGACCGTGCGGTAGGTGGCGGCGCGGTCGGCCCGGCCACGCTCCGCCGCCTCGGCGGTCAGGCGGTCGAAGGTGGTGGCGACCCGGGTGTCGGTGTCGGCCAGGAGCCGGCCGAGGTCGCGGGCCCGCCGGGTGGCCTGCGCCACCCGCTCGGGCGGCAGCAGCACCGGCGGCGGCGGGGAGCCGAGCCACGCCCAGACGGTCTTCCGGTCGCCGCCGACGTACCAGCCGTGCGCGGCCGAGAGCCGGGCCACCATCGGCAGGCCCATGCCGCCGGCGGCCGCGTCCCGGCCGACCGCCGGGACCGGCGGGCGGTCGCGGGCGGCGTCGGACACCTCGACCAGCCAGCCGCCGTCGGCGGTCACGGCCACGGTCACCGGCGGCCGCCCGTGCCGGAGGCCGTTGGACACCAGCTCCTCCACCGCGAGCTGCAGCCGCTCCCCGGTGGCCTCGGGCAGCCCGTCCGCGGCGAGCGCCCCGCGCAGCTGCACCCGCATCCGCGTCAGCTCGGCGGCACTGCGCAGCTGCCCGCGCCACACCGTGGCGGCGCGGCGACTCGGAGCGGGCGGCGAGCGGCGCGCCCACGTCGACCCGTCCATGCGTCCCGTCCCCGGGCGTCGGGCCGTGCCCGGCACTCTCCCGCGTCGCCGGACCGGCCGGACCCGTGCTGTTCCGGCTCCGTGCGGGTCCCGGGTACCCAGGGCGTGCGCCGCCCACGCACGGGGAGGGCGGGGAGTCAGCGGGCCGCCGGGACCAGCACCTCGTCCCGTGCCGGGCGGGACGGGCGCCGGCGGTCGGCCGCCCAGCAGCCGGCCGCCACGAGCGCGAGCCCGGCGACCACGGACCAGGGCCGGGCGACGACGGCCTCCTCCGCCCCGGCCAGCGGGTCCGCGAGCAGGCCGAGGCGGTCCAGCGCCCAGCCGGTGGCGGCGGCCGGCGCGACCGCCGCGCCGGTCAGGCGCTGCGCCGGGTACCAGCGGGTCCGGGACACCGCCTACAGCGACGGGAAGACCAGCGCCACGGTGAGCAGCTGGGCCAGCTCGACGCCTCCGTTGAAGGCCAGCAGCGCGCGCACCGACGTCGCGCCGTCGACACCGAGGCCGGTGAGGGTGCCGGCGAACGCCAGCCCGTGCACCAGCCCGAGACCGCCGGCGACCAGCACCTCCCCGCGGCGGGCCAGCGGCCGGACCGCGCAGGGGGCGCGGGGACGCCCGCGGCCCCTGCCCGTGGAACTCCGCGGGCCGGCGGGCAGTTGCCCGTGTGACGGCGCCGTGCCCGCCCCACCCGGTGCCGTCGCCGCCCGCGACCGGCGGGCGGGTGCGGGGCGCCGATCGCGAGGAGGACCGGGCCGGTGGCCGAGGTGTGCGAGTCCGTGACCATCGACGGAGGGGTGCTCGTCGGGCACGACGGGTCCGCCGGCGCCCAGGAGGCGCTGGTGTGGGCGGCCGGCCTGGCCGGGCGGACCGGGCTCCCGCTGCACGTGCTCCGGGCGTGGAGCCTGACCACCGCGCCGCGGCCGTCGACCTGGGCACCGGGCTACGTGCCGCCGCTCGAGGACTCCGAGCGGGCCGTGCGCGACGACCTGGAGCGCTGCGTCGCCGCGGCCGGCCTCGACCCGGCGGTGCCGGTGCGCACGCACACGGTGCACGGCCCGGTGGCCCGGGCCCTCGTGCAGGCGGCCGGGGGCGCGGACCTGCTCGTCGTCGGCGCCCGCGGCGGCGGCGGGTTCGCCGGGCTGCTGGTCGGGTCGACCAGCGACCAGGTGGTCCACCACGCGCCGTGCCCGGTGACGGTGGTCCGCACCGGCACCGGCCGTCCGTCCGCCTGGGCCGCCGCGCCCGGGGAGGTCACCGCCTGACGCCGCGCCCGGAGCCCGGCCGCGGTCAGGCGCGGGGCATCCGGGAGCGGCCGGCGTCCGGGGCGGCCCCGGTCCGCAGCAGCGGCAGGGTCCGCCGCGCCACCAGCTCCGACAGCGCCACGACGCTGGTCGAGCGGACCACGGACGGCGACCGGTTGAGGTCGACCAGCACCTGCTGCAGCGCCTCGTGCGACGCCGCGCCCACCCGGCAGAGCACGTCGCCGCTGCCCGTCGTCGCGTGCGCCTCCAGCACGCCGGGGATGGCCTCGAGGTCGGCGCGGACCGCCTCGATGGCGCCCTGCGCGATCTCCAGCGTCACGAAGGCCTGGACGCCGAACCCGGCCGCCGCGACGTCGACGTCCGGGCCGTAGCCGGTGACGACGCCGGACTGCTCGAGGCGCGCGACGCGGGCGGTGACCGTCGCCCGGGCGACCCCGAGCAGGCGGGACAGCTCCAGCGCGCCCGCGCGCGGGTGCGCGCGCAGCGCCTCCAGCACCGCGACGTCCAGCGCGTCGAGGGTCATGCGTCCTCCCGGGTGCGAGCTGTGCAGTCTGCCCAGTCGACGGGCCGGTCCGCTGGGCCAGCGGTGCAGCCGGACCAGCAGATGCGGTCAGGGTTGCACAGACCGGCTCCGCGCAGTGGGCTTCCCCCACGTCCCCGCGCACAGGAGGCCCCCGTGTCGATCGAGCAGACCCTCAACGACGAGGAACGCCTGGCCGGGCTCGACCTGCGGCAGCTGGAGCAGCTGGTCGGCCTGGTGCAGTACGACGAGTCGGCCGACCCGTTCCCGGTCTCGGGCTGGGACGCGCTGGTGTGGGTCGTCGGCAACGCGGTGCAGACGGCGCACTTCTTCCAGTCCGCCTTCGGCATGGAGCTGGTCGCCTACTCCGGCCCCGAGACCGGCAACCGCGACCACCGCGCCTACGTGCTGCGCTCCGGCGCCGCCCGCTTCGTCGTCACCGGCGCCTACGACCCGGCCAGCCCGCGCGCCGACCACCACCGCGCGCACGGCGACGGCATCGTCGACATCGCCCTCGCCGTGCCCGACGTCGACCGGTGCGTCGCCCACGCCCGCGCCCAGGGCGCCACCGTCGTCGCCGAGCCGCACGACCTCACCGACGAGCACGGCACCGTCCGGCTGGCCACGATCGCCGCCTACGGCGACACCGTGCACACCCTCGTCGACCGCTCCCGCTACACCGGCCCCTACCTGCCCGGCTACGTCGCCCGGACGTCGTCCCACCAGCCGCGGCCGGGGCGCCCGGGACGGCTGTTCCAGGCCGTCGACCACGTCGTCGGCAACGTCGAGCTCGGCGCCATGGACCGCTGGGTCGACTTCTACAACCGGGTCATGGGCTTCACCAACATGGCCGAGTTCATCGGCGACGACATCGCCACCGACTACTCCGCGCTGATGAGCAAGGTCGTCGCCAACGGCAACCACCGGGTCAAGTTCCCGCTCAACGAGCCGGCGGCGGGGAAGAAGAAGTCCCAGATCGACGAGTTCCTCGAGTTCTACCGCGGCCCCGGCGCCCAGCACGTGGCGCTGGCGACCGGCGACGTCGTCGCCACCGTCGACGCCCTGCGCGCCGAGGGCGTCGAGTTCCTCGCGACGCCGGACTCCTACTACGAGGACCCCGAGCTGCGCGCCCGCATCGGCGAGGTGCGCGTGCCGATCGAGGAGCTGCAGGCCCGCGGGATCCTGGTCGACCGCGACGAGGACGGCTACCTGCTGCAGATCTTCACCACGCCCACCGGCGACCGGCCGACGGTGTTCTTCGAGCTGATCGAGCGGCACGGCTCGCTCGGCTTCGGCAAGGGCAACTTCAAGGCACTGTTCGAGGCCATCGAGCGCGAGCAGGAGAAGCGCGGCAACTTCTGATCGTCGAGCGGCAGGAACGGCCGTTCCTGCCACTGGGGAGGTGCGTGACGGTGGCGTACTACCGGCGGGTGGGCGAGGTCCCGCCCAAGCGGCACACGCAGTTCCGGCGTCCCGACGGCGGCCTGTACGCCGAGGAGCTGATGGGGGAGGAGGGCTTCTCCAGCGACTCCTCCCTGCTCTACCACCGGGGCCTGCCCTCGGCGCTGGTCGACGCCCGCCCGTGGGAGCTGCCCGACCAGACCCTGACGCCGAACGCGCCGCTGGTGCCCCGGCACCTGAAGCTGCACGACCTGTTCCCCGGGGAGGAGCACAAGGCCACCGACCCGGTCACCGGCCGGCGGCTGGTGCTCGGCAACGCCGACGTCCGCATCTGCTACGCGGTGTCGTCGCTGCCGTCGCCGTACTACCGCAACGCGGTCGGCGACGAGTGCGTCTTCGTGGAGCGCGGGACGGCGACCGTCGAGACGGTGTTCGGCGTCCTGGAGGTGGGCCGGGGCGACTACGTGGTGGTCCCGCGGGCCACCACCCACCGCTGGGTCCCCACCGGTGACGAGCCGCTGCGCACCTACGCGATCGAGGCCAACAGCCACATCGCGCCGCCGAAGCGCTACCTCTCGCGGTACGGGCAGTTCCTCGAGCACGCGCCCTACTGCGAGCGCGACCTCCGCGGGCCGGCCGAGCCGCTGCTGGCCGAGGGCACCGACGTCGAGGTGTACGTCAAGCACCGCGGCCCCGGGCCCGGCGGGCTGGCCGGCACCGTCCACGTGACGCCGGAGCACCCCTTCGACGTCGTCGGCTGGGACGGCTGCCTCTACCCCTACGCCTTCGACGTGGCGGACTTCGAGCCGATCACCGGCCGGGTGCACCAGCCGCCGCCGGTGCACCAGGTGTTCGAGGGCGTGAACTTCGTGATCTGCAACTTCGTGCCGCGGAAGGTCGACTACCACCCGCTGGCCGTGCCGGTGCCCTACTACCACTCCAACGTCGACAGCGACGAGGTCATGTTCTACGTCGACGGCGACTACGAGGCCCGCAGGGGCTCCGGGATCGGCCGGGGCTCGATCAGCCTGCACCCCGGCGGGCACAGCCACGGCCCGCAGCCCGGCGCGGTCGAGCGGTCGCTGGGCGCGGAGCGATTCGACGAGCTGGCGGTCATGGTCGACACCTTCCGCCCGCTCGAGCTCGGCGAGGCCGGCACCGCCTCCGACGACGGCCGCTACGCCTGGAGCTGGTCGGGCCGGGGACCGTCCACCTGACCCGACGGGGACAGCCCCTCCCGCTCCCGGTCACGGAGGTCGAGGCACTCGGCGCGCTCCTCCGCGAGGACGAGCACGGAGGCCGTGTCCGGCTCGCGGGCGGCGGCGACGGCCGCGGCCAGCGTGGCCCGCAGCGCGACGTCGCGCCGCGGCCCGGGCAGCCCCCGCAGCGCGTCGACCGACGCCTCGAGGCGGTGGCGCCCGGGTCCGTGCCGGTACAGCGGGTCCAGCCGCCGGGCGAGGCCGGCCCGCAGCCCGGTGCCGGTGACGCGGGCGTACCTCCGCTCGGCGCGGGCGAGGTGCCGGGCCAGGACGGCCCCGTCCTCCGCCGCGGCGCCCGCGGCCTGCACGGCGGCGCGGACGACGGCCGCCGTCCGCCGGGCGTCCCGGAGGGGACCCGTGGCGACCAGGACCGGGGCGAAGGCGGCCAGCAGCGGCCGGCCGTCGTCGGTCGAGGCGTCGTTCACCAGCCGGGCCAGCGCGGCCACGGTGGGGTCCGTGCAGCGGGGGTGGTCGTCGAAGGTGGCCCCGGCGAGGACGGACACGTACTCCATCAGGCAGGCACCCAGCTCCGGCACCGCGTGGGACCCCGCCCGCAGCCGGGGCAGCCCGTCGGGGACGGCGGGACGGTCGGTCGTCTTCATGGTCCACCACCCGGTGAGGTCGACGGACGGCGACGGTGCGCGCCCAGTGTCGCGCGCCTCGCCGCCGTTGTGGGCGTGCCGGCACGCGGAGCCTGCTCCGACGCGCCGGCCCGCACGTCGCCCGGACCGGATGAGTCCGGCCCCGCCCGTGGCGGTCCCGGCGTCAGGCCACCGGGGGCAGGTCGGTGACCTCGACGGTGAGCTCGCCGCCGCCCTCGTGCCGCGCGGTCAGCCGGCCGGCCCGGCGCAGCATCCCCAGGGAGGCGCGGTTGTACGCGGCCACGGTCGTGCGCAGCCGGACGACGTCGCGAGGCCGGCGGGCGAGCACGGCGTCCAGCAGTGCCCGGCCCACCCCGCGGCCCTGCCAGGCGTCGAGCACGGTGACCGCGACGTCGGCGGTCCCCGGCTCACCGGGCCAGCGCACCAGGCGCGCCACGCCGACCGGGCGGGCGCCGCCCTCCGCCGGGAACGCCGTGAGGACGACGGCGACGTGGTCGACGCCGTCCACGCCGTCGACCAGGAGCTCCAGGAGGGAGTCGGACAGCTCGGGGAGGTCGGTGAGGAAGCGGGCGCGGCGCGACTCGGGCGAGAGCTCGGCGTAGCCGGCCCGCAGGGCCTCGGCATCGGTGTCCAGCAGCGGCCAGACCAGGGCCGGCGTGCCGTCGGCGAGGACGGCCTCCGACAGCGGGCCGGCCGCGCCGGGCGCCCGCTCGGTGGTCGCGCTCGGGGTGCTCATGCCAGGGACAACGCCCGGCGGGCGCGCACGCGTCCGGGATGTGCGCGGGAGCACGTCGTTGCCACGGGGCGCCGCGGCCCTCACCCTCGCTGCATGACGCGCACGGGGACCTCCACCGGCACCGTGGTCCGCTGGGACGAGCAGGCGCGCGGCGCCGTCATCGAGGTGCCCGGCCTGCCCGGCGACTGCTGGGCCGACGCCGCCGCCGTCGAGCCGGCCGGGGAGTCGCTGCGCGCCGGGCAGGTGGTCAGCGTCGACTGGGCCGAGGAGCCGGCGCACGGGCGGCCGTTCCGCGCGGTGCGCGTCCGGCGGCGGGAGGACCTGCAGGCCACCCCCGGCGCCTGAGCCCGGGCCCGGCGCGCGACCGGCCCCGGGAGCACGACGGGCGCCGGACCGACGTCAGGAGGAGAGCGTGGAGCAGCGGACCGGAGCACGCACACCCCTCGGGACGGCGACGGGCGCCGCGGTCCTCGTCCTCCTCGCGACCGCGTGCAGCACGGGGCAGGACGCGGAGACCGCGCAGGAGACGCCGGACACCCCGGGCGTCGACGGCTCGGTCGGGCAGGTCGCCCTGGACGACGTCTACCTCGACGCCGACGCGACGATCGCGGCGGGCGACTCGGTCGCCCTGCGCGGCGCGCTGACCAACGACGCGGACACCGACGACCGGCTGGTCTCGGTGAGCACGCCCTCGGCCGGGTCGGTCGCGCTGCTCGACGAGCAGGGCGGCAGCAGCCCCGACGGCATCGACCTGCCCGCCGACGGCTCGGTCGACGCGACGCAGGGCCAGGTGCGGATGCAGCTCGACGACGTGACCGCCGACATCACCACCGCGGACACGGTGCCGGTCACGTTCGCCTTCCGGAACGCCGGGCAGGTGCAGCTCGACGTGCCCGTCGGGACCGCGGGGCAGTAGGCCCGCGGGGGCGGCTGCCGTACGCCGGCGCCGCGGACGTGCTCTGACACACTCGCCGGACCGTCTCCCGAGCACCAGGAGGACCCGTGCGCGCCGCGCAGATCACCAGCCTCGACGGCCCCTCGGCCATCTCCGTCGCCGACGTCCCCGAGCCCGACGCGGACGGCAAGGTCGTGATCGACGTCCACGTCGCCGGCGTGACCTTCCCCGAGGTGCTGCTCAGCCGCGGCGAGTACCAGCTCAAGCCCCAGCCGCCGTTCGTGCCGGGCAGCGAGGTGGCCGGCGTCGTGCGCAGCGCGCCGGAGGGCAGCGGGCTCACCGCCGGCCGGCGGGTGGCCGCCTTCCCCGGCTTCGGCGGCTTCGCCGAGGTGGCCGCGGCCGACCCGGGCTTCGTCTTCCCGCTGCCCGACGCGGTCTCCTTCGAGCAGGGCGCCGCGCTGCCGATGAACTACCTGACCATGCACTTCGCGCTGCGCCGGCGTGGTCAGCTGCGCGAGGGCGAGACGGTGCTCGTGCACGGCGCCGCCGGCGGGCTCGGGACGGCGGGCGTCCAGCTCGCCAAGGCCTACGGCGCGCGGGTGCTCGCGGTGGTGTCCAGCGAGGCCAAGGGCGAGGTGGCCCGCGCCGCCGGGGCCGACGAGGTCGTGCTCGCCGACGGGTTCCGCGACCGGGTGAAGGAGCTCACCGGCGGCCGCGGCGTCGACCTCGTCGCCGACCCGGTCGGCGGCGACCGGTTCACCGACTCCCTGCGCAGCCTCGGCCGCGAGGGCCGGCTGCTGGTGCTCGGCTTCACCGGCGGCGAGATCCCCACCGTCAAGGTCAACCGGCTGCTGCTGAACAACGTGTCGGTCGTCGGCGTCGGCTGGGGCGCGTTCTGGGCGGGCGACCCCGGCTACGTGCAGGAGCAGTGGGCCGACCTGCTGCCGCTGCTCGAGCAGGGCCTCCTGCAGCCGGTGCTCGGCACGGTGCACGACCTCGCCGACGCCGCCGCCGCGGTCACCGAGCTCGACGAGCGCCGCGCCGCCGGCAAGGTCCTCCTGCGCGTGCGGGACTGACCCGGGCCGAAGGACCCCCTGCGCCCGGGCCGTCCGGGCGTGGGGGCGGCCGGACCGTCCCGCGAGGCTGGGACGGTCCGACCGCACCCCGCAGGAGGCAGCCATGACGGCGCTCCACCCCCCGTACACCGCCACCACCGACGTCCACGTCACCGGCCGCCGCGTCGTCGCCACGCTGATCGACGGCGTGGTCATCGGCGGCGCCTACACCCTGCTCGCCGCCGGCACCGACTCGATCGAGCAGGTGGGCCCCTGGGAGTGGGTGTCCGACGCCCCGCCGTGGGCCACCGCGCTGTACCTCCTCGTGGCCGCCGCCTACTTCGTCCTCATGGAGGGCGGGCTCGGGCAGACGCTGGGCAAGATGGCGACCGGTATCCGGGTCATCGACGAGCGGACCGGCGCCACGTCGCCGGGCTACGCCGCCGCGGCGATCCGCACCGTGCTGCGGCTGGTCGACGGCCTCCTCGGCTACCTGGTGGCCTTCGTCGTCGCCCTCTCCAACCCCCGTCGGCAGCGGCTCGGTGACATGGCCGCGCACACCCTCGTCGTCCGGACCTGACCGGGGCGGGGAGGACGCGGTGTCCGCCCGGACCCGGGCCGGGCGCCGTCCGGCCGACGCCGAGGCCGACGACTGGTCCCGGCGCCTGGCCGGGCTGGTGGGTCCGGCGCTGCTCGCGATCTCCGCGTCGGAGGCGGTGAACCTCGACCTGGTGCGGGAGCAGTACCGCAGCGTCAGCTACCTCGACGGATCGCTCGTGTTCGTCGCCGGCCTGTCCCTCGTGCGCGCGCACAACCGCTGGGTGGCCGGCTGGCCGGTCGTGCTCACGCTCACCGGGTGGTCGGCCCTGCTCGGTGGTCTGGGCCGGATGTTCGCGCCCCGTCCCGACCGGTCGGAGGCGGGTCCCGGCGCCCGCGCCGGGACGGCGGTCGCGTTCGGGGCCGGCGTCCTCCTCACGGTCGAGGCGTACGCGCTCCGGGCCGCCGGCTGACCGCTCCCGTCACCGGCGGGCACCCGGGTCTCCCGTCGGCGCCGGGTGGTGCCCGGAGCCGCGCCGCCGGACGCGGCCGCCGGCGTCCCGGGCCAGCGTCGCCAGGGCCCCGGCGGCGTCGTCGGTCAGCGGCTCGCCGTGTCCGGGCGCGAGGACGCGGGGCTGCAGGGCGGCCAGCGCGGCGATCGAGCGCCGCGCCGCCGGCCGGTCCCACGTCGTGTACCAGGGCGGGCCGGACGGGCGCCGCCGGCCGAGCAGGAGCCCGGCCGGTGAGCCGAGGTCGACGGTCACGACGGCGTCGCCGGTGAGGAGGACGCCGTCGGCGGGACGCAGGTAGGCGACGGAGCCGGGGGTGTGGCCGGGGGCGGGGACCACCCGCCAGCCAAGCAGGCCGGGCACCCCGGCCGCGGGGTCGAGAGGACGGGTGACCTCGCTGATGTCACCGGCCGCGGTGATCCGCTCGCGCACCCGCCGGGGGAGCAGGCGCATCAGCGGCACGAGGACCCAGTGGTCGAGGGGCATGTCGTACGTGGGCAGGTACTCGCCCCGCGCCAGCGGCAGGTCGGCCGGGTGCACGTACACCGGCACCTGCCACGACCGCGCCAGCTCCCCGGCGGCGCCGGAGTGGTCGGGGTGGACGTGGGTGAGCAAGACGGCCGCCGGCCGGGTGCCCGGCCCGAACAGCGACCGCGCCGCGGCCTCGATGAGCCGGGCGCTGCCCGGCCACCCGGCGTCGACGAGCACCCAGGCCGGGCCGGAGCGGACCAGGAGGACGTTCGAGGCGAGAGGGCCCCGTCCCACGCCCAGCAGGTGGACGCCCGGGGCGACCTCCCGGACGCCCGGTGCGGCCCTCACGCTCCTCCCGCCGCCGCTCCGACCGCCACGAGGTCGGCCCGCGTGGTCCGCTCCGCGCGGGACCGCACCCCGCGCAGCATCTGCCGGGACATCACGAGGTCGGCGGGCACCACGGCGATCCGGTACGCCGCGGTGACCCACCACGGCCGCAGCCGCGCGCGGGTCCGGAACAGGAACCGGGTGCGCCCGTCCTCGAGCGGCTGCAGCACGAACGCCCAGGACCAGTCGATCGCGGCGCCGTAGCGCTCGGCCCACCCCGGCGGCAGGTGCTCGCGGGAGTGCAGCACCAGGTGCCGGGGCGGCTCGACGTCGGCGACGGTGAAGGCGCAGTGCGCCTCCGGCGGGCCGTCGAGGACCCGGTCGCCGACGGTGAGGTGCTGCCACGCGGGGACGAGCCGGTCGGCGCTGGGGCCGTTGCGCGGGAACAGCAGCCGGTCCACCCAGCGGGCGGTGTACCACTGTCCGCGGCCCCAGCCCATCTGCACCAGCCAGGGCCACACGCACTCCGGCGGCGCGTCGACGGTGGTCGCGTGCGTGGTCACGATCTGCGGATCGGGGCACAGGCCGTCCCCGGGCAGGAGCCGGCGGCGCTCGGCGCGATCGGTGCCGGAGGTGCGGCCCAGCCACTGCAGGGCCGCGTACCCGGCCACCCCCGCCGCGATCAGGTGGCGCGGGCGCGGGGCCCACCTCGAGGGGGTCACGGTCCCACCGTCGGCTCCTGCCGGTCTCCGGGTCAGGGGCGGACGTCCCGGGCCCGCTGGGCGGAGGTCGCGTGCCGCCCGGTCGGACCGACTCCGCCGTCTCGTCCGTCCGGGGTGAGGCAGGCCCCTGGCAGCGACGGAGACGGTGGCGCGTGCGGCCCGTCCGTGCGACTCCCGACCGGCGGAGGCAGCCATGGCCACGACGTCACCCGCATCCCCGTCGCCCCGGCCGGCCCGCCGCCGGGTGCGGCCGGGCCAGGTCCTCGCGCTGCTCATCGCGGTCGTGGCGGTCGCGTTCATCGTGCAGAACCGGGACCGGGTCACCGTCGACCTGTTCACCGTCGACGTCACGTCGCCGCTGTGGCTGATCCTGACGATCATGCTGCTGCTCGGGGTGCTCCTGGGGATGACACTCCGCTCCCGGCGGTGACGAGCCGATGGCCTTCGACGTCGACCGGCTGCTGCGGCTGTGGACCGAGCCGCTGCCCGGCGGACCCGCCGCGGAGGAGGCGTTCCGCGCGGTCTACACCGACCCCGTCACGGTCAACGGCCGGCCGCTGACCGCCGCCGACCTGGTCACCCGTGCCCGGGCGGCGCAGCGCACCTTCGAGCGGGTGGAGCGGCAGGTCGTCGCCGTGGTCGAGGACGGCGACCGCGTCGTGATCGCCTTCCGGATGGGCGGCCGGCAGGTGGGCCCGCTGCAGACCGCGGCCGGCCCGCTCCCGCCCACCGGCCGGGACGTGCGGCTGCGGGTGGTCGACGTCCTCACCCTCGACGGCGGCCGCATCGCCGACATCTGGATGGTCGCCGACGAGCTCGGCGCGCTGGCCGCCGTCGACGCCGTCCGGCTGGTCGCGCCCGCCTGAGCCGGGCGGGCGGACCGTCGCCGCGGCCGCCCGCGGAACGGATCCGTCCGAGGGCCTGACATCGGGCACCCGGGTCGGTAGCGTCGCGGGCGTGACCGTGCCGCGGGGCCTGGACGGCCCGACCGGACTGCGGCCGGGCGACCACGCCTGCTGGTCCTTCGGCGGCCCCGCCGACCTCGCCGCCGCGGTCGTCCCCTTCCTCGAGGAGGGGCGCCGCCGCGACGAGCAGCTGGTGCTGGTCGGCCCCTCGCGGCCCACCCTGCTCGCCGCGGTGTCCGGCCTGCCCCACCGGGACGAGCTGCTCGCCGACGGCCGGCTCGACGTGCAGGTCACCGGCGACAGCTACACCTCCGCGGGCGGCCTGGCCCCGGCCGAGCAGGCGCAGCACTACCGCGCCGCGACGCAGGAGGCCCTCGCCGGCGGGCGCACCGGCCTGCGGGTGGCCGCCGACGTCACCGAGCTGATCCGCGGCGGGCGCTCCGGCCGCCGCCTGCTGCACGCCTACGAGCAGCTCGCCGACGAGGTCATGGGCGCGGTCCCGATGACCGCGCTGTGCCTGTACGACGCGTCGGTGGGCCTGGAGGCCCTCGCGCCGGTCGCCGTCCTCCACCCGCTGCAGCACCTCGGCGATCGGCAGCCGCTGGCCCACCTCTCCGGCCGCGGACCCCGGCTGTCCCTGCACGGCGAGGTGGACCTCACCGAGGCCGCGCACGTGGCGACCGCCCTCGTCGACGTCGCCGGCGACACCCCCGGCGAGCTGGTCCTCGACCTCACCGACCTGGACTTCCTCGACGTCGCGGGCGCGCGGGCCCTGGCCGGCGCCGCGCAGGAGCTGTCCGCCCGCGGGATCGACCTGCAGCCGGTGGGGGCGCGCCGGAACGTGCGCCGCTGCCTGGAGCTGTTCGACCTCGCCCCGGAGCAGCCGTGACCTGGATGCGGCCGACCGGCGACTGGGACGGCACCGGGTTCGCTCACGAGGGGTTCGTGTTCTCCTCCGACGCCGAGCTGGTCGAGCGGGTGGTGCCCTTCGTCCTCGAGGGGTTCCGCCGCGACGAGCCGGTGCTCGTCGTCGCCGGCGAGCGCGTGCGCAGCCTGCTCGCCGGGCAGCTGGGGACCGACCTCGGCCGGCTGGCGGTCTTCGCCGCCGCCGAGACCTGGTGGCGCGGCGGCCACGGCACGCTGCAGGCCTACGACCGGGACCTGCGCGCCCTCCGCGCGGAGGCGCCGAGCTGGCGGCTGGCCGCCGAGCCGGTGTGGCTCGCCCGCGAGGACGGGCGGGAGTGGAGCCGCTTCGAGGCGGTGGCCAACCGCTGCTACGAGGCGATGCCGTACTACAGCCTCTGCCTGCACGACGCCCAGCGGCTGCCGGCCGACGTCCTCGCGGCCGTCGCCCGCACCCACCCGCTCACCTGGGGTGGCGCCGCCCCCGCGCCCCAGCCGGCGTACGAGGACCCGGCCGACTTCCTCCGCACGGTCCAGCCGCCCTGGACCCGGCGCCCCGCGGGCGCGGCCGTCGTCCCGGTGACGTCGCCGGCGCAGGCCCGCCGCGCGCTCAGCCTGCTGCTGCCGGCCGGCCGCCGCGCGCGGCTGGGCGACGTCGTCCTGGCCGCCCACGAGGTGCTGGTCAACGCGCTGCGCGCCGCGCCCTTCGCGGAGCTCGCGACCTGGACCGACGGGGACGCGTTCGTCGTCGAGGTGTCCGACGGCGGGCCCGGCCTGACCGACGAGACGCTCGGCTACGTGCCCCCCGACCCCGCCGACGGCGCGCGGGGGATGTGGCTGGCCTGGAGCCTGGCCGACGACGCCGCCGTCCGCACCGGTCCGGCCGGCACCACCGTCCGGCTGTTCTTCCGCTCCTAGGACGGTCCCGGCCGGCCGCGCGGAGGGGGTCCCCGCCGCCCGGTCCGGGCCCTACGCTCGCTCCCACGCACGGGGCCGAGGGGGCGTGCCGTGGGCGGGAACGGGCCGGGGAACGGGCGGGGGAACGGGCGTCCGGTCGGGGTCGCGGTCGTCGGGTTCGGCTGGATGGGCACCGTGCACGCCCGCGCCCACACCCGGGTCGGGCACCACTTCGCCGGCCTGCCCGCCGTGCCGTGGCTGGTCGCCGTCGCCGACGACGTCCCCGGCCGGGCCGAGGCCGCCGCCGCCCGCTACGGCTTCGCCACGGCGACCGCGGACTGGCAGCAGGTGCTCGCCGACCCGCGGGTGGAGCTCGTGTCGGTCACGGCCCCGAACTGGCTGCACCGGGAGATCGGCGTCGCGGTCGCGGAGTCCGGCCGGCACCTGTGGATCGAGAAGCCGGTCGGCCTGGGCGCTGACGACGCCCGCGCGGTGGCCGGGGCGGCCGCGGCGGCCGGCGTGCAGGGCGTCGTGGGCTTCAGCTACCGCAACGTGCCCGCGGTCGCCTTGGCGCGGGAGGTGCTCGCCGCCGGGGAGATCGGCCGGGTGACCCACGCCCGCGTCGCCTTCCTCAGCGACTACGCCGCCGCGCCGGAGGGGGCGCTGACCTGGCGGTACGAGCGGGCGCGCGGCGGCAGCGGGGTCCTCGGCGACCTCGGCTCGCACGCCGTCGACCTGGTCCGCCACCTGCTCGGCGAGGAGGTCGTGTCCGTGCTCGCCGACACGGCGGTGTTCGTGCCGCAGCGGCCCCGCCCGGCCGGGCCGACGTCGGGACACGCCACGGCGGCCGGCGGCGTCCCGGGGCCGGTGGAGAACGACGACCACGTCGCCGCGCTGCTGCGGCTGTCCTCCGGCGCGCGGGTGACCCTGGAGGCCAGCCGGGTGGCGGCGGGGGAGCAGAACGCCTACGGCTTCGAGGTGCACGGCAGCGCCGGGCGCCTGGCCTGGGACTTCCGCCGGATGGGCGAGCTGCAGGTCAGCCGCGGCCCGCTCGCGCAGGACCAGCCCGTCGCCACCGTGCTGGTCGGTCCCGGGGCGGGGGAGTACGCGGCCTTCCAGCCCGGACCCGGCAACCCGATGGGCTTCGACGACCTCAAGGTGGTCGAGGCCCGCGACGCGCTGCTGGCGGCCGCCACCGGCGCGCCGCACGGCGCCACCCTCGACGACGCGGTGCGGGCGGCGGCCGTCCTCGACGCGATCGCCGGGTCCGCCGCCCGCGGGGCGCGGGTGGCGGTCCCCGGGGCCGCGGTCGGGGGCGGCCCCGTGCCCGCCGGCAGGGCCCAGGGGCCTTGACGCTCGGGGTGGCCCGTGTCACATTCCCCTTGTCACTATGTCCGGACATTAGGACGTCCCGCCGGGTGCGGGGATCCCAGCCGGACCGGCCGACGGCCGCCAGCAGGGTGGCCATCCCGACGAGGAGACGCCCATGAGGAGGACCCGACGGTCGCTGCGGCTGGCGGTGGCGGTGAGCGTGACGGTCGTCGTCGCGACGGCGTGCAGCAGCGAGGGTGGCGCGCAGAACGAGGGTGGCGGCGGTGCCGCCGAGGGCGAGAGCTACACCATCGCGATGGTCACCCACGAGGCGCCGGGCGACACGTTCTGGGACAAGATCCGCAACGGTGCCGAGGCGGCCGCGGCCAACCACAACATCACGCTGAACTACTCGAACAACCAGGACGCCGGCGAGCAGACGACGCTCATCCAGAACGCGATCGACCAGGGAGTGGACGGGCTGGCGACCACACTGCCCACCCCTGACGCCATCGGGCCCGAGGTGCAGCAGGCGGTCGACGCCGGCATCCCGGTCGTCGCCTTCAACGCCGGGATCAACGACTACACGAACTACGGCGTCGGCATGTACTTCGGCTCCGACGAGGACCTGGCCGGGCAGACCGTGGGCACCAAGATCTCCCAGGAGAACCCCGGCCACACCGTCTGCGTGATCCAGCAGCAGGGCCAGGTGCAACTCGAGGCACGCTGTGCCGGGGTGACGACCGCTTTCCCCGACACCGAGATCCTCTACGTCGATGGCGACGACCTGCCGTCCGTGCAGCAGACCATCGGCGCCAAGCTGCAGCAGGACCCCTCGATCGCGAACGTGGTGACCCTCGGCGCCGACATCGCCCTGGCCGCCCAGCAGGCGAAGGCCGACTCGGGCAGCCAGGCCTCCGTCGTCACCTTCGACCTGAACGCCGACGTGGCCGAGCAGATCGAGAGCGGCGGCATCCTGTTCTCGGTCGACCAGCAGCCCTACGTCCAGGGCTACATGGCCGTGACGGCGCTGTGGCTGAACCTGACCAACGGCAACGACATCGGCGGCGGGGGGCCGGTCCTGACCGGACCGTCCGTCGTCGACGAGACCAACATCGGCCCGATCGTCGAGTACGCCAACAACAACACCCGGTAGCCCGCTGGGGAGGAGTCGCGTGACCGGCTCCTCCCACCCCGCCCTCCCGAGTCTGGAGCACGCCATGAGCTCATCCGTGGCGGCGAAGCCGTCCACCGCACCCCCGGCCACCCCACCGGGCCGTGCCGAACGATCGATGGTGTCCCGCGTCCTCGCCCGTCCCGAGATCGGGGCGCTGGCCGCGGCGATCGTGATCTTCGCCTTCTTCTACGCCGTCGCCGCGCCTTTCCGGACCCTGCCGGCGCTGGCGACGGTCCTCTACGCCTCCTCGACCATCGGCATCGTCGCGGTCGGCGTGGCCCTGCTGATGATCGGCGGCGAGTTCGACCTGTCCGCCGGTGTCATGGTGGTGTCCGCTGCCCTGGCCTCCGCGATGATCTGCTACCAGTTCAGCCTGAACATGTGGGTCGGCGTCGTGGTGAGCCTGCTGATCGCCCTGGCGATCGGGTTCGTCAACGGCTGGCTGGTGGTGCGGACGGGGATCCCCAGCTTCCTCATCACGCTGTCGACCTTCTTCATCCTGCAGGGCCTCAACCTCGGCGTCACGAAGTTGGTCACCGGCACGGTCGCCACGCCCAACACCAGCAACATCGACGGCTTCGGCGCCGCCAAGGCGGTCTTCGCCAGCGACATCGACCTGGGCTTCATGACGCTCAAGGTCACCGTGCTGTGGTGGCTGGTGTTCGTGGCCGTGGGCACCTGGCTGCTGCTGCGCACCCGCACCGGGAACTGGATCACCGCGGCCGGGGGCAACCAGGCCAGCGCCCGCGCGGTCGGCGTCCCGGTGCGCAAGGTCAAGATCGGCCTGTTCATGGGCGTCTCGTTCCTGGCCTGGTTCCTCGGGATGCACCTGCTGTTCAACTTCAGCACCGTGCAGGCCGGCCTCGGCGTCGGCAACGAGTTCATCTACATCATCGCCGCCGTCGTCGGTGGCGCCCTGCTGACCGGTGGCTACGGCTCGGCCGTCGGCTCCGCGCTGGGCGCCTTCATCTTCGGCATGACCACCCAGGGCATCGTCTACGCCGGCTGGGACCCCAACTGGTTCCGCACCTTCCTGGGCGTGATGTTGCTGCTCGCGGTGCTCGTGAACCTCTACATCAAGAACTACGCCGCCCAGAGGAGATGACGACGTGACCGACACCATCGCCGAGCACGCCGCCCAGGACCTGGCCAAGGGCACGCCCCTGGTCGAGATGGAAGGCGTGGGCAAGTCCTACGGCGCCATCCGCGCCCTGGAGGGCATCAACCTGACGGTCAACGCCGGGGAGGTCGCCTGCGTCCTCGGGGACAACGGCGCCGGCAAGTCCACCCTCATCAAGATCATCTCGGGGCTGCACTCGCACACCGAGGGCACGCTGCGGGTCGACGGCCAGGAGCGGCGCTTCAGCTCGCCGCGGGAGTCGCTGGACGCCGGCATCGCCACCGTCTACCAGGACCTGGCGGTGGTCGGCCTCATGGAGGTCTGGCGCAACTTCTTCCTCGGCTCGGAGATCCGCAAGGGCAAGTACCCGATGGCGCCCCTGGACATCAAGGCCATGCGCGAGATCGCCGACACCGAGCTGCAGAAGATGGGCATCGTCGTCAAGGACATCAACCAGCCGATCGGCACGCTGTCCGGCGGTCAGCGCCAGTGCGTGGCCATCGCGCGGGCGGTGTACTTCGGCGCGCGGGTGCTGATCCTCGACGAGCCCACCGCGGCCCTGGGCGTCAAGCAGTCGGGTGTGGTGCTCAAGTACACCGCCGCGGCGCGCGACGCCGGTCTCGGGGTCGTCTTCATCACCCACAACCCGCACCACGCCTACCTGGTCGGGGACCACTTCGTCATCCTCAAGCTCGGCCGGCGGGTGCTGGACAAGAAGCGCTCGGAGGTCACCCTCGAGCAGCTGACCACCGAGATGGCCGGCGGTCAGGAGCTCGCCGAGCTCTCGCACGAGCTCAAGCGCTGACCCGGCGACGGCGCCGCCGTCCGCCCCCGGGCCGGACGGCGGCGCCGGTCATGCGTGAGGGCGCGTCGTCTCCCGTCGGCGTCGACGACGCGGTCACCACCATGCGGCTGATCGACGCCTGCTACGTGGCCGCCGGCCCTGCGACCCCGGCCCCGGCTGCGGCCCGAGCCGCCCACGGCCGGGGGCTGACCCGGCGCTACAGCTTAGCGGCGGCCGCCCGGAGGTTCTCCGCGGCGAGGGCGAGGCCCCCGAGGCGGTCGTGGGCGGCGTCCTCGTGCTCGATGTTGACCGCCATGTCGGGGTCGACCTCGGCCAGCGCCCGCAGGAACTCCGTCCACCAGCCGACGTCGTGGCCGACGCCGACGGCGACGAACCGCCACGCCGGGTCCTCGGGCCAGGCGGAGCACCGGTACCCGATGCCGGTCGGCACCGTGTCCGGGGCGTCGGCCGGCACGCGGGTGAAGGAGGTGTCGAGCACGCCGCGGACGTCGACCCCGGGGGTGATCTCCGCGTCCTTCGCCGCCGCGTGGAACACCAGCGGCCCGAGCCGCCGGATGCACGCGACGACGTCCATGCCCTGCCACATCAGGTGCGAGGGGTCCATCTCGGCGCCGACGTTCGTGGCGCCGGTGCGCTCCACGAGCCGCTCGAGGGTGACGGGGGAGAAGACCAGGTTGTGCGGGTGCATCTCGAGGGCCACCCGGACGTCGTGGGCGCGGGCGAGGGCGTCGATCTCCCGCCAGAACTCCTCGGCCACCCCCCACTGGTAGTCCAGGACGTCCAGGTAGACGTCGTCCCACGGGTTGACCACCCAGGACGGGTAGCGGGCGGCGGGGTCCGAGCCGGGGGTGCCCGACATGGTCACGACGTTCCGGACGCCCAGCAGTCCGGCCAGCTCGATGGTGCGGCGCAGGTCGTCGGCGTGCTCCGGGCCGACGCCGGGCAGCGGGTTGAGCGGGTTGCCGTTGCAGTTGAGCCCGGTCAGCTCCATCCCGCGCGAGGCGAACGTCCCCAGGTAGTCGCGCCGGGCCCGCTCCGAGGCGAGCAGCAGGTCGACGTGGCAGTGCGGGGAGGGGATGAAGCCTCCGGTGTTGACCTCGACGGAGGTCAGCCCGTCGGCCTGCAGCACGTCGAGGGCGTCGGACAGGGGGCGGTCGTGGAGGCAGGCGGTGTAGGCGCCGAGCTTGAGGGCCACGGGGGTCTCGCTTCCTGGTCGTCGCTTCCTGGTCGTCGCGTGCCGGTCGTCGCGTGCCGGTCGTCGCGCCCGGGTCGTCCGGTCACGGAGGAGGTCAGGCGGGAGGCGCCGGCACGGCGGGGGCGCCGGCCGCGGCCGGCGGAGCGGGGTCCGGCACGGCCACGTCGACGGGGGCGCCGCCGGCCCCCGAGGACCGGACGACGGCCGCGATGACCTCCATCGTGTGCAGCGCGTCGGCGAAGGACGCGTTGGCGGGCAACGGGTCGGGGGTCCCGGCCACCTGGTCGAGGAAGGCCCGGCACTGGTAGGTGAAGGCCTCCTGGTTGCCGATCCCGACGCCGGGGGCCTCCATCGGGTAGCCGCCGTGGAAGTACGGCGCCTGCGGCCCGACGACCACCTGGCGGGCCCCGCGGGTGCGGGCCTCCGGCTGGGCGTCGTCGACCAGGTACTCCGCGGGGCGGTGGGCGTCGAAGGCGACCCGCCCGGCGAGCCCGTGCACGTCGAACGCGAGCCCGTTCGGCAGCCCGAACGCGGTGCGGGACACGGAGAACGAGCCGCCGAGGCCGGACGCGAAGCGCGCGGTGAACACGGCGGTGTCCTCGTTCTCGACCTCCCCGACCTCGTCGCCGACCGGCGCCGTGCCGTGCCCGACGACCCTGCTCAGGGGGAGCGGGCGCCGCGGGACCTGGGTCGTCAGCGCGCCGCCGGACACCGCGGTGATCGGCCCGCAGAGGTGCTCGGCGGCGTCGATCAGGTGGGCCCCGACGTCACCCAGCGCCCCCGAGCCGGGTCCGCCGCGGAACCGCCAGCTCATCGGGCTGCGGGGGTCGCAGGCGTAGTCGCACCAGTAGCGGCCGCTGAACAGGGTCGGCTCCCCGAGCCCGCCGCCGCGGACGTGCTCGCGGATGGCCGCGATCGCGGGGGAGCGGCGGTAGGTGTAGCCGACCGCGGTGACCACGCCGGCGTCCGCCGCGAGGGCGGCCATGGCCCGCGCGTCCTCCATCGACCCGGCCAGCGGCTTCTCGCAGAGCACGTGCTTGCCGGCGGCGACCGCCGCCTCGGCGACGGGCCGGTGCAGCGCGTTGCCGAGGACGATGCTGACCGCGTCGATCGAGGGGTCCTCGACGACGTCCTCCCAGCGGTACACCGCCCGCTCGTAGCCGTAGCGGCGGGCCGCGTCGCGGGCCAGTTCCGCGTCGGCGTCGGCGATCGCGGCCAGCCGGACGGGCGGGAGGCCCTCCCCGAAGACGGTGCCCGCCTGGCGGTAGCCGGCCGCGTGGCTGCGGCCGGCCATCCCGGCACCGATCACCGCCGCGGACAGCGGCCGCTGCGACATCGCTGGTCCCCTCTCGTGGGGTGGGCGGGGGCGGCGCGGGGGCGGAGCCGGGGAGGTGGCGCGCCGGCGCGGTGGGGACGGCACCACCCGCGGGTCGCTAAAGCGCTTCAATAGGGATGCCGATCACAACAGCGGAGCCGGGTCGTGTCAAGGGAGCGGGTGGTCGTCCTGAGCGTGGAGGAGCCGGTGCGCCGCCCGCGGCTGGCGGACGTCGCCGCCGAGGCGGGCGTGTCCCCGGCCACGGCGTCCCTGGTGCTGCGCGGCGCCCCGGGGCCCAGCGACGCGACCCGGGAGCGGGTGCTGGGAGCGGCCGCCCGGCTCGGGTACCGCCCCGACCGCGCCGCGAGCCTGCTGGCCCGGCGGCGCAGCCGGCTGATCGGCGTCCTGATGGACGTCCGCAGCACCTTCCACGCGCAGCTGGTCGAGGACCTGCACGAGGCCGCGGAGGAACACGGCTACGACCTGGTGCTCAGCACGGTCACCCGCACCCGCGACGAGGAGCGCGCGGTCGAGACGCTGCTCGACTCCCGGTGCGAGGCGCTGCTCCTGCTCGGCCCCGAGGCGCCCGCGGCCCGTCTCGGGGCGCTGGACCGGCAGCTGCCGGTGGTGGCCGTCGGGCGCCCGGTGCCCTCCGCCGGGGTGGACGTCGTCCGGGCCGCGGACGACGAGGGTGTCGCGCTGGCGGTCGACCACCTGGTCGCCCTCGGGCACCGGCGGATCGTCCACGTCGACGGCGGCCGGGGGGTCATCGCGTCGGCCCGCCGGCGTGGCTACCGCGAGGCCATGCGCCGGCACGGTCTCGACGGGCACCTGCGGGTGGTGGCCGGGGACCACGGCGAGGCGGCCGGGGCGCGGGCGGCGCGGACGCTGTTCGGGCCGGGGGAGCGCCCGACCGCCGTCGTCGCCTACAACGACGCCTCGGCGGTCGGCCTGCTCGACGCGCTGCTGCGCGCCGGCGTCGCCGTCCCGGGCGAGGTCTCGGTCGTGGGGTACGACGACAGCCCGCTGTCCCGGCTGGCGCACGTCGACCTGACCACCGTCAGCCAGGAGTCGCGCGAGCTGGTCCGGCACGCGGTCGCGGCGGTGGTGGAGCGGCTCGACGGCGGACGCACGGAGCACCGCGAGGTCGTCGTCCCCCCGCGGCTGGTGGTCCGGGGGACGACCGCGGCGCCGCCGGTTTGACCTGACAAACCATTGACAGTGGCCCGGGTCACCCCTGACGCTTGAAGCGCTTCAAGCCTCGTTGCTCCCGACCGCGGAGACCGCCATGGCCCAGACCGCCACAGCCCCCGCCGCCACCCTCGACTACGACCCCTTCCGGCCGGACTTCTACACGTCCGACCCCTTCGGCCTGTACCGCCGGATGCGCGACGAGGCGCCGGTGTGGCACAGCGAGCGCTGGGGCTGGTACGTCCTGACCCGCTTCGCGGACGTGCGCGCCGCGGCCCTGGACGCCGACACGTTCCGCAGCTTCGAGGGCATGGACATCGACGACAGCCGCCTCGAGCAGGTGCCGCCGGGGTCGATCGGCAGCATGGACAACCCCCGCCACGACCAGGTCCGCTCGGTGGTGCAGCCCTACTTCCTGCCGCGCCGGATCGCCGCGCTCGAGGACGGCATCCGCGCGGTGGTGCGCGAGCTGGTGGGCACCTGGCGGGACCGCGGCAGCGGCGGCCGGGGCACGGTCGACATCGCCCAGGAGCTGGCCTGGCCGATGCCCTTCGACGTGTTCTTCCACCTCATGGGGCTGCCGGGCCGGCACGACCCCGACCCGCTGGAGCAGGCGCGGCGCGAGCAGCTCGAGCACTGGACGCACGAGCTCAAGGACCGCGTGCCCGGCACCCCGCACCTGACCCCGGTCGCGCGGGCGGCCACCGCCGGCGTCCAACAGTTCTTCATCGACCTGCTCGACGACCGCCGCCGGGCCGCCCGCGACGACCTGGTCACGCGGTTCGTCCAGGCCGAGGTCGACGGCGTGCCGTTCGTGCCGGAGCGGGTGACGACGGAGTCCGAGGTCAGCGGTCTGATGATGATCCTGTTCCTCGGCGGCGTGGAGTCCACCGCCGGGCTGACCGGGACGCTGTTCACGCTGCTCGCCGAGAACCCGGACCAGCGCGCGCTGCTGCAGGCCGACCCCTCGCTGATCCCGGCCGCGGTCGAGGAGGCGCTGCGGCTGATCACCCCGTTGCAGCTCACCGCCCGCACCACCTCGCGCGAGGTGACGCTGCACGGCGTCACGATCCCGGCCGGCGGCCGCGTGGTCCTGGTGACCGGCGCGGCCAACCGCGACGAGCGACAGTTCCCCGACCCCGACACCTTCGACGTCACCCGGCCCCGCGGCCGCCATCTCGGCTTCGGCGAGGGCGTGCACGGCTGCCTGGGCGCCCCGCTGGCCCGGCTCGAGGCGCGGATCGCGCTGGAGGAGGCGCTGCCGGTGCTCGGCGAGTACACCCTCGCCGGCGCGCCCACCTTCTACCCGAGCTCGCCGAACATGTACGTCTGGAAGAACCTGCCGATCGGCTTCGGCGGGGGCGCCGGGCGCCGCCCGCACGTGGAGGAGGTCCGGCACCGGACCACCAGCGTCACCCTCGCCACCACCGAGTTCGAGGCGCCGGCGCGGGTGGCGGTCAAGCGCGAGGTCGCCGACGGCGTGGTGGAGCTGGTGCTGCGCGCGGCCGACGGCTCGCCGCTGCCGGCCTGGGAGCCGGGCGCGCACGTCGACCTGGTCCTCGACGGGGCGCCCACCCGGCAGTACTCGCTGTGCGGCGACCCGGCCGACCACTCCGCCTACCGGCTCGGCGTGCTGCGCGACCCCGACGGGCGCGGCAGTTCCCGGTACGTGCACGACACCCTCCGCGAGGGCGACCGGGTGCGGGTCCGCGGCCCGCGCAACAACTTCCCGCTCGCGCCCTCGCCGCGGTACCTGTTCGTCGCCGGCGGGATCGGCATCACGCCGGTCCTGCCGATGATCCGCGCGGCCGAGGCGGCCGGCGCCGACTGGCGGCTGGTCTACGGCGGCCGGCGCCGCGCCTCGATGGCCTTCCTCGACGAGCTGGCCCCCCACGGCGACCGGGTCTCGGTCCGCCCGCAGGACGAGACCGGCCTGCTCGACCTCGACGAGGTCCTCGGCACCCCGCAGCCGGACACCCTGGTCTACTGCTGCGGCCCCGAGCCGCTGCTCGCGGCCGTCGAGCGCACGGTCGCCGGGTGGCCCGCGCGCTCCCTGCGCGTGGAGCGCTTCGCCCCGCGGCCGCGGACCGGCCCGGTCAGCGACGAGCCGTTCGAGGTGGTCCTGCAGCGCAGCGAGCTGACCCTGCCCGTGCCGGCCGACCGCTCGATCCTGTCGGTGGTGGAGGCGGCCGGGGTCGGGGTGCTGTCCTCCTGCGCGGAGGGCACCTGCGGCACCTGCGAGACGGCGGTGCTCGCCGGCACCCCCGACCACCGCGACTCGGTGCTCGGCGACGACGAGCGGCAGGCCGGCGACTGCATGATGATCTGCGTCTCCCGCGCCGCGGGCCCGCGTCTGGTGCTGGACCTGTGACCGCCGGCCCGCTGGGCGTCGCCCTCCTCGGCTCGGGGCGGATGGGCGCCTTCCACGCGCAGACCCTGGCCCGGCGGCTGCCGTCCGCGCGGCTGGTGGCGGTGGCCGACCCCGCGCAGGGCGCCGCCGAGTACCTGACGGGGGTGCTCGGCGCCGGCCGGGCCTACACCGACGCCGCGCAGGTGTGGGACGACCCGGAGGTCGACGCCGTCGTCGTCGCCGCGCCGGCCCGCGCGCACGCCGACCTCGTGGCCGCCGCCGCGGCCGCCGGCCGGCACGTGTTCTGCGAGAAGCCGATGGCGGTGACGCTGCCCGACGCCGACCGCGCCATCGACGCCGCCCGCGCCGCCGGCGTGGTGCTGCAGGTGGGCTTCAACCGCCGCTTCGCCCCGGACTGGGCCGCCGCCCGCGCGCTGCTGGACGACGGCACGCTCGGCACGCCGCGGCTGCTGCGCTCGCTCACCCGCGACCCGGGCGGCTTCGTCCCGGCGCGGGTGAAGCCGGACACCGTCTTCCTCGAGACGCTGATCCACGACTTCGACACGCTGCGGTTCCTGCACCCGGGCGCGCAGGCGGTGGAGGTGCACGCCGTCGCCGACGCGCTGGTCGAGCCCGCCTGGCGCGACCGGGGGCTGCTGGACACCGCGGTCGTCGTCGTCCGCTTCGACGACGGCGCGATCGGCGTCGCCGAGGCCTGCTTCGAGGCCGCCTACGGCTACGACGTCCGCGGCGAGGTGCTCGGCTCCGGCGGCATGGTCACGATGGGCGACGGCCGCCGCACCGGCGCGGTGTTCTCCGGCCCCGGCGGCCGGGTGGCCGAGACCGTCCGCAGCGACCAGGAGCTGTTCGCCGACGCCTACACCGCCGAGCTCGCGGCCTTCGTCGACGCCGTCCGCGGCGGGACGCCGCCCCCGGTCACCGGGGAGGACGCCCGCGCGGCGCTGGCGATCGCGCTGGCCGCGGCCGAGTCGGTCCGCGCGGGCCGGCCGGTGCGGACCGACGAGGTGGAGAAGTGAGCCGGTACCGGCTGGCCGCCTCGGCGGAGATGCTGTTCCTCGACCTGCCGTTCGCCGAGCGGGTGCGGCGGATCGCCGCCGCCGGGCTCGAGGTCGAGATCTGGGACTGGACGGGCAAGGACCTCGACGCGCTGGCCGCCACCGGCGCGACGTTCTCCTCGATGACCGGCTACGTCACCGGCACCCTCGCCGACGACGACGGCGCGGCCGAGCTGCTGCGCACCGCCGAGCGGTCGCTGGCGGCCGCCGAGCGGCTGGACTGCCCGCGGCTGAACGTGCACGGCACCGGGCTGGACGCCCGCGGGCTGCCCGTCGTCCCCGCCGCCGTCGTGACCCCGGCGATGTGGCTGACCGCCGCCCGCACCCTGACCCGGCTGGCGGAGCTCGGCGAGCGGGCCGGGCGGGTGTTCACGCTGGAGAACCTCAACACCGCCGTGGACCACCCGGGCACGCCGTTCGCCCGGGCCGCGGACACGATCGCGCTGGTCGAGGCGGTGGACAGCCCGCACCTGCGGCTCAACCTGGACCTGTACCACGCGCAGATCGGCGAGGGGAACCTCATCGCGCTCGTGGAGCGGGCGCTGCCGCTGGTCGGCGAGGTGCAGGTGGCCGACGTCCCGGGGCGGTGCGAGCCGGGTACGGGGGAGATCCGCCACGAGGCGGTCGCGGCGGCGCTGGCCCGGCTGGGCTACGACGGCGTCGTCGCGCTGGAGGGCTGGGCGTCCGGCGACCCGGAGGAGGCGCTCGCGGCGTTCTGCACCGCCTACGGCTGACGTCTGCTTGTCCGGACATCCTGTTGTCCGGCTGCCCCGATGAGGGGAGGACAGGAGGATCCCGGCCGGCGGGGTGCGATCATCGGGGGGCGGGAGGCGGGTGCTCCGAACCGACCCGCGGTGCTCGCTCCCCGGGAGGCAGACGTGCTCACCTTCGACATCGACCGCTCGAGCCCGACGCCGCTGTACTTCCAGCTGGCGCAGGCCATCGAGGGGGCGATCACCGGCGGCTCGCTGCCCCCGGGCTCGCGGCTGGAGAACGAGCTGCTGCTCGCCCAGCGGTACGGGCTGTCCCGGCCGACGGTCCGGCGCGCGGTGCAGGAGCTGGTCGACAAGGGACTGCTGGTCCGCAAGCGCGGCGTGGGCACCCAGGTGATCCAGCCGCACGTCCGCCGGTCGGTGGAGCTGACCAGCCTCTACGACGACCTGTCCCGCGCCGGTGAGGAGCCGACGACCGAGGTGCTGTCGCTGGAGCGGCGCCCCGCGCCGGCCGACGTCGCCGGGGAGCTCGACCTCGCGCCGGGGGAGGAGATCGTGGTGGTCCGCCGGCTGCGGCGCTCGCACGGCGAGCCGCTGGCGCTGATGACCAACCACCTGCCCGGCCGGTTCCACCCGTCGGCGGAGGACCTCGTCGAGCGTGGGCTGTACCAGTACCTGCGGGCGCAGGGGGTGCACCTGCGGGTCGCCCACCAGCGGATCGGCGCCCGCCTGGCCCGGGCCGACGAGGCCCGGCTGCTGCAGGAGCCGCCGCGCGCGGCGCTGCTCACGATGGAGCGGACGGCGTTCGACGACAAGGGCGGCGCGGTGGAGCTCGGCCGGCACGTCTACCGCGCGTCCCGCTACGACTTCGAGACGACGCTCGTCGGCCGCTGACCCTCCGGCGGGTGCGTCCGGTCACGGTGCCGACACTCACAGGCCCGGAGTGCCACCGGTGTGCCGCGGGCGAGGACGATGGAGTCGGTACAGCGATCGCAGATGCAGCACGGAGAACCGTCATGACCCGCACCGCTCCCCGCCTCCTCGCCCCGTTCGGCCGCGGCTCGGTGTGGCAGCGGTCACGCCGCGCCCTCGAGCGCGAGCTGGCCGACTACGCCACCACCGCCGACCGCGACGACCTCGCCGCCCTGCTCGAGGGCCGCGGCTCCGAGCGCGGCCTCGCCGCCGAGATCCTCGGCCGCCAGGCGCACCGGGCGCTGTTCGCCCGCGCCTGACCGGGTCCGGCGGCACCTAGGGCAGCCGCCGGAAGTCCCGGCCGTCCCACTGCCAGCGGACCGTCATCCGCCCGGACGGGCCGCCGGCGTGGGTGTCGCCCGGCTCGTACACCCGCATGACCGCGACGACGCGGCCGTCCTCCACCGCGAGCCCGTCCGGGTCGTACACGGGCGGGAGGACGTCGGCCCGCGGCAGCGTGCGCGGGCTCGGCAGCGTGGCGAGCCGGTCGCCGTCGGCGTCGAGGACCTGGACCTCCTCGACGATCCCGTTCGACGGCTGCGGGGAGCACCGCAGCAGGACGACGGCGTCCGGCCGGCCGTCGCGGTCGACGTCCCCGGTCGTCTCGGCGGCGAGGGAGACCTCGAACCAGTCGTAGGGGCCGGTCTCGGCGGGCACGCGCGCCGACCCGTCCCGCAGGGTCACCGCGAACCCCTCGGGCACGACGCCGTCGCAGGTCACGGTGTAGGTGGCGTCCCGCCGGTCGGGGGCGCTCGCCGGCGCGGCGGCCGCCGGTGCGGGGGACCCGTCCGGGTCGCCGGCGCAGCCGGCCACCAGCAGGCACGCCCCCACGCCGGACGCGGTCAGCCGGCGGATCGCCGCTGCGGTCATCGGGCCTCACCTCGGCCGGGGCGGGGGAGACGGGGGAGCGCCCCTCCGGGACCGAGCGTCCCACCGTCCGGGGTCCTCAGGCGAAGGGGTTGTCGCCGGCCTCGATGTCGGCCGCGAACTCCCGCAGCGCCGCCCGGTCGGGTGTGCCGCCGGCCTCCCGCACCGCCGCCTCCAGCGCGGCGCACACCTCGTCCGCCGGCCGGCCCGACATCCGGTCGCCGATCGCGGCCAGCGCGGGCGCGACCCGCTCGCTGGGCAGCCGCTCCCGCCGCGGGTCCGGCGGGCGCAGCAGCCGCAGCAGCTCGTCCTGCAGCCCGCTCCGGGTCCGACGTCCCACCGGCTCCCTCCCTCCGACGGCCCGGCCAGTCGACACCCCGCCGGGCGGCCGGGCAACCCCCGCGGCGCTACCGTCCGGGTGGGGGAGGGAGCGCCGGTGCACGAGGTCACCGAGGACGTCTTCTGCGTGCCGGGCACCGCGGTGAACCGGGTGCTGGTCCGCGACGGCCGCGACCTGACCCTGGTCGACGCCGGGTACCCGGGCGACGCCGCGAGCCTCGCCGACGCGGTCCGCGCCCTCGGCTCCCGCCCGGAGGACGTGCGCGCCGTCCTCGTCACGCACGCCCACGTCGACCACGTCGGTGGGCTGTCCGCCCTCGCGGCGGGCACCCCCGTGCTCGTGCACCCGGACGAGCTGCCGAACACCCGCGGGGAGCGCCGCGAGCAGGCCACGCCGCTCGACGTCGCCGTCCGGGCCTGGCGGCCGCGGGTCGCCCGGTGGGCGCTGTCGATCGTGCGGGCCGGGGCCACCGCGCACCCCGTCGTCGCCGCGGCGCGGCCGTTCCCCGGCGACGGCTCGGACGGCGGCCCGGACGGCGGCCCGCTGGACCTCCCGGGCGGGCCGGTCCCCGTGCCCACCCCCGGCCACACCTCCGGGCACACCGCCTACCTGTTCCCCCGGCACGGGGTGGTGGCGACCGGCGACGCGCTCGTCACCGGCCACCCGACGTCGCGGGTGCGCGGGCCGCAGCTGCTGCCGGGGTTCTTCGCCGCCTCCCCGGACCGCGCCCGCGACGCCCTCGGTGCCCTCGCCGCGCTGCCGGCCGACCTGCTCGTCCCCGGCCACGGCGACCCGTGGCGCGGCGACCTGTCCGCCGCGGTGGCCCGCGCCCGCCGGTAGCGGGGGCCTCCGTCCGCGATGAGTTCCGGCCGGGGCGCGGGTCCTCCCTGGGAAGCGTCGGTGACGAGATCCCCCGGAGGACGCCATGACGACCACCCCGGACCGCCCGGCTCCCGCGCCGGCCGGCCGTCCGCCCGTCGTCGACCGGGCCACCTGGCAGGCCGCGCGGGACGAGCTCCTGGTGCGCGAGAAGGCGCACACCCGTGAGGGCGACGCCATCGCCGCGGCCCGCCGCCGGCTGCCGATGGTGGAGGTCGACGGCACGGCCGAGGTCGTCGGACCCGACGGCCCGGTCCGGTTCCCGGAGCTGTTCCAGGGCCGCGACGAGCTCCTCGTCTACCACTCCATGTGGTACGACGGCGCGCCGCACCAGGGGCAGTGCGAGGGCTGCACCTTCAACCTCTGGCACCTGCGAGACGCCGTCTACCTGAACGCCCGCGGTGTCTCGTTCGCCGTCCTGACCTCGGGGGCCTGGGACGAGGTGGCGCCCTTCGTCGGGTTCATGGGCTACACCCAGCCCTGGTACTCGGTGCGGGGGGTGGAGGAGTGGATCGCCACGGAGGAGGGGCACCTGTCCTGCTACCTGCGCGACGGCGACCGCGTGTTCCTCACCTACTCCACGACCGGCCGGGGCAACGAGCCCGCCGACGGGACCCTCGGCCTGCTCGACATGACGCCCTACGGCCGCCGCGAGGCGTGGGAGGACGTCCCCGACGGCTGGCCGCAGGCCCCGCAGGTCGGCTCACCGGTCGGCGGGCACGGCGCGCCGATCTGCTGGTACTGGCGCTCGGACGCCGACGGGAACGCCGCCTGGGGGCCGACCAGCCGCCCCGTGCCGCAGTGGACCCGCCCCGGCGCGACCCCCGTGGACACCCTCGGCCGGCAGACCCACCACCACTGACCCGGGGCTCAGGCGTTCTGCGGGAACCCCAGGTTGAGCCCGCCGTGGCTGGGGTCCAGCCAGCGGGAGGTGACCACCTTGCCGCGGGTGAAGAAGTGCACGCCCTCGGCGCCGTGGGCGTGGGCGTCGCCGAACAGGCTGTTCTTCCACCCGCCGAAGGAGTAGTAGGCCATCGGCACCGGGATCGGCACGTTGATGCCGATCATCCCGACCTCCACCTCGTGCTGGAACCGCCGGGCGGCGCCGCCGTCGTTGGTGAAGATCGCGGTGCCGTTGCCGTACTCGTTGCGGTTGATCAGCTCGACGGCGTGCTCGTAGCTGTCCACCCGCAGCACCGACAGCACCGGCCCGAAGATCTCGTCGGTGTAGACGCTCATGTGCGGCTCGACGTGGTCGACCAGCGTCGGGCCGAGCCAGAAGCCGTCCTCCCCGCCGTCGGGCTGCACCCGGCGGCCGTCGACGACGACCTTCGCGCCCTCCTGCTCGCCGGCCTCCACGTAGGACTCGACCCGGTCGCGGTGCTTCCTGCTGATCAGCGGGCCCATGTCGCAGCCCTTGCGGCCGTCGCCGGTGCGCAGCGTCCGCGTCCGCTCGGCGATCCGGGCGACCAGGTCGTCGCCGATCCCGCCGACGGCGAGGACGGCGCTGATCGCCATGCACCGCTCGCCGGCCGAGCCGAAGCCGGAGTTCACGGCCTGGTCGGCGGCGAGGTCGAGGTCGGCGTCGGGCAGCACGACCATGTGGTTCTTGGCGCCGCCGAGGGCCTGCACGCGCTTGCCGTGCCGGGTGCCGGTCTCGTAGACGTACCGGGCGATCGCGGTGGACCCGACGAAGGACACCGCCTTGATCCCCGGGTGCTCGAGCAGCCCGTCGACGGCGACCTTGTCGCCCTGCAGCACGTTGAACACGCCGTCGGGCAGCCCGGCCTCCTTCCACAGCTCGGCCATCCAGACCGCCGCGGAGGGGTCCTGCTCGCTGGGCTTGAGGACGACGGTGTTGCCGGTGGCGATCGCGATGGGGAAGAACCACATCGGGACCATCGCCGGGAAGTTGAACGGGCTGATGACCGCCACCGGGCCCAGCGGCTGGCGGACGGAGTGCACGTCGACGTCGGTCGAGGCGTTCTCGGTGAACCCGCCGCGGACCAGCGAGGGCACGCCGCAGGCGTACTCGACGACCTCCTGGCCGCGGGAGACCTCGCCGAGGGCGTCGTCGAGCACCTTGCCGTGCTCGGCGGTGATGATCGCGGCCAGCTCGGGCTTGCGGGCGTTGAGCAGCTCGCGGAAGCGGAAGAGCACCGCGGTGCGCTTGGCCAGGGAGGTGTCCCGCCAGCGCGGGAAGGCGGCCGCGGCGGCGGCGACGGCCGCCTCGACCTCCTCCGCGGAGGCCAGGGCGACCTCGCCGGTCACCTCGCCGGTGGCGGAGTCGGTCACCTCGCCGGTGCGGCCGCTGGTGCCGTCGCGCCGCGCGCCGTCGATCCAGTGCGGGATGTGCGTGGGCATGGTCGGTGCTCCTCAGGTGAGGGTGCTGTCGGGGAAGTGCTTGGTGACCAGCTCGCGGATGGCGGCGAGCATCCGCGTGCCGGACTCGCGGGCCTGGTCGTCCCAGCCGAAGACGCAGGTGGTGAGGACGCCGTCGAAACCGATCCCGGCGAGCGCGGCGAAGGCCGCGTCGAAGTCGACGTCGCCGCGGCCGATCTCCATGTGCTGGTGGACGCGGGTGGTGTTGCCGGGCGGGTTGGTGATGTAGCGCAGCCCGTCGGAGGCGCGGTGGTCCATCGAGTCGGCGACGTGCACGTGGGTGAGCAGGTCGCCGGCGTGCCCGATGATCCCGGCGGCGTCGTCGCCCTGGTGGAAGGTGTGCGGCGTGCAGTAGAGGAACGACACGCACGGCGAGTCGATGCCGCGGACCATGTCGACCGCGGGGTGGCCGAGCTCGATGAAGTCGTCGGGGTGCGGCTCGAGGGCCAGCCGGACGCCCTCCCGCTCGAACACCGGCAGCAGCTCCTCCATCGACCGCCAGAACATCGCCTCGGCGAGCTCCGGCGCCTCGGGCCGGCCGTTGAACTCGGAGTTCACCGTGTCCACGCCGAGCTCGACGGTGATCTCGACGGCCCGCTTCCAGTAGCGCACCGCCGCCTGCCGCTCCTCCTCGCCGGGTCCGGACCAGCGCATGACCGGCAGCACCGAGGTGACGCCGACGCCGGCGTCGGCCAGGCGCGACCGGAACGCCCGCACCGTGGCCAGGTCGACGCGCGGGTGCTTGAAGAACGGGACGAAGTCCTCGCGCGGGGACAGCTCGATCCACTCGTAGCCCATCGAGGCCACGACGTCGGGCAGCTCGAGCAGCGGCGTGGTCCGCAGCATCTGCGGGTCCAGGGCGATCCTCACCGTGCCGCCTCCCGGGCCGCCAGCCGGACCTCGGTGCGCCGCCCGGACCGCAGCGCCTGCACGCCGGCCGCGCACACCGCCTGGGCGGCGTAGCCGTCCCACGCGCCGGGGCCGTCGACGTCGCCGCGGCGGGCGGCGTCCACCCACCGCTGCAGCTCGATGTCGTAGGCCCGGCCGAACCGCTGCCGGAAGTCCGGCGCCACGCCGGTCGACCGGGCCGCCCCCGCCGCCCCGCCGGACTGCCGGACCAGGCCGAGGTCCAGGCCGATCATCGCGCTGCCGTCCTCGCCGACCACCTCGGTGCGCACCTCGTAGCCGACGCCGGTGCTGACGAAGACCTCGACGTCGACCAGCCGGCCACCGGTCGTCTCCAGCAACACCAGCAGCGGGTCGGACTGGCCCGCCACCGCGTGCCGGGTGGGCCGCGGCCGCAGCACGGTGACCGCGGCGATCTCCTCGGCGAGCAGGAAACGGGCGACGTCGACCTCGTGCACCACCGAGTCGTTGACCATCATCTCGCTGGTGAAGTGCGGCGGGACGGCCGCGTTGCGGTGCGCACAGTGCACGACCAGCGGCTCGCCGAGCGCCCCCGAGCGGAGCAGCGCCTCGAGCTCGGCGTACTCGGGGTCGAAGCGGCGCATGAAGCCGACCTGCACCAGCCGCCGGCCGGTGCGGGCGGTGTAGGCGTCCTCGGCCCGGACGACGGCCAGCGAGCTCTCGGCGTCCATGGTGAGCGGCTTCTCGCACAGCACCGGCTTGCCGCGCTCGATGCAGGCGAGCACCTGCTCCTCGTGGAACTGGCCGGGCGTGGCGACCAGCACGGCGTCGACGTCGTCGTCGGCGATCGCGTCCAGCGGGTCGCCGACCACCCGGCAGCCGGGCACGGTGCCGGCCACCTGCTCGGCCTTGTCGGCGAACGCGTCGCTGACGGCGGCGACCGTGGCGCCGGAGATGCGGCTGTGCAGGCGGGCGACGTGGTCGGCGCCCATCATCCCGACGCCGAGGACGGCGACCCGCAGGTCGCGCGCCGGGACGTCGGCGAGCTCCGGGAGGGCTCCGGCGCGGGTCTCGGCGGTGGTCACGCCCGGGCCTCCGATCGGGCGGCGGGGGCCCTCGGGGTGCCGATCTCCAGCGACGGCAGCCGGCACCCGGCGATGTGCCGGTGGGTGCGCCGGGCGATGGGGAACGGCTGGTCCGGCGGGCAGGGGTACATGTCCTGCTCGACGATGGCGAAGACGTCGAGCCCGTGCCGCTCGATCGCCTCGAACAGCGGCGGGTAGGCGGGCACGCCGTGGGGTGGCTCCACGAACGTGCTCATCTTGACCGCCTCGGGCCAGACGACGTCCTTCGCGAGCACCTCGTCGACCACCGCCGGGTCGACCTGCTTGAGGTGCAGGTAGCCGATCCGCTCGGGGTACTTCTCGATCAGCTCCAGGTTGTCGCCGCGGTAGTAGCTGACGTGCCCGGTGTCCAGGCACAGCGGGACGAGCCCCGGGTCGGTGTCGGCGAGGAACCGCTCGATGTCGCGCTGCCAGCCGACGTGGCTCTCGGCGTGCGGGTGGTAGGCGATGGTGAGCCCGTACTCCTCGCGGATCGCGCGGGCCAGCCGGTCCACACCGCTGGTCTTCGCCCGCCACTGCTCGGCGGTGAGCTCGCGGGACTCGACGTCGGCGCCCGTCTTCTGGTCGCGGAAGGTGTCGGGGATGACCACCACGTGGGTGCCGCCCGTGGCCTGCGTCAGCGCGGCGACGTCCTTCACCTGGCTCCACACCGCCTCCCAGGAGCCGGGGCGGTGGAGGTGCTCGAACACGGTGCCGGCCGACACCTCCAGGCCGCGCGCGGCGAGCTCGTCGGACAGCCGCGCCGGGTCGGTGGGCAGGTAGCCGTAGGGGCCCAGCTCGATCCACTCGTAGCCGCAGGCGCTGACCTCGTCGAGGAACCGCTGCCAGGGCACCTGGTCGGGGTCGTCGGGGAACCAGACGCCCCAGGAGTCGGGGGCCGACCCCACCCGGATCCGCGCGCGGCCGTGCTGCTGTGTCATCGGCTGCTGTGTCATCAGGTCTCCTCCGTCTCGGGATCAGGGCTGGGCGGGGACGAGGTGGGACTGCTGGCGCGCCTTCCAGCCCTCGTAGACGGCGCGGGCGCTGCGGGTGCTCTCGAGGGTGGAGACCTCGCTGACCGGGACGTCCCACCAGGACTCGCTGGAGGGCGCGTCGACCAGCGGGTCGGTCTCCACGTGCACGACGGTGGTGCGGTCGCTCGCCTTGGCCTTGCGGAGGGCGGCCTCGAGGCTCGGGCCGTCCTGGGCGGAGAGGACGTCGACGCCGAGGCTGGCGGCGTTGGCCGCCAGGTCGACCGGCAGCACCCCGCCGTCGAGCCGGCCGGAGGCGGTCCGGTAGCGGTACCGGGTGCCGAACCGCTGGGAGCCCAGCTGCTCCGACAGCGCACCGATCGAGGCGAAGCCGTGGTTCTGCACCAGGACGACGACGATCTTGACGTCCTCCTGCACGGCGGTGACCAGCTCGGTCGGCATCATCAGGTAGGAGCCGTCGCCGACCATGACGAAGACGTCGCGGTCGGGGCTGGCCATCCGGACGCCGATGCCGCCGGGGATCTCGTAGCCCATGCACGAGTAGCCGTACTCGACGTGGTAGCCCTTGCGGTCGCGGACCCGCCACATCTTGTGCAGGTCACCGGGCATGGAGCCCGCGGCGCAGACGACGACGTCCCGCGGCGCCGACACCTCGTTGACCACGCCGATGACCTCGTTCTGGGTGAGCCGGCCCCCGCTGCCCGACGTCGCCGGGTGGTAGGCGGCCTCGACGGTCGCCTCCCACGCCGCGGCGAGCTCGGCGGTGCGGGCCCGGTAGGCGTCGTCGACCGACCAGCCGGCCAGCGCCGCGCCCAGCGCGGTGATCGCCTCCCGGGCGTCGGCCTGCACCGTGACGCCGGCGTGCTTGGCGGCGTCCATCGCGGCGACGTTGACGTTGACGAAGCGCACGCCGGGGTCGGCGAAGGCGGTGCGGGAGGCGGTGGTGAAGTCCTGGTACCGGGTGCCGATGCCGATGACGACGTCGGCCTCGCGGGCCAGCGCGTTGGCCGCGGTGGTGCCGGTGGACCCGATGGCGCCCACCGACTGCGGGTGGTCGAAGGGCAGCGCGCCCTTGCCGGCCTGGGTCTGCGCGACGGGGATGCCGGTGGCCGTGGCGAACGCGTCCAGCGCCTCGGTGGCGTGCGAGTAGACGACGCCCCCGCCGGCGACGACCAGCGGCCGGCGGGCGGAGCGGACGACCTCGGCGGCGCGCTCGAGCGCGGCGCGCTCGGGCACCGGCCGGCCCACGTGCCAGGTGCGCGGGGCGAACAGCTCCACCGGCCAGTCGAAGGCCTCGGCCTGCACGTCCTGCGGGAAGCAGAGGGTGACCGCGCCGGTCTCGGCCGGGTCGGTGAGCACCCGCATGGCGCCGAGCAGCGCGCCGGGCAGCTGCTCGGGCCGCCAGATGCGGTCGAAGTACCGCGACACCGGGCGGAACGCGTCGTTGACCGTGACGTCGCCGCTGTCGGGGCGCTCGAGCTCCTGCAGCAGCGGGCCGGCGGCGCGGGTGGCGAACGTGTCGGCCGGCAGCAGCAGCACCGGCAGCCGGTTGATCGTCGCCAGCGCGGCGCCGGTGAGCATGTTGGTGGAGCCCGGTCCCACGCTGGGGGAGACCGCCCAGGTCTGCAGCCGGTCCTTCGCCCGGGCGTAGGCGACCGCGGTGTGCACCATCGCCTGCTCGTTGCGGCCGAGCACGTAGGGCAGCGCCCCCGGCGAGTCGACCTCGGCCTGCAGCAGCGCCTGGCCGAGGCCGGCGACGTTGCCGTGGCCGAAGATGCCCAGGCAGCCGGCGAACAGCCGCTGCCGCTGCCCGTCGCGTTCGGTGGACTGCTGGGCCAGGAACCGGACCACCGCCTGGGCGACGGTCAGCCGCGCGGTCCCGGTCCGGGGCGGCGGGGGAGTCGGCGCGCTCACGGGAGGGTCGCTCCGTTCTGGTCGGGGGCGTGCAGGGGGAGGCGGGGGTCGACGTCCTCGCCGGCCCACGTGCCGCGGACCCAGGTGTGCGCCGGGTCGTCGACGATGCGCCAGGCCCGCTCGGGGCCGGGGCCGGCCATGACGTTGAGGTAGTAGAGGTCGTGCCCGGGCGCGGCGATGGACGGTCCGTGCCAGCCGTGCGGGACCAGGACGACGTCGCGGTCGCGGACCTCGGCGAGCACGTCGATCGGCCGCTCGGCGGTGCCGTACACGCGGTGGTAGGCCAGGCCGGGCTGCCCGAGAGGGCCGGGGGCGACCTCGAAGTAGTAGACCTCCTCGAGCTCGCTCTCCTCGGCGGAGGTCTCGTCGTGCTTGTGCGGCGGGTAGCTCGACCAGTTGCCGCCGGGGGTGAGCACCTCGCAGGCGATGAGCGAGTCGGCCTCGAAGACCCCGGCGGTGGCGAAGTTGTGCACCTGCCGGCTGCACCGGCCGGCGCCGCGCAGCTCGACCGGCACCCCGGCGGCGGGCCCGTACCGGACCGGCAGCCGACGGCGCGCCCGGGCGCTGCACAGCGCGAACCGGCCGCCGTTGCGGCTGGACAGCTCGGCGGTGGACCCGAGCGGCAGGTAGGCGAAGTCCGTCGGCCCGGCGAAGACGCAGCTGCGGCCGGTGAGGGTGAGCACCTCCCCGTCGCAGGCGACGGTGACCCCGCCCTCGAGCGGGACGACGACGACCTCGTCCGGACCGGTGTCGAGGACGTGCCGGCCGCCGGTGGGCAGCTCGAGCACGCGGAGCCCGGAGTGGCCCCAGCCGGCCGACTCGGGGGTGACCTCGAGGGCGTAGGGCCCGGTGGCGGCCGTCCCGGCGGGCAGGTGCAGGGAGCGGGTGTCGGGGGCGGTGCGCGGAGCGGGGGACGTGGCGGTCACGGCGGGCCCGTCCTCAGTGGACCAGCGAGACGGCGGTGTCGACCGCGGCCTCGACGTCGTCGTCGGGTGGGTAGAGGAGCGTGCGGCCGACGACCAGCCCCCGCACCGGGGGCAGCGCGAGCGCGTCGCGCCACTGGGCGTAGGTCTCCTCGGGCCGGCGGGCGGGGTCGCCGCCGAGCAGCAGGGTCGGCAGCGTCGTCGCGTCCGCCACCCGCTCCATCTCCGCGACCACCGGCAGCTTCAGCCAGGTGTAGGCGGAGGTGGCGCCCAGGCCCTGGGCGACGTGCACGCTCTTGATCACCGCGTCGGGGGACAGGTCGTTGACGACCCGACCGTCGACCCGCCGGGACAGGAACGGCTCGAGCATCGCCACCAGCCCGGCGCGCGCCAGGGCGGTGACCGCGCGGCCGGCCGCCTCCATCGACACGACCGTGGCGGGGTCGTCGAGGTCGAAGCGGTTGAGCATCTTGGCCGCGTCGAACCGGGCGTCGACGACGCCCTGCACGTCGTAGCCGGTCATCCGGTCGTCCATCTCGAACACGGAGCCGGCCAGGCCGCCGCGGTTCATCGACGCGACGACGACCTTGTCCTCGAGCGCGCCGAGCAGCAGCAGGTCCTCGGCGACGTCGGCGGTGGCCAGCAGCCCGTCGACGCCGGGCCGGGCGAGTGCGGTGCGCAGCCGGTCGAGCATCTCCGTGCGGCTGTGCATGGCCGCGGGCCGGCCCTGGGCCGCGAGCGCCCCGCGGGCGGGGTGGTCGGCGGCGACGAGCATCAGCCGCCCGTCGTCGGGGAGGAACGCGGGCCGGCGGCGGCGGGTGGCCAGGGCGCGGCCGATCGCCTCCGGGGTGCGGCTGCGCAGCTCGGTGACCTCGGCGTAGCTGCTGCACAGGGGCGCGGCGGTCCCGACGCCGGGGAGGTCGAGGGCGGTGTCAGACACGGGTGTCCTCCAGTCGGGGGGTGGTCGCGCGGTGCGCGGCGACGTGGACGGCGACCTCGGCCGCCGTCGGCATCGCGGTCGAGCACTCCAGCCGCGAGGCGACGATCGCCCCGGCCGCGTTGGCATTGCGCAGCAGCTCCTCCAGCGGCAGGCCGGTGAGCAGGCCGTGGACCAGGGAGCCGCCGAAGGCGTCCCCCGCGCCGAGGCCGTTGACGACGTCGACCGGGGTGGGCGGCACCTCGACCCGCTCGGTGCGCGTCTTGCCGAGCACCCCGCGCGGACCCTGCTTGACGACCGCCAGCTCCACGCCGGCGTCCAGCAGCGCGTCGGCGGCCCGGTCGGGGTCGGTCTCGCCGACGGCGACCTCGCACTCCTCGCGGTTGCCCACGGCCACGGTCACGGAGGGGAGCGCGGCGCGGACCTGCGCCGCGGCCTCCTCCCGGGAGGACCAGAACGCCGGCCGGTAGTCGAGGTCGAGGACGGTGTGCCGGCGGCGGTCCCGGGCCGCCCAGGCGGCGTGGTGGGCCGAGCGGCTGGGCTCCTCGGACAGGCCGGTGACCGTCGCCCAGAACAGCCGGGCGCCGCGGAGCGCGTCGAGGTCCAGGTCCCCGGGCCGGATCTGCAGGTCCGGCGCGGTCGGGCGGCGGTAGAAGTACAGCGGGAAGTCGTCGGGCGGGAAGACCTCGCAGAAGGTGACCGGCGTCGGGTGGTCGGGGTCGACGACGACGAACCGGTCGTCCACGCCCAGGTCGCGCAGCGCCCGGCGGACGAAGCGGCCGAACGGGTCGTCGCCCACGCCGGTGACCAGGGCGGGGGAGTGCCCGAGGCGGGCCGCGGCGACCGCGACGTTGGCGGCGCTCCCGCCCAGGTACTTGCCGAAGGTCTCGACGTCCTCGAGGCCCACCCCGGTCTGCAGGGGGTAGACGTCGACGCCGCTGCGGCCGATGACCACCACGTCCGGGGCCGCTCCGTCGGAGGTGTCGTCCACGGTCCCGCTCCGTCCTGTGCGTCGTGCCCGGGATGGGAGCTGACTGTGCTCCGGCGCACGGCGCGGCGTCAAGACTTTGTCAGGACATAGGGACAACTTGTCGTGTCGACGTCACGGAACCGCGCCGCCGCGGCTCAGCGGGCGTCGAACAGCACCACCTCGGCGGGCGTGACGGGGAACGGGTTGGCCCACTCCGAGGCGGTGCCGGTGATCGGCTGCGCGTCGGTGACCACGTGGTACGGCGTCCCCGGGTAGACGGCGAGCACGCGGGCGGGGTCGGTGAGCTCCTCGGTGTGCTCGAGCAGCTCGCCGCGGCGCAGCAGCCGCGTCGTCCGCCGACCGCGCAGCTCGCGGCCCACCTCGGCCACCCACCGGGCGCCGTCCTGGTCGAAGGCGACCGAGCGCACCCGCGCCCCCGGCGGCGCGGGCTCGCAGCCGGCGAACTCGGCGAGGGCCTCGTACAGCCGCTCGGCCTGCTCGTCGTCGGTCGCACGGGGGAGGAAGAAGGTCGTCACCGGCCGATCCTGACCCGGGCCACCGACACTCCGGGATGCGGACCGTGCACCGGGCGTGCACCCTGGGTGGGCACACGCTCCGCCGCGGCCGAGTAGAGGGGGACTCCTCCGCCGGGCACCGGGCCAGGTTCCGAGCACCGCTCCCTGGCCCGGCTCCGGGGAGGCCGGTCGTGCACCACCGGATGCCGGGCCCTCAGGTGGTGCGGCTCACCGACGCCTTCAGCACCCCGCCGCACACCACCGTGGCCACCCCGGCGACGACGACGGTCAGCAGCCCGACCCGCAGGCTGGTCGCGTCGGCGAGCGCGCCGACCAGCGGCGGGGACACCAGGAAGCCGATCCGCAGCAGCCAGTTGACCAGCGTCAGCCCCACGCCGTGCCGCAGCCCGGGCAGGTCGTCGGCCGCGGCGTAGACGGCGGGCACCAGGGTGGCGACGCCGAGCCCGGCCAGCGCGAACCCGGCCAGCGTCGTCGTCGGCGACGGCACCGCCAGCGCCAGGCCCGTGCCCGCGGCCACCATCGCGCCGCCGACGCGGGCCACCCGGCGCTGCCCGAACCGGTCGACGACGCGGTCGCCGGTCAGCCGGCCGACGGTCATCGCCAGCGACAGCGCGACGAAGCCCAGCCCCGCGGCCGCCGCGCCCGTCCCGACCTCGGTGCGCAGCCACAGCGCGCTCCAGGAGGAGCCCGCGTCCTCGACGAACGCCCCGCACGCGGCGAGCACGCCCAGTGCGGTCAGCGGCAGCGCCACCGCCCGCAGCGTGCCCCGCCCGCCGGCGGGCACGGTCTCGTCGGGCGCCTCCTCCCGGTCCGGGCCGGGCAGCATCGACCGGTGCGCCACCAGCGCGACGACGGCGAAGACGGCCGCGACCACGCCCAGGTGCACCCCCAGCGGGACGCGCAGGCCCGCCGCGGCGGAGCCCAGCAGCCCGCCCGCCACCGCGCCGATGCTCCAGAGGCCGTGGAAGGAGTTCAGGATCGACCGGTCGTAGGCCCGCTGCACCCGCAGGCCGTGCGCGTTCTGCGCGACGTCGACGACCGCGTCCAGCGCGCCGGCGACGAACAGCGCCCCGGCGAACAGCCACCACGACGGCGCGACGGCGGCGCCCCACACGGCGGCGGCCAGCGCCACCAGCCCCCAGGAGGCCACCCGCGCCGAGCCGAACCGGCGCATGAGCGCGGCCGAGGCCAGCGCGGACACCAGCGCCCCGAGCGGCAGGGCCGCCAGCGCCGCGCCGAGCTCGGCGTTGGAGACGCCCAGCCGGTCCTTGACCTCCGGCAGCCGCGGCACGAGGTCGGCGTAGAGCACCGCGTTGACGAAGAAGCAGGCGGCGACGGCGGCGCGGGCGGCGCGCAGCCGGGGCGGGGCGGTGACCGGGAGGGTGTCCGACACGGGCGTCCTGTCAGGGAGTCGAGGGCGGGAGGGGGTCAGGCGGCGAAGCGGAGGATGGCGGCGCGGATCTGGGCGCGGTCCATGGGGTCGGTCGACAGGGCGCTGTGCAGCACCAGCCCCTCGACCAGGGCGTCGAGCTCCCGGGCGGTGACCGGGTCGAAGTGGCGCTCGAGGCTCGCCCGGCTGCGCTGCATCCAGTCCTGGGTGACCGCGCGCAGCGCCGGCCGGCGGGCGGCGGCGACGTAGAGCTCGACGGCCAGCACCAGGTCCCGGCCGGAGCCCAGGAGGTCGCCGGTGAGGTGCCCGACGAGCGCGTCCAGGGCCGCGGCCCGGTCGGGCGCGGCGCGCATCCGGGCGTCGAACCGGGCGGCCACCTCCTCGACGTGCCGGGTGAACGCCGCGGCGTGCAGCTCGTCCAGGCTCGCGAAGTGGTAGGTCATCGACCCCAGGGGCACGTCGGCGGCGCGGGCGATGGCCCGGTGCGTGGCGCCCGCGACGCCGGCGTCGGCGATGACGTCCAGCGCCGTGGCCACCAGCCGGTCCCGGCGGCCGGGGTCGTGCCGCCGCGGCCGCCGGGCCGGGGCGGTCACCCGCGGTCCAGCTCGCGGACCACCCGGGCCGGGTTGCCGACGGCGACCACGCCGGCCGGCAGGTCGCGGGTCACGACCGACCCGGCGCCGACGACGGTGTCCGCGCCGATGGTGACGCCGGGCAGCACGACCACCCCGCCGCCGAGCCACACGTTGTCGCCGACGGTGATCGGCCGCGCGGCCTCCCACTTGTCCCGCCGCGGCCCGGGCTCGACCGGGTGGGTGGGGGTGAGCAGCTGGACGTTCGGCCCGATCTGCACGTCGTCGCCGATGGTGATGGCCGCGACGTCGAGGGCGACCAGCCCGACGTTGGCGAAGCACCGGGCGCCGATGCGGATCCGGCTGCCGTAGTCGACGTACAGCGGCGGGCGGATCTCGGTGTCCTCGCCGAGCGAGCCGAGCAGCCGCCCGAGCAGCTCCCGGCGCAGCGGGCCCTGGCGGGCCGAGGTGGCGTTGTAGGCGGCCACCAGGTCCAGGGCGGCGGCGCTCTCCTCGGCGATCTCGGGGTCGTCGGCGACGTAGAGGTCACCGGCGAGCATCCGCTCGCGCATGGTCCGGGCGTCGTCCGGGGCGGGCGGCGAGGTCATGCGGACGAGCGTACACATCCATGCGGACGCCCGTACGCATCGATCGGGGCGGCGCGCCGATGAGTCCGGCCCGCCGCGGCGGTCTCCCCTCCGACACCACCGCTCCCGGGAGGCCCGAGATGACCAGCACCGCCCCCGCGCTCGAGACCCGCACCCTCGAGGTGCCCGGCGCCGTCCTCACCCACGACGTCCGCCCCGGCCCCGCCGACGCGCCCGTGCTGCTGCTGGTCGGTTCGCCGATGGGCGCGGCCGGCTTCGGCACGCTGGCCGGGTACTTCGCCGACCGCACGGTGGTCACCTACGACCCGCGCGGCGTCGAGCGCAGCCGCCGCACCGAGGGCGCCGCCACGAGCGCGCCGGAGGAGCACGGCGACGACCTGGCCCGGGTGCTCGCCGCGGTCGGCGGCGGCCCGGTCGACGTCTTCGCCAGCAGCGGCGGCGCGGTGAACGCGCTGACCCTCGTCGCCCGCCACCCCGGGCTGGTGCGCACGCTGGTCGCGCACGAGCCGCCGTCGGTCCGGTACGTCCCCGACGCCGCGGAGGCCTCGGCCGCCACCCGCGCCGTCGGCGAGGCCTACCAGCGGTCCGGCTTCGGCGCCGGGATGGCGGCCTTCATCCGGCTGGTCGCCCACCGCGGCCCGGTGACGCCCGAGCTCGCGGGCCCCGGGCCCGACCCGGCGCAGTTCGGCCTGCCGGCCGACGACGACGGCTCGCGCGACGACGTCCTGCTCGGGCAGAACCTGATCTCGTGCACCCACCACGAGCACGACACCGAGGCGCTGCGGGCCGCGCCCACCCGGGTCGTCGTCGCCGTCGGCGCCGAGTCCGAGGGTGAGCTCGCGCACCGCGGCGGCGCGGGGGTGGCCGCGGCGCTGGGGACCGCGCCGCTCGTCTTCCCCAGCGGGCACGCGGGCTTCCTCGGCGGCGAGTACGGCCAGACCGGGGAGCCCGCGGCCTTCGCGGCCCGGCTGCGCGAGGTGCTCGACGGGGCGGCCTGAGGCCCTTGTCCCCCTCCGGCGGCAGCGGCAGGCTGGACCGGCCAGGACGGGCAGCGCAGAGGGCACGCCACCGCCGGGAGGTCGCCGTGGAAGCACGCGTGGGGGACAGGATCGTCGTCCGCTCGACCCACCAGGGGGAGCCGGACCGGACCGGGCGGGTGCTCGAGGTCCGCGGGCAGGGCGGGGCGCCGCCGTACGTCGTCCAGTGGGACGCCGACGGGCACACCGGCGTCTTCTACCCGGCGGGCACCTGCGCCGTCGTCCCCGAGCCGGCCGAGGCGTAGGGCGGGGCTGTCCCCTCGGGGGACGGCCCCTCGACGACAGCGAGCGGGGAGGCGCCCTCGTGGCGTCGCCGGTCGACCGTTATCCCCAACTCAGGCCCGCGACCGGCCGGCGGGCGGTGCGGGGCAGGCCCCGAGGACGCCGGGCCCCCGCCGCGGGGTGCTGCGGCGGGGACCGGAGGCGGTGCAGGTCAGGCCTGCGGGGTCTCCGGCGCGCCGGCGTCCGGGGTGCCGCCGGGCCCGTCGGCCAGCAGGAGGTACAGCGCCCGGCGGGCCTCGGCGAGGACGCCGGCCGCGGCGGTGAGCTGGGCCTCGGTGCCGGTGCGCGCCACCTGGCGGACCGCGCCGTGGAGCTGGTCGAGCAGGCCGCGCAGGTCGGCGGCGGGTGCACCTTCCGGGCCGCCCGCGAAGGGGTCGTTCCCGGTGCCGCGCAGCTGCTCGACGGCGCTGCGGCCGGCGTCGGTGAGCGTGGCGAGCTTGCGGCCGGCGTCGGCGGTCACCGTGGCCAGGCCCTCGTCCTCGAGCTGGCTGAGGGTCGGGTAGATGGCGCCGGGGCTGGGTGTCCAGCGGCCGCCGCTGCGCTCGGCGATCGCCTGCATGAGCTGGTAGCCGTGCATCGGCTGCTCGGCGAGCAGCAGCAGGACGGCGGCGCGGACGTCGCCGCGCGGGGCCCTCCCGCGGCCGCCGCGGCGCCGCCACCCGGCCGCCGGGTCGCCACCGGGACCGGGGCCCGGGCCGAAGCCCGGACCGAAGCCGGGACCAAAGCCGGGACCAAAGCCGGGACCGAAGCCGGGACCGATGCCCGGACCGGACCGGGGCACGCCCGGGCCGCCGAAGCCGAAGCCGACGGGGCCCCCGCCGCCGGGCCCGGCCGGGCCGGACCGGTGTGGCCGGTGGCCGTGCGGGTGGTGGCCCCGGCCGTGCCCGCGGCCACCGGGCCGCCATCCCTCGAAGCGTGGATCGGGTGTCATGACTGCCTCCTGACGTATCGGATGACAGTAACGATATATCGCGATACGACGTCCGTCTAGTGTCCGAGGGAGTCGGCGGCGAGCGCCTGCACGGCCGCCTCGCCGAGCGCGTCGACCTCGGCGGCCAGCACGCGCAGGGGGACGGGCTCCCCGGAGCGGAGCCGGTCGGCGAGCCGGCGGGCCACCTGCGTGATCCGCCCGGCCGGATCGACCCCGGGCTCGGCGGGGACCGGCGGGACCATCGACCAGGGCTGGTCGATCTCCGCGCTCAGGGCCGGCAGCCGGCGCAGCAGCGCCGCGCTCTCGGCGGCCAGCCGCCACCACGTCCCCGGACGCAGCTCCACGGGCCCGGACCCGCCGGCGGCCGCCCAGCGCAGCAGGCGCACCACCTCGCCCCACACCACGTCCGAGACGACGTCCCCGACCGGCCCGCCGCCGGGGGAGCGCCGGGCCACCACGAGGGCGCGGGTCGCCGAGGGGTCGAAGAGCCAGGGCGCGGTGTCGCGGTCCATGACGGCACGCTGCCCGGGCACCCTCCGGAGGGGCTGGACCCCGCCTGTGAGCTCCCTGAGGGGCTCAGCCGAGCGCGGCGAGCACCGCCCCGGCGGCGGAGTCGAGGGCGGCGCGGGCGCGCCCCCACGACGTCGCGGCGGGGAAGTCGCCGAGCAGGACCACGACGGTGCCCGAGGGCAGCACGCCGGCCGAGTGCAGCTGCCGCCGGCCGTCGATGCAGCAGATCCAGCCCTGCTTGACCGCCACCCCGCTGCCGCCCGCGAGCAGGCCGAAGGTCTGGGAGAACCCGTCGGCCGCCGTCGGTGCGGTGTTCCGCATCCAGCCGAGCAGCGTGGCGGCCGGCTCCTCGCCGAGCGTGCCGGCCAGGCCGACGAGCAGGACGGCGACGTCGGCCGCGCTCAGTGTCGCCTCGCCCCACTGGCCGGCGACCCGCGGCGGCGCGGTGGCGGTCAGGCCGGCGTCGGCGGCGGTGGCGGTGACCAGGGCGGCGCCGTCGTAGCGGTCCCACAGGGTGCTCATCGCGCCGTCGTCGGAGGACACGATCGCCCGCTCCATCAGCGCGAGGTCGCCGTCGGAGAGGTCGACCGCGCCGGCGGCGTCCAGCGCCAGCAGCCGGCCGACGACGTGCAGCTTGACCAGCGACGCCGACAGGAGGACGTCCCCGGCGGCCGGACCGGTGACCAGCGGCCGGCCGAGCGCGTCGAGCACCGCCACCGCGACCGTGCCGTCCGCGGTCGCCGCGGCCGCGTCGACGGCGGCCAGCACCCCGGCCTCGTCGACGGCGACCGGCGGCGGCGGCACGGGGACGGCGGCCTCCCCGGCGGCGTCCAGGCCGCGGATCTCGCCGGGACTGCCCGGCTCCGGCGCCACCGCGGCCCGCAGCGTGGCCGGCGCCTCCGCACCCTCCCCGCCGTCCCGGACCCAGAGGACCACCGCCAGGACGCCCGCGGCGGTCACCACCAGCACCGACGCGAGGACGAGCGTCAGCGCGCCGAGGACCAGCCGCGCGAGCAGACCCCGGCGCGGGCGCCCGGTCGGCGGGCGGACGGCGTGCACGGGCACAGCCTGGACCCGATCGGCGACGAACGGGTGACGTCCGTGTGTCGTCCTCCCAGGTCAGCCGGGGACGGCGGTGCCGGACAGGCGGGCGCGGACCACCTCGACCAGGCCGGCCAGGCCCGGCGGCGGGCTGTCGGCCCACCAGGCCAGCCGGACCTCGACCGGCGGTGCGTCCCGCAGCAGCCGGTAGGCGACGCCGGGCCGCGGGTGGTGCCGCGCGGTGGCCTCGGTGGTGCGGTGGCCTCGGTGGTCACGCCCGCGGCCTGGCCGGCGGCGATGGCGGTGAGCCACTCGTGCACCCCGCGGGTGTCCCGGATCTCCGCGGGCCCGTGCCCGGGCGCCCACAGCCGCGCCGTCGTCGTGCCGGTGGCGCCGTCGGAGGCCATGACTCGGAGGTCAGGACCCGGCCGGCCAGGTCGGCCAGCCGCAGGGTGCGGCGGCGGACCAGCGGGTCGTCGGCGGCCAGCGCGGCGTAGCGCCGCTCGGACCCCACCGGCGCCGTCCGCAGCCGCGGGTCGGCCGGCGTCCGGCGCAGCACGGCCACGTCGGCCAGCCCCTCGGCCAGCCCGGCGGTGGGGGTGTTCGAGTGCACGAACACCAGCGACGCGCCGGGTGCGGTCCGGGCCCACTGGCGCTGCACCGCGGCGGTGTGCCGGCCCAGCGCCGCCCACGCGTAGCCGACGCGCAGCTCCCCGCGGCCCCGCTCGGCGGCGCGCCGCAGGGCGGCCACCTCCTCGACGACCCGCCGGGCGTGCGCGACCACCCGCGCGCCTCGCCACCCTGCTGGTCAGCTCGGCGAGCAACCAGACCGGCGCCGCCCTCGGGGCGCAGGCGTTCCCGGCCGTCGGCCCCGCCGGGGTGGTCGCGGTGCGGCAGTGGGTGGCCGCTGCCGTGCTGCTGCCGCTCGCCCGTCCGGCCGTGCACCGCCTGACCTGGCCGCAGTGGTGGCCGGTGCTGCTGCTGGCCGCCGTCTTCGGCGGGATGAACCTCGCGCTGTACTCGGCGATCGAGCGGATCGGCCTGGGCCTCGCGGTGACCCTGGAGTTCCTCGGGCCCCTGGCCGTCGCCCTGGCCGGGTCCCGGTCGCGGCGGGACCTGCTGGTCGCCCTCGCCGCGGCCGGCGGGGTGTGGCTGCTCGTGCTGCCCGGCGGCTCCAGCGACTGGGCGGGGATCGGCCTCGGGCTGGCCGCCGCGGGCTGCTGGGCGTCCTACACCCTGCTCAACCGGGTCGCCGGCGCCCGGCTGCCGGGGCTGCAGGCCCCCGCGCTCGCGACCGCCCTGTGCGCGCTGGCCGTCACCCCGGTCGTCGTCGTGCTGGTCGTGCAGGAGCGGCTCACCGGCGCGCCGCTGGGCGTGCGCCGTCGCGGCCGGGGTGCTCGCCTCGGCCGTGCCCTACGCCGCCGACGTGGTCGCGCTGCGCTGGGTCCCGCCGCGCGCGTTCGGCGTCCTGTGCAGCGCGCACCCTGGCGTGGGCCGCCCTCGCCGGCGCGGTGCTGCTCGGGCAGGTGCTCGCGCTGCACGAGTGGGCCGGCATCGGCGTCGTGGTGGTGGCCAACGCCGCGGCGGTGCTGCTGCACACGCCCGGGGCGGCAGAGGTGGACGGCAGCGAGGTCCACAGTCCCGCCACGGCCGCCTGACAGGTCCGTCACAGGGACCGCGCCGACGCTCGGGGCGACGGCCGGAGCAGCCGGCCGCCCGAACGAGGAGAACCCCCGTGCGCAGAAAGACCGTGCTCGCCACCACGGCAGGCGTCCTGATCGTCGGTGGCCTCGCCCTCGCCGCCCCGGCCCTGGCCGAGGACGACACGACTCCCGAGACCTCCGCGACCTCGGCCGTCGACCGCATCCGTGACGCCCTCGCCGGCCTGGTCGACGACGGGTCGATCACCCAGGAGCAGGCCGACGAGGTCGCCGCCACCCTGAGCGACGCCGGGGCCTGGCACGGCGGCCCCGGTGGCCGGCACGGCGGGTGGGGCGGCTGGGGTGGCGGCGGCTTCCCGGTCGCCGCCGAGACCCTGGGCCTGTCCGAGGAGGAGCTGCGCACGGCCCTGGAGGCCGAGGGCGCCACTCTCGCCTCGGTGGCCGAGGACCGGGGCGTCGCCGTCGCGGACCTCGTCGCCGCGCTCGTCGGCGCGGCGGAGGAGCGCATCGCCACCGCCGTCGAGGAGGGCCGCCTCACCCAGGAGGAGGCCGACGAGCGGCTGGCCGACCTGGAGGCGCGGGTCACCGAGTTCGTGCAGTCCGCCGACGGGGACGGTCCCTGGTGGGGCGGCCGCGGCGGCCCGGACGACGAGGACGACTGACCGCCCGGCACCTCGCGGCGCCGTCCTCCGTTGGGGAGGACGGTGCCGCGCTGCACCCCGGTCCCCGCGCACGCGGTCCGGCACCGCGGGGCGCCGCGCCGGTACCGTCCCCCGCTCCGCCGGAGTGCACGCCCCGCGACGGCCGGCGCCCGGAGGAGGAGACCCGTGACCACCACGCTGCCGTCGGCACGGCCCGGCGGGCGCCCGCCCGCGCCGGCCCGCACGCTCGTCGTCGTCGGCGGCCTGCCGGGCAGCGGCAAGACCACCCTGGTGCGGCGGGTGCTCGGTGACGGCGTCCCGGGCGTCGCCGCTGTCGACTCCGAGGACGTCGCCGCCCGCTGGCGCACCGGCTCCCGGGTGCCCTACCGCGTGATGCGCCCGCTGGTGCACACCGCGCACCGGCTGCGGGTCCTCCGGGCCCTGGCGGGGACGGCGCCGGTCGTCGTCCTCACCGACCCGTGGACCAGCCGCTGGTGGCGCCCGGTGGTGCTGTGGGCGGCCCACCGGGCCGGGCGCGCGGTCCGGCTGGTGCTGCTCGACGTCTCCGCCGACGACGCCGCCGAGGGCCAGCGCATCCGCGGCCGCCGCATCCCCGAGGGCCGGATGCGGCGGCACGCCGGACGCTGGGACCGCTACCGCGCCGCGGGGCCGGCGCCCGGCGAGGTCCTCGTCGTCGACCGGCCGCGGGCCGCCGCGCTCACCCTCGCCGAGCTCCTGGGTCCCGTGACCCCGGCGGCTGCAGCGGGCTGACCACGCCGGTGAGGCCCAGCGCCCGCTCGAGCAGCCGGAACCGGTAGGCGGCGGTCAGCACCGCGAACCAGAGCACCAGCGCCGGGACCACGGTCTCGAACACCGGGTCGGCGGCCTCGGTGAGCCCGAAGTGGGTCGTGAACGCCGGCCAGAACAGCCCGGCGGAGAACACCACCACCAGCGCGAGGACCAGCCACGCGGGGCGCCGGTCGCCGTCGGGGCGGGTCCACGCGGCGAACCACCGGTTCGGCGGCTTGAGGAACAGGATCAGCAGGAACGCCGCGTAGGAGACGAACGTCGACAGCGCCGTCTGCGCGCCGATCGTCGCCGCCGCCTCGGCGAAGCCGACGTCGTCGGAGGACACGCCGGTGTAGTCCTCGAAGGCGTCGACGACGAACGAGGGGACGGCGTCGTCGGTGAACCCCTGCAGCAGGTCGGTGTAGTGCCGGGCGTACACGGCCACCCCGCCCGCGGCGGTCACCAGCACCGCCGGCACCACGAACCGCCACAGCGTGGTCAGCAGGTGCGGGTCGGGCGCGGACGGGCGGGCCCAGGCGGTGAGGAACAGCGTCGGCACGCCGACGGTGAGCAGGGTCAGCCCGACGTTGGCCGGGGAGTAGGGGAACCCCAGCCCGAGCATGGTGACGGCGAGGATGACCAGCCCCTGGGTGCCGACGCGGGCGAGGAACACCTGCATCGACGTGCTGATCCCGGTGATGATCCGGCGGCCCTCGTGCGCGGCGGGCAGCAGCGCGGCCAGCGAGTCGCCGGTCAGCACGATGTCGGCGACGTCGCGCGTGACCGCGCTGCCGCCGGCCATCGCCACCCCGACGTGCGCCCGCTTGAGCGCGCGGGCGTCGTTCACGCCGTCGCCGACCATCGCCACGTAGCCGCCGGCCCGGCGCAGCGCGTCGACCAGCCGCTCCTTCTGCTCCGGGGCGATCCGCCCGAACACCGTCGTCCGCGCGACGACGTCGTCGAACTGCGCCTCCGACAGCCCGGAGAGGGCGGGGCCGGCCACCGGCTCGCCCGGCTCCAGGCCGGCCTGCCGGGCCAGCGCCGCCACCGTGGCCGGGTCGTCGCCGGAGACCACCTTGACCGCGATGCCGTCCGCGGTGAGCCGGGCGAGGGTGTCGACGACGCCGGGGCGCAGCTCGTCGGCCAGCGCGACGACGGCGAGCGGCTCGAGGGCGGGCAGTCGCGCCCGGCCGGCGCCGTCGCGCAGCGGGGCGTCCCGGTCGGCGCGGGCGAGCACCAGCACCCGCAGCCCGCGGCCGGTCAGCTCGCGCACGGGGACGCCCAGCGGCTCCCCGGACAGCCGCGGCGCCAGCGTGTCGGGGGCGCCCAGGACCAGCACGGCATCCGCGGTGCGCAGCGCGCTCCACCGCAGCGCGGAGGAGAACGGCACCTCCTCGGCGACCGGCACCGGCTCCCCGGGCAGCGCCCCGGCCAGCGCCGCCGTCGTCAGGTTGCCCGCGGCGGTGCTGCGGGCCATCGACCCCAGCAGCCGCTCCACCCCGGCGGCCGGCAGCGGCCCGACCGGGCGCACCTCGGCCAGCGACAGCCGGCCGGTGGTGAGCGTGCCGGTCTTGTCGGTGCAGACGACGTCGACGTTGCTCACCGACTCCACCGCGTTCACCTGCTGCACCAGCGCGCCGCGGCCGGCGCTCCTCGCCGCCCCGACGGTGTAGGCGACCGCGACGAGGAAGAACAGCCCGTAGGGCACCAGGCCCGAGAGGACCGCGGTGGTCTGCACGGTCCGCACCAGGGTGAAGCCCTCGAGCGCGGCCTGCGCCAGGATCGTCACGCTCATCAGCAGCACCAGGAGCATGACCAGCCGGACGACGAAGTCGATCCGGCGCTGCAGCGGCGTCCGGTCGGTGGAGGCCCGGCGCGCCTCGGCGGTCAGCCGGCCGGCGTAGGAGGCGGCGCCGACCTCGCGGGCCAGCTGGGTGCCCTCGCCGCCGACGACGAACGAGCCCGACAGCAGGTCGTCGCCGGGCTCCTTCGGCAGCGCGTCGGACTCCCCGGTCAGGAGCGACTCGTCCACCTCCAGCCGCCCGCCGAGCGCCGGCCCGTCGACGACGACCTGCCCGCCCGGGCGCAGCCGCAGCACGTCGCCGAGCACGACCTCCTCCGGCGGCACCTCGGTGTCGGCGCCGTCGCGGACCACCGTCACCGTGCCGCGCGCGAGCAGCTGCAGCCGGTCGAGCTTGCGCTTGGCCCGGATCTCCTGCACCGCGCTGACGGCGGCGTTGACCAGCCCGAGGCCGACGCTGGTGAACGCGTCGCTGTACCGGCCCAGCGCCAGCAGCGCCGCGCCGATGGCGAACAGGATGACGTTGAAGAAGGAGAAGACGTTCGTGCGCAGGATGACGCCGTAGCTGCGCGAGGACGCGCTGACCGCGACGTTGCCCTCACCGCGCCGGTGCCGCGCCCGCGCCTCGGCCGCGGTCAGGCCGGCCGGCGCCGCGGGAGGGGTCAGGCCGGTGGTCCCCGTCGTCATCACCCCCGACTCTGACAGGCGGGACGGCGGGCGGCACGCCGCGGCGCCCGGGACCCAGCCGACTCCCGCCCGGCGTCCAGGGAACGTGCAGCCGCGGCGCGGACCGTGGACGGCGTGACGACGCGTGCCCTCCCGCGGCGAGCCCGGCCCCGCTCGCTGCGGGCGCGGCTGCTGTGGGTCTTCCTCGTCCCGCTCGCCCTCGTGCTCGTCGTCGTGGGGTCGTCGTCGTGGGGGCGGCGGCGACCGCCGCGGTCCGCGGCGAGCTGCTCGGCCAGGTCGACGACCGGCTGGCCGCCGCCGTGACCCGCTCGGCGCACGCCGACGGCGGGCTCAGCGGGTCCGCCCCCCGGGCCCGGCGACCCGGGGGGCGGACCGGACTTCCTGCTCGTGCCCGGCCAGGGCGACGGCACACTCGGCGCGCGCGTCGTCGACGGCACGGTGACCGAGGCCGCCGTCGTCGGCACCGAGGGCGACGGTCGGGCGCTGAGCGCCGGGGAGGCCGCCGCGCTGGCCGGCGTCCCGGCCGACGGGCCGCGCGCACCGTGGACCTCGGTCCGCTGGGGGACTACCGGGTGGTCGCCTCGCCGTCCGGCGACGGCGACGTGCTGGTCACCGGCCTGCCGCTGGCCTCGGCCGAGGCCACGCTGGTCCGGCTGGTCGCCGTCGAGGTGGTCGCCGGGCTGCTGGCCGCCGGTGTCGCCGGGTCGGTGGTGGTGGGCCGCACGCTGCGCCCGCTGCACCGGGTCGCCGCCACCGCCGGGCGGGTCGCCGCGCTGCCGCTGTTCAGCGGCGAGGTGCGGCTGCCCGACCGGGTGCCGGCCGCCGACACCGACCCGCGCACCGAGGTCGGCCGGGTGGGGGCGGCGCTCAACCGGCTGCTGGACTCGGTGGAGTCCGGCATCGCCGCGCGGCAGGCCTCCGAGACCCGGCTGCGCCGGTTCGTCGCGGACGCCGGCCACGAGCTGCGTACCCCGGTCACCTCCGTCCGCGGCTACACCGAGCTGGTGCGCCGCCGCGGCGGGCTGCCCGAGGACGCCGACGCCTCGCTGCGCCGGGTGGAGGCCGAGGCGGTGCGCACGTCCGGCCTGGTCGACGACCTGCTGCTGCTCGCCCGGCTCGACGCCGGCCGCGAGCTCGCCGTCGGCACCGTCGACCTCACCGGGCTGGTCATGGACGCCGTCAGCGACGCGCACGCCGCCGGGCCCGCGCACCGCTGGCGGGTGGACCTGCCCGGCGCGGCCGTGCTCGTCCCCGGCGACGCCGCCCGGCTGCACCAGGTGCTGGCCGACCTGCTGGCCAACGTCCGCACGCACACCCCGGCCGGGACGACGGCGACCACCCGGCTGCGCGCCGAGGACGGCACCGCGGTGCTCGAGGTCGCCGACGACGGCCCGGGCGTGCCCGCCGGGCTGCAGGCCGGGGTCTTCGAGCGGTTCGCCCGCGGCGACTCCGCGCGCTCGCGGGCAAACGGCAGCACCGGCCTCGGGCTGGCGATCGTCGCGGCCGTGGTGGCCGGGCACGTGGGCACCGTCGGCGTGGACAGCCGGCCCGGGCGGACGGTGTTCACCGTGCGCCTGCCCGGCGCCACCGTGGCCGAGCCCGCGGACGACGACGCGCTCGAGGCGGCCGGCACCTAGCCCCGGGCGGGCACCAGGCGCCGGCACTCCGGGCAGACGTCGTCCGCGCCGAGTCCGCGCCGGCCGTCCCACGCCCCCTGGACGACGGCGACCGGCGTCCCGCACGCGGCCACCCACGGCGGCGGCCCGTCGGCGGCCTCCCGCGGCACCGCGTGCGCGCGGCTGCTCTCCTGGTCCCGCCCGGCCGCGTGCCCGCCCGTCGCGCTCGTCACCGCCCCAGTGTCCCGGACGCCGGCGGACCGCTCCCGCCCGCAGGTCCACGCCTGGTCGGTGCGGACGTGTCCTGCGACACACGTGGACGGACCGTCCGGTTCCGGAGTGTGGTTGGCTCCCGCCCACCTCCGGCCGGCCAGGGCCGGGGCCGGAGGACCCGATGCGCCCTGCGGAGGCACCCATGACCCGGTTGCGCCGGACCGTCCACGCCCTCGGCGCCGCGGTGGCACTGGCCCTGACGACCGCCCCGGCGGCCGGCCCGGCCGGTGCCGCTGCCGCCCTCCCCAGCGCCGCGGCGGCCTGCGCCGACGTCCACACCGACGGCGTCAGCCACGGCACCGAGGCCCGCGTCCGGCCCGGGGCCACCCGCGACGAGCCCAACGCCGTCGCCACCGACCAGGCCGCGGCGCTGGGCGACCCGAAGAGCCGGCCCGTGCTGCCCGCCGCGTCGGTGACCATCCCGACGCACGTCCACGTCGTCACCGTCGAGCCGCTGTCCCGCACCGAGCAGCGGCAGCGCGACCGGCAGATCGCCGCCCAGGTGCAGGTGCTCAACGACGCCTACGCCGGCGTCGGCGCCGCCGGGCCCTCGCCGGACACCCCGTTCCGCTTCGCCCTCGTCGACACCGACTACACGGTGGACGCGGCCTGGGCGGGCCTGGTGCCCGGGAGCCCGGAGGAGCGGGCGGCCAAGTCCGCGCTGCGCGAGGGCGGCCCGGCCACCCTCAACGTCTACGTCGCCCCCATCGGCGGCGGCCTGCTCGGCTACGCGACCTTCCCGCAGTCGGCCAAGGGCGGGCAGCTGTGGCGCGACGGCGTGGTCGTCCTCGACGAGTCGCTGCCCGGTGGCGCCGCGGCGCCTTACAACGAGGGGGACACCGCCACCCACGAGGTCGGCCACTGGCTCGGGCTGTTCCACACCTTCCAGGGCGGCTGCTCCGGCCCCGGCGACCACGTCGCCGACACCCCCGCCGAGGCGGTGCCGGCCTTCGAGTGCGCCGTCGACGCGACCCGCGACAGCTGCCCGGCCGACCCCGGCCTCGACCCGGTCCACAACTTCATGGACTACACCGAGGACTTCTGCATGGACCGGTTCTCCCTGGGGCAGGTGGCCCGCATGAGCAACGCCTGGGAGGCCTACCGGGACGTCCGGGTCTGAGCGCCGCCGCCCGCGGGGTCCGGCCCCGCGGGCGCTTCCCCCCGGGACGGGGCACGGCGGTCCATGCTGTCGCCCGTGACCGCCCCGTCGACGCCGCTGCCGTGGTTCCCGGCGGTCGCGGCGCCCGGCGGGCGTCCGGTGCCGCCGCCGGGCCCGGCCGGCCCGGACCGGCTGGTCCTCGACCCCGCCGCGGTCTCCCTGGCCGGCCCGCGCGGCCCCGACCAGGACGCCGGGTCCGCCGGTCCCGCCCTGCTCGTGGTCGCCGACGGCGTAGGAGGGGGGCGGGGCGGGGGCACCGCGGCCCGGCTGGCCGTGGAGGAGGTCGTCGCCCGCGCGGCCGCCGCCCGCGGCGACGGCACCGAGGCCCGTCCCGACGCCGGGCTCGCCGACGCGATCGCCGCCGCCGACGCCGCCGTGCGCGCCGCCGCCGCGGCCGACCCCGCGCTGGCCGGCATGGCCACCACCTGCACCGCGGCCGTGCTCACCCGTGACGGCCGGCTCGTCGTCGGGCACGTCGGCGACAGCCGCGCCCACCTGCTCCGCGGCGGCGTCCTCACCCGCCTCACCTCCGACCACTCGCTGGTGCAGGCGCTGGTCGACTCCGGCGACATGACCCCCGAGGAGGCCGCCGCCTCCCCGGTGCGGTCGGTCCTGCTCCGCGCCGTGGGCGGCTCGGCCGACCCCGGCCGGGCCCACGTGGTCGCCGTCCGGGCCGAGCCCGGCGACCGGCTGCTGCTGTGCTCCGACGGGCTGTCCGGCGTCGTCCCCGCCGCCACCCTGCAGCGGGTCCTGGCCGCCGAGCGGGACCCCGCGGCCGCCGCCGCCCGGCTGCTCGTGGCCGCGCTGGCGGCCGGCACCCGCGACGACGTGACGGTGGCCGTCGGCGACGTGACCCCCGCCGGGTGGGCCCGGTGCACCGTCCGGGTCACCGTCGGCGCGGCGGCGGGGACCCCCGCCGGGACCGCCGCCGACTGAGTCCCGGGAGGGACTTGCCCGGCCCGCGCGTCCGGGGGCAGGGTGTGGTGCACACCACATCCCGCGAGCCCGGGAGGTCCCCGTGCGCATCCCCGTCCAGGACAGCGACCGGCCCGGCGGCCGCCGTGGGTAAGGACGTCGTCCCGGCGCCGGAGCCGCGGGAGGCGGCCCGGGTGCGCAACGTGGCCCTCGTCGGCCACGCCGGTGCCGGCAAGACGACCCTCGCCGAGGCGCTGCTCGTGGCCACCGGCGCTCTCGTGCGCGCCGGCCGGGTCGAGGACGGCACCACCTGCCTCGACAGCGACGACGTCGAGGTCCGCCAGCAGCGCTCGGTGACCCTCGGCGTGGCCACCGTCGAGCACGACGGCACCCGGATCACCCTGCTCGACACCCCCGGCAGCCCCGACTTCGTCGGCGAGCTGCGGGCCGGGCTGCGCGCCGCCGACGCCGCGCTGTTCGTCGTCTCCGCCGTCGGCGGTGTCGACGCGACCACCGTGCAGCTGTGGGAGGAGTGCGCCGCGGTCGGCATGCCGCGCGCCGTCGTCGTCACCCAGCTCGACCGCGCCCGCGCCGACGTCGAGGAGACCGTGCGGCTGTGCCAGACGGCGCTCGGGGAGGGGGTGTACCCGGTCCACCTCGTCGACCGGGCGCCCGACGGGACGGTGACCGGCGTGGTCAACCTGCTCGAGCCCGGCGCGCAGGCCCCCGACGCCGACCGGCTCCGCGGCGAGCTGATCGAGGGGATCATCGGCGAGAGCGAGGACGAGGCGCTCATGGAGCGCTACCTCGCCGGCGACGAGCTGGTCCAGGGCGACCTGATGGCCGACCTGGGCACCGCGGTCGCCCGCGGCCACTTCCACCCGGTGCTGTGCGCGGCCCCGCTGCAGGGCATCGGCCTCGACGCGCTGCTGTACCTGATCGTGAACGGCTTCCCGAGCCCCACCGAGCACGGCTGCCCGCCGGTCACCCGCCCCGACGGCTCGCGGGCCCCGGAGCTCACCTGCGACCCCGACGGCCCGCTGGTCGCCGAGGTGGTCAAGACGACGACCGACCCCTACCTCGGCCGGGTCTCGCTGCTGCGGGTCTTCTCCGGCACCCTCACCCCGGACACCCCGGTGCACGTCTCCGGGCACGGCGGCGCCGAGCGCGGCCACCCCGACCACGACGCCGACGAGCGCATCGGCGCGGTGTCCTCCCCGCTCGGGTCGGCGCTGCGCCCGGTCGCCGCCTGCCCGGCCGGCGACGTCTGCGCCGTCGCCCGGCTGAGCACCGCCGAGACCGGGGACACCCTGTCCGCACCCGGCGACCCGCGGCTGGTGCCGCCCTGGGACCTGCCGGTGCCGCAGCACCCGGTCGCGGTCGAGGCCGCCTCCCGCGCCGACGAGGACCGGCTCGGGCCCGCGCTGGCCCGGTTGGCCGCCGAGGACCCGACGGTGCGCGTCGAGCGCTCGCGCGACACCGGGCAGCTGCTGCTGTGGTGCGTGGGGGAGGCCCACGGCGAGGTGCTGCTCGAGCGGCTGCGCACCCGGCACGGCGTCGCGGTGACCACCGTCCCGGTGCGGGTGCCGATGGTCGAGACCCTCGCCGCGCCGGCGAAGGCCACCGGGCGGCTGGTCAAGCAGTCCGGCGGGCACGGGCAGTACGCCGTCGTCGTGGTCGAGGCGCAGCCCGGGCCGCCCGGGTCGGGCATCACCTTCGAGCAGAAGGTGGTCGGCGGGGCGGTGCCCAGCCAGTACCACGGCAGCGTCGAGAAGGGCATCCGCGCGCAGGCGGCCAAGGGCGTGCACGACGACCGGCCGCTGGTCGACGTCGCGTTCGTCCTCGTCGACGGCAAGGCGCACTCGGTCGACTCCTCCGACGCCGCCTTCCAGTCCGCCGGGGCGCTGGCGGTCCGCGAGCTCGCGGCCGCCGCCGGCACCAAGGTGCTCGAGCCGTGGTGCGAGGTCGACGTGGTCGTGCCCGGGGAGCACGTGGGCGCGGTGATGAGCGACCTGTCCTCCCGCCGCGCCCGGGTCACCGGCAGCGACGCCGACCCTGACCGGGACCGCACCACCGTCCGCGCCGAGGTGCCCGAGATGGAGCTGCTCGGCTACGCCGGCGCGCTGCGCTCGGTCAGTCACGGCACCGGCTCCTTCAGCCGCCGCCCGCTGGGCCACGAGCCGGCCCCGGCGTCGCTGCTCGTCCCCGCCTAGCGGCCGGCCCCGCCGCGGGGGCCCGCCACGGGCCCGCGAGTGGCGGGGAGCGGCGGCGTCCGTCGACTAGCCTCGGGCACGGTGTGCAGCGGGGTGGAGGAGCAGTGACGTCGTCGCAGGGGCCGTCGGCCGTCCCGGCGTCCCCGGAGCCGGGCTCGATGGCGGGCGCGGTCGTGGGACCGGACGCGGGTGTGGGCCGGGTGGCCGACCGCAACGAGCTGCCCGACCGGGTGTGGACGGTCCCCAACGCCCTGTCGGTGCTGCGGCTGCTCGGCGTGCCGCTGTTCCTCTGGCTGCTGCTGGGCCCGCACGAGGACGGCTGGGCGGTGGCCGTGCTCATGCTCTCCGGCGTCACCGACTGGGCCGACGGCAAGCTCGCCCGGGTGCTCGGCCAGTCCAGCCGCCTCGGCGCGCTGCTGGACCCGGCCGCCGACCGGCTCTACATCATCGCCACGCTGGTCGCCTTCGTGCTGCGCGACGTCGTCCCGCTGTGGGTGGTCGCGGTGCTCGTCGGCCGCGAGGTGGTGCTCGGCGTGATGCTGCTGGTCCTGCGCCACTTCCGCTACGAGCCGCTGCAGGTGCACTACCTGGGCAAGGCGGCCACGTTCAACCTGCTCTACGCCTTCCCGCTGCTGCTCCTGGCCGACGACGCCACCGGGGCCTGGCTGGCCTGGGTCCAGCCGTTCGCCTACGCGTTCACCATCTGGGGCGGCGTGCTCTACGTGCTGGCCGGCGTGCTCTACGTCGTCCAGGTGGCCGGGATCGTGCGCACCGAGCGGGCGCTCACCCGGGCCGCGGCACCGTCCGGGGCGGGCGCAGCGGCCCGCCCGGCGCCGTGACCGCCGCCCGACCGACTCCCCGGCCCGCCCCGCCGGTCCGCGGCGGGATGCGCTCCATGGGCGCCTCGCTGCTGGACCAGGTGCTCGCCGAGACCCTCGACCCCGCCTACGCCCGCGCCGCCGCGGCCCGCGCCGCCCGTCCCGCCGACGCCCCGCCGGCCCGCCGCCGGCTCGGCGCGCTGGCGGTCGCGGTGACCATGGCGCTGGCCGGGCTGCTGTTCTCCGTCACCTACCACCAGGCCGCCGCCGGAGCCGCCGGGCAGGACGAGGTCCGCGCCCGGCTGGTGGAGGAGATCGGCGCCCAGTCCGCCAGCACCGACGACCTCGCCGCCGAGCTGGAGGACCTGCGCGGGCAGGTCGCCGACGCCCGCGACGACGCCCTGGCCGCCAGCACCGTCGGCCAGCGGGCCATCGACGCCCTCGACGCCGCCGAGCTCGCCGCGGGCCTCGACGCGGTCACCGGCCCCGGCCTGCTGGTCACCCTGGCCGACGCCGAGCCCGACGCCGACGCCGACCCGGTCGGCGGCGCCGAGGACGACGGCAGCGGCGACGTCCGCGACGGCGACCTGCAGCTGGTGGTCAACGCGCTGTGGTCCGCGGGCGCCGAGGCCGTGTCGATCAACGACCAGCGGCTGGGTCCCACGACCGCGATCCGCTTCGCCGGGGAAGCGGTCCTCGTGGACTTCCGCCCGGTCACCAACCCCTACCGCGTCAGCGCCGTCGGGGACCCGGACGAGCTCCGGGCCCGGTTCCTGGCCAGTCCCGAGGTCAACGCCCTGGCGGTCATCTCGGAGACCTACGGCCTGCGTTTCGAGTTCGCCCAGGAGGACGAGCTGTCCGTTCCCGCCGGGGGAGTCCCCGAGCTGCGTTCCGCCAAGCCCTTCGCCGGCCAGCCGGCCGAGGCCGCCGCCGGCGGCACGGGGGACTGAGCGGTGATCCCCGTCATCGGCCTGGCCGTCGGCATCGCGCTCGGCCTCGTCCTCGACCCCACCGTCCCGCTGTGGCTGCAGCCCTACCTGCCGATCGCGGTGGTCGCCGCGCTCGACGCGGTCTTCGGCGGCGCCCGCGCCCGCCTCGACGGGATCTTCGACGCCAAGGTGTTCGTCATCTCGTTCGTGTCGAACGTCGTCGTCGCCGGGCTGATCGTGTTCCTCGGCGACCAGCTCGGCGTCGGCGCGCAGCTGTCCACGGCGGTGGTCGTCGTCCTCGGCATCCGCATCTTCGGCAACGCCGCGGCCATCCGCCGGCACCTGTTCCGGGCATGAGCGGCACCCCGCGTCCCGCCGGGGACGACCCGCGGCTCCCCGGCCCGGCCGACGCCGGGCCGGAGGTCACCGACGCCGGACCCGCCGAGGCCCGCGCCGCCGGGACCGCCCCGGCCGACGACACCCCCGAGCCGGTGGACGACGACGCTCCCGCCCCGGCCGACGACGCTCCCGCCGCGGCCGACGGCGCTCCCGCGCCCGCCGGCGAGACCCCCGAGCCGGCCGGGGACGCTCCCGCGCCGGCCGGGGACGAGGAGCCTGCTGCGGCCCCGCCGGCCGGGGAGGACGCCCCCGCCCCCGAGCCGGCCCCGGCCGCCCCGCGGCGCCGGCGGCAGCGGCTGGTCGCCGCCTCGCTCATCGGCGTCCTCACCCTGCTGCTCGGCTTCGCGATCGCGGTCCAGGTGCGCAGCACCGACACCGGCCAGGCCCTGGAGGGCGCCCGCGAGGAGGAGCTCGTCGCGATCCTCGACGACCTCGACCTCGAGGAGGAGCGGCTGCGCGCCCAGATCGCCGACCAGCGCAGCGCGCTGCGCGAGCTGTCCGACACCGACAGCCGCTCGGCCGCCGCCCTCGAGGACGCCAACGAGCGCGCCGACGCCCTGGCCATCCTCAACGGCACCGTCGCCGCCGAGGGGCCGGGCCTGGTCATGACCATCCGCGACCCCGAGGGGCAGGTGCGGGTGGCCGACCTCCTCGACGCCGTCCAGGAGCTGCGCGGCGCGGGCGCGGAGACCATGCAGATCGACGGCGTGCGGATCGGCGTCTCCACCGCCGTCACCGGCGTCCCGGGCGCCCTGCAGGTCGACGGGCGGGCGGTGAGCGCTCCCTACGAGGTCGTCGTCATCGGCTCCCCGCAGGACCTGCAGACGGCGATGAGCATCCCCGGCGGCGTCGTCGACCGGGTCGGCCGGCAGGGCGGCAGCGTCGACATCGAGCAGCGTGACCGGGTCGTGGTGGACGCGTTGCGGCCGCTCGACGAGCCTCAATACGCTCAGCCCGACGCCGGCGACTGACCGCGGTCCCGCGGGCCGCCGGACCACCCCCACGACTCCCGGGAGACGACACCGCATGAGCACGCCCGACGACCGCCGCTACACCGACCAGCACGAGTGGGCGCTCGTGCAGGGCAGCGGGGAGGCGGGCACGGTCGTCCGGGTCGGCATCACCGACCACGCGCAGGACGCGCTCGGCGACATCGTGTTCGTGCAGCTGCCCGAGGTGGGGGAGGAGGTCGGCCCCGGCAACCCGATCGGCGAGGTGGAGTCGACCAAGTCGGTGTCCGACGTCTACTCGCCCGTGGCTGGGACCGTCTCGGCGGTCAACGAGGCCCTCGGCGACGCCCCGGAGACCATCAACGCCGACCCCTACGGCACCGGCTGGCTGGTCGAGATCACCGTGGCCGGCGACGGCGGCGACCCCACCGCCGACCTGCTCGACGCGGCCGCCTACCAGGCGCTGGTCGACGCGTCCTGACCACCCCCCGGGCCGCCCGGACGCCCGGGGACGATCACTATGCTGCCCTCGGGAACGGGCCCTCGACGGCCCCGTGGGACAGCTGTGACGCCGCCCCGGCGTCCGGTTGACCCCCGGGACCACCGCTGGTTCCATGACCAACGGCCCGCCGTGCCCCGCACGGCGGCCGACCCGCGACGACACCGTCCGGTGCCGTCGTCCGCCGGCCGCCCGCGGCAGGACCCCACGCCCGCGGCGGTGCCCCCTGCACCGGAGGAGACAGACGTGCACTGCACTCGTTGTGGCCACGACAACCCCGAGGGCAGTCGCTTCTGCGCGCAGTGCGGCGCCGCCCTCTCCCAGGAGCGCGTCGGGGAGTCGACGAGCGTCATCCCCAAGGTCGGCGGCGAGGACACCGGCGACGTCCCCGAGGCCGTCGAGCCCTCGGCCGACGCGCACGCCGGGGCGGTCGAGTCGCTGCCCGCCGGGTCCGCCCTGCTCGTGGTCAAGCGCGGCCCGAACGCCGGCAGCCGCTTCCTGCTCGACCAGGACGTCACCACCGCCGGCCGGCACCCCGACAGCGACATCTTCCTCGACGACGTGACCGTCAGCCGCCGGCACGTGGAGTTCCACCGCGAGGGCGGCGGCTTCTCGGTGCACGACGTCGGCAGCCTCAACGGCACCTACGTCAACCGGGAGCCGGTCGACGTCGCGACCCTGTCCGGCGGTGACGAGGTGCAGATCGGCAAGTTCCGCCTCGTCTACCTGACCGGCCCGCGCACCGGCGAGCCCGCCGCCCGCTGACAGCGGGGCGCTGATCCCTTGCGTTCTGCGCCCGCCGGCGCGTCCGGGGACGGCGCGCCCGACGCCCGCACCCCCCGCCTGACGATCGGGGCGGTGCTGGGCGCCCTGCGCGACGACTTCCCCGACGTGACCATCAGCAAGATCCGGTTCCTCGAGGCCGAGGGCCTGGTCTCCCCGGAGCGGACGCCGTCGGGGTACCGGAAGTTCTCCCGGGCCGACGTCGACCGGCTGCGCTACGTGCTCACCGCCCAGCGGGACCACTACCTCCCGCTGCGGGTCATCAAGGAGCACCTGGACGCGCTCGACCGCGGCGAGCCGGTGCCGGACCCGGCCGCCCCGGCCGTGCCCGACGAGCTCCGGCCCGACGGGGACCCGCCGGCGGCGTCCGGGCCGATGGCGGCCGCCGCGTTCGCCGCGGCGGCCGGGCTGACGCTGGCCCAGCTGGCCGACCACGTCCAGTTCGGGCTGCTCGTCCCCGACGCCGACGGGCGGCACCCGGCCGGCGACCTGCCGATCGCGCGGGCGGCCGCGGGACTGGCCCGGCACGGCATCGAGCCGCGCCACCTGCGGGTGTTCCGCACCGGCGCGGAGCGGGAGGCGGCGCTGGTCGAGCAGCTGCTCGCGCCGGTCCTGCGCTCCCGCTCGGAGGACGCGCGGGCCCGCGCCACCGAGCAGCTCGCCGAGCTCGCGGCGCTGTCCGCGCAGCTGCACCGGGCGCTGCTGGAGGCGCGACTGCGCGACCTGTTGCGCCCGTGAGTCCGGCGTACGGTGGACCCAGCCGCCGGACCGGCCGTCCGTCACCGCGCACCGGCGCCCACCCGTACCGCCGCAGCTGAGGAGCAACACCGTGCAGGAACTCAGAGTCGTCGGGGTCCGGGTCGAGCTGCCCGGCAACCAGCCGATCCTGCTGCTGAAGGAGACGCAGGGGGAGCGGTACCTGCCGATCTGGATCGGCGCGGTCGAGGCCGCCGCCATCGCGTTCGAGCAGCAGGGCGTGCGGCCGGCGCGGCCGATGACCCACGACCTGCTCCGCGAGGTCGTGCGCACCCTCGGCGCCACCCTCGAGGCGGTCAACATCACCGAGATGCGCGACGGCATCTACATCGCCGAGCTGGACTTCGGCGACGACCGGGTGGTCAGCGCCCGCCCCTCGGACGCCGTCGCCCTGGCCGTGCGCACCGGCGCCCCCATCTTCGGCGCCGAGGAACTGCTCGACGAGGTCGGGATCGAGATCCCCGACGAGCAGGAGGACGAGGTCGAGAAGTTCCGCGAGTTCCTCGACCAGATCTCGCCCGAGGACTTCGGCGCCGGCTCCGGCTCCGGCGGCGCCTGACACCCGGCGCGGCGCGGGACGCCGGCTCCGGCCGCGGCGTCCCGCTGCTGCGCGTGCACGCACGGGGCGGGTGGGACCCCGGAGGTCACCCTCGTCACACCAGTCACAGAACCCTGGAGTCCGGCGCGGACGTGCCGATACCACTCTGATGGGGTGAGTGGGGCGACACGCCGCCCGCGTCAGTTGACCGCCCTGGGGGCCCGGCTTACGGTCGCGGACAACACCGGTGTGACCCGTGGGGAAGCGGGAGCACTCCGGGACGCTCCGCCGCGCCCGTGGCGGGACTCGAAGGAGGACGCTGACGTGAGCGACCAGAGCGAGGGCTCCCAGGGTCAGCTCTTCAGCGACGCCGCCGTGGGGGCGACGGACTACGACGAGGTCGACACCGACCTCGTCGGGTACCGCGGCCCGACGGCGTGTGCCGCCGCCGGGATCACCTACCGCCAGCTGGACTACTGGGCCCGTACCGGTCTGGTCGCCCCCTCGGTGCGCAGCGCCACCGGCTCGGGGACACAGCGGCTGTACTCGTTCCGCGACATCCTGGTGCTGAAGGTGGTCAAGCGGCTGCTCGACACGGGGGTGTCGCTGCAGAACATCCGCAAGGCCGTCGACCACCTGCGCAACCGCGGGATCAAGGACCTCGCCAACGTCACGCTGTTCTCCGACGGGGCGACGGTCTACGAGTGCACCTCGGCCGAGGAGGTCGTCGACCTGCTCGCCGGCGGCCAGGGCGTCTTCGGCATCGCGGTGTCCGGCGCGCTGCGCGAGCTGTCCGGTGAGCTGGCCGAGCTGCCCGCCGAGCGGCTGGACGGCGCGCCGCTGCACGCCGCCGAGGACGAGCTGTCCCTGCGCCGTCGCCGCCGCGCCCAGACCGCCTAGCGGACCCGTACGTCCGGGAGGGGCGTCCCGCGGGGTGCGGGACGCCCCTCCCGGTGCGTCCGGGCAGGCCGCCCGACCCGCGGCGGTGAGCGGGCCGCCGTTCGCACGCGGAAGGCGCTGGTAGCGTCGTGGCAGTGGCGGACGCTGCTCACTCCCTCCCCTCGTTGCGCTCCCTGAGCCCCGCGGGTTCCTTCGCCGGCCGGCACATCGGCCCCCGGGCGGACGAGACCGCCGCGATGCTCGAGGCCGTCGGCCACGGCTCGCTGCAGTCGCTGGTCGACGCCACCGTCCCCGAGGCGGTGCGCGACCGCGACGAGCTGTCGCTGCCCCCGGCCGCCGACGAGGCCACCGTGCTCGCCGAGCTGCGCGAGCGGGCCGCGGCCAACCAGGTCACCGTCCCGATGATCGGGCTCGGCTACTCCGGCACGGTCACCCCGGCGGTCATCCAGCGCAACGTCCTGGAGAACCCCGCCTGGTACACCGCCTACACGCCCTACCAGCCCGAGATCAGCCAGGGCCGGCTCGAGGCGCTGCTGAACTTCCAGACGATGGTCGCCGACCTCACCGGCCTGCCGGTCGCCGGCGCCTCGATGCTCGACGAGGCCACCGCCGCGGCCGAGGCGATGACGCTGGTCCGCCGCGCCGGGCGCGCCAAGCCGGGCGCGGTGTTCGTCGTCGACGCCGACACGCTGCCGCAGACCCTCGCCGTGCTCCAGACCCGCGCCGAGCCGCTGGGCATCGGGCTGCACGTCGCCGACCTGTCCGCCGGCTGGCCGGCCGACCTGCCCGAGGCCGGCGCGTTCGGCGTGCTGGTGTCCTACCCGGGCGCCAGCGGCGCGGTCCGCGACCACCGGGCGCTCGCCGACGCCGCGCACGCCGCCGGCGCGGCGGTGGTCGTCGCCGCCGACGTCCTGGCGCTCACCCTGCTCGAGGCGCCGGGCGCGTGGGGCGCCGACGTCGCGTGCGGCAGCACCCAGCGCTTCGGCGTCCCGCTGGGCTACGGCGGCCCGCACGCCGGCTACCTGTCGGTGCGCGAGGGCCTGGCCCGGCAGCTGCCCGGCCGGCTGGTCGGGGTGTCGGTCGACGCCGACGGCGACGTCGCCTACCGGCTGGCGCTGCAGACCCGCGAGCAGCACATCCGCCGGGAGAAGGCGACCAGCAACATCTGCACCGCGCAGGTGCTGCTCGCGGTCATGGCCGGCGCCTACGCCGTCTACCACGGGCCCGAGGGGCTGACCGCGATCGCCGCCCGGGTGCACCGCAGCGCGCTGGCGCTGGCCGGGTGGCTGCGCGCCGGCGGCGTCGACGTCGTCCACGACTCCTTCTTCGACACCGTGCAGGCGCGCGTGCCCGGCCGGGCCGCCGAGGTGGTCGCCGCGGCCGCCGGGCGCGGGGTGGACCTGCGGCTGGTCGACGCCGACACCGTGGCCGTCGCCTGCGACGAGACGACGACGCCGGCGGTGCTGCGGCTGGTGGCGGAGGCCTTCGGCGTCGCCGCGGACGAGTCCGCGCTGGACGACGACGGCCCGGACGCGCTGCCCGCCGCCCTGCGCCGGCGTACCCCGTTCCTCACCCACCCGGTCTTCTCCGCGCACCGCTCGGAGACGGCGATGATGCGCTACCTGCGCTCGCTGTCGGACAAGGACCTGGCGCTGGACCGCACGATGATCCCGCTGGGCTCGTGCACGATGAAGCTCAACTCCGCCGTCGAGATGGCCGCGGTCACCTGGCCGGAGTTCGCCGGGCTGCACCCCTTCGCCCCGGCCGAGCGGGCCCGCGGCTACCGGCGGCTGATCGACGAGCTGTGCACCTGGCTCGCGGAGATCACCGGCTACGCCGCGGTCAGCGTGCAGCCCAACGCCGGCTCGCAGGGGGAGTTCGCCGGGCTGCTGGCGATCCGCGGCTACCACGCCGCCCGCGGCGAGTCGCACCGCGACGTCTGCCTCATCCCCAGCTCCGCGCACGGCACCAACGCCGCCAGCGCGGTCATGGCCGGGATGCGGGTGGTCGTGGTGGCCTGCGACGAGGCCGGCAACGTCGACGTCGCCGACCTGCGCGCCAAGATCGACCAGCACGCCGAGCGGCTGGCCGCGATCATGATCACCTACCCGTCGACGCACGGGGTGTTCGAGACCGAGGTCCGCGAGATCTGCGCCGCGGTGCACGACGCTGGCGGCCAGGTGTACGTCGACGGCGCCAACCTCAACGCGATGGTGGGCCTGGCCCGGCCGGGCCGCTTCGGCTCCGACGTCAGCCACCTCAACCTCCACAAGACCTTCTGCATCCCGCACGGCGGCGGCGGGCCCGGCGTCGGCCCGATCGGCGTCCGCGAGCACCTGGTGCCGTTCCTGCCGGGGCACCCGCTGGCCGACACCGGCGGCTCCGGCCCGGCCGTGTCGGCCGCGCCGTGGGGATCGGCCGGGATCCTGCCGATCTCCTGGGCGTACCTGCGGCTGATGGGCCCCGACGGGCTGCGGCGGGCCACCGAGCACGCGGTGCTGGGCGCCAACTACCTCGCCACCCGGCTGCGCGAGCACTTCCCGGTGCTCTACACCGGCGCCGGCGGGCTGGTCGCCCACGAGTGCATCCTCGACATCCGGCCGCTGACCCGGGCCACCGGCATCACCAACGACGACATCGCCAAGCGGCTGGTCGACTTCGGCTTCCACGCGCCGACGATGAGCTTCCCGGTGGCCGGCACACTCATGGTCGAGCCCACCGAGAGCGAGGACAAGGCCGAGCTCGACCGGTTCGTCGAGGCGATGGTGACCATCCGCGGCGAGATCGAGAAGGTCGCGACGGGGGAGTACGACGAGGCGGACAACCCGCTGCGCAACGCCCCGCACACGCTCAAGATGCTGGCCGGCGACTGGGACCGGCCGTACCCGCGCAGCGCGGCGGTGTTCCCGGTGCCCTCGCTGGTCACCCGCGGCTACCTGTCGCCGGTGCGCCGGATCGACCAGGCCTTCGGCGACCGCAACCTGGTCTGCTCCTGCCCGTCGCCGGAGGCCTTCGTCGAGCCGGAGCCCGCGCACGCGCCGCAGACGCACGTGCCCGACCGCGGCGAGGGCGCCCCGGACGACCTCGGCACCACCGCCGACGTGGTGGGCGCCCAGGCCTGAGGCGTCCGGGCGGGATCGGCGGTGTGGTCGCCCCCGGGCGCGGGAGGCGACCACACCCCGATCTCGCCCGCGTCAGGACAGCGGGGTGCGGCCGGCGGCGGAGGCGATGCCCAGCCAGGTGTGCCGGTTGCCCGCCCAGCACCAGCCGACCTTCGCCGTGCCCCGGCGCTCACGGCCGTCGCGGCCGGTGCCGTTGCTGATCCACAGCGCCGGGGTGCGGGCGTCCAGCGACCCGTCCGCCCGCCGCAGCCGGGAGCCGACGGTCATCGTGCAGGCGTTGCGCTCGAGCAGGTCCGGGCACTGCAGCAGCCAGGTCAGGCCCTCGGTCACGGTCAGCGGCGTCCGGCCCGTGGCGCGGATCCGGGGCAGCGACTCGTCGGGCGTGCAGTTGCGGTACCCGTCGCCGCGCTCGGGGGCGGACAGGGCGTAGACGCCGGCGGGCGGGGCGGCGTCGTCCAGCGGGGTGAACCGGTCGAGGTCGGTCATGTCCACGACCACGAACACCGGCCGGTCCCGCCAGGACACCAGCTCCACCAGGGCGGTGGCCGGCAGCAGCGACGGCGCGAGGACGAGCAGCCCGTCGTCCGGGACGCCTGCCGCCAGCGCGCGCAGCTCCGCCGCCGACAGGCCCGCGCGCTCGTGGGCGCCGGCGGCGACCAGCCGCTCGGCCTGCTCGGCGGGGGCGGGGAGGGTCAGCAGGGCGGTCGGCACGGGGCACCTCCGGCGACGGGGGACGGACGGCGGACCAACGGCCCGGGGCGTGGTCCGGTTCCGGCCCCCGACCCCTCGACGCCGCTCCCCGGGCAGGTGGACCATCACTCGCATGGCGGTGAGGGCGGGAGCGGCGCGACGGACGGCGTGTGCGGCGGTGCTGGCCTGCGGGGCGGCGCTGCTCGCGGCGTGCGGGGGGACCGGGGAGCAGGTGGCCGAGCCGGGGGACGTGAGCCCGGCGGCGGCCACCGAGGAGGCCCCCGACCCGACCCCCGCCGAGGATCCCGCCACGCCCGAGGAGACGCCGGCTTCCGGTGACCTCGGGGACCGGCTGCTGCCGGCCGAGGCGTTCGGACCGGACGCGTCCGTCGTCCGGCTGGACGGCGACGACCGGGACGGGTGGCACGGCGGCCGGGGCTGGGGCGGCTGGCGGGACCACGACGACGACGACGCTGACGACGGCGAGCACGACGGCCTGCCCGACGGGGTGAGCGTGGAGCCGGCCGCGTGCGCCGACGTGCTGGAGGCGCTGCCGGAGCCCGCCGACGACGCGGCCGACCCCGTGGTCGCGGCCCAGGTCGCCCGCAGCGACGACGTGCGCACCTACCAGGTGGTGGCCGAGTCGCCGGAGCTCGCCGGGCTCACGCTGCCGGTCGACGAATTGCTGGGCGCCTGCTCCTCGGTGACGGTCAGCACCCCCTGGGGCCTCGACGCCACCGTGCGCCTCGCGCGCCTGGACCTGCCCGCGGTCGGCGGCGAGAGCGCCGGCCTGCAGGTCACGGTGGAGGGCTGGGGCGACACGGCCACCAAGCTGGTCGGCGTCGCCGTCGAGGGGTCGCGCGGACTGCTCCTCGCCCAGAGCGCGGGACCCGGGGACACGGCGCCCGACGCCGCGGCCTTCGCCGACCTGTTCGGCGACGCCGGGGCGGCCGCCTTCGACTGAGTCCCCGGGGGACGCGCTACGCGGGAACGAGCCCGGCGGTCCGCCACTGGTGGTGGTCGGCGACGGCGCTGCCGTCGGGGAGCAGCTCGCCGTCGTCGTCGAAGAGGACGACGCCGTTGCACAGCAGGCTCCAGCCCTGCTCCGGGTGGCTGCTCACGACGACCGCGAGGTCACGCGCGTCGGCGCTGGCGTCGGGGCAGGGGGTGGGGTGTACGCACATCAGGAGGACTCCCGGTCGGGCCGGCGGCGGGACAGCCGGCGTCACTGGCGGTGAGTGTCCGATCACCGGACGTCTCGAGTGTGCGCCGGTCCGGGGCCGGTGTCAGGTGACGAACCTCACCACCTGACCCGATCGGGTCGTCAGTCCTCGCCATGGCGACGGCCGCGGGCGGAGGCGGACCATGCGCGCCGCCCGGCGCCCACTCGACCGTTATCCCCAACTCGGCCGCCGCCCCGGCCCGGGAGGGGACGGGCAGCGGTGAGGGGAGGGGGGGTCAGAGCTTGCGCAGCAGCACCCGGCGCACCGAGTGGTCGGCCGCCTTCTGCAGCACCAGCCGGGCACGCGAGCGGGTGGGCGCGATGTTCTGCCGCAGGTTGGGGCCGTTGACCGCGGCCCAGATCGACAGGGCGGTGGTGCGGGCGTCGTCGTCGCTGAGGTCGGCGTAGCGGTGGAAGTAGGCGGAGGTGTCGGCGAAGGCGGTGCGCCGCAGGGCGAGGAACCGCTCGACGTACCACTGCTGGATGTCGGGCTCGGCGGCGTCGACGTAGACGGAGAAGTCGAAGAAGTCCGAGAGGAACACCTCGGGCATCCGCCCGTCGTCGCGGCGGCCGGCCTGCAGCACGTTGAGCCCCTCGAGCACGAGCACGTCGGGCCGGTCGACGACCTGCCGCCGGCCGGGCAGCACGTCGTAGGACTGGTGGGAGTAGACCGGCGCGCTGACCTCGCCGCGGCCGGACTTCACGTCGGCGAGGAAGCGGATGAGCGTGCGCCGGTCGTAGCTCTCGGGGAAGCCCTTGCGGGTCATCAGGCCGCGGGCCTCGAGGACGGCGTTGGGCCACAGGAAGCCGTCGGTGGTGACCAGGTCGACGCGCGGGGAGCCGGGGGCGGCGGCCAGCAGGGTCTGCAGCAGCCGGGCGGTGGTGCTCTTGCCGACGGCGACGCTGCCGGCGACCGCGATGACGTAGGGGACCTTGGCGGTGGTGTCGCCGAGGAACCGGTTGCGCGCCGCCCACAGCCGCTGGCTGGCGGTGACGTGCAGGTTGAGCAGCTCGGCCAGCGGCAGGTAGACGGTCGCGACCTCGTCGAGGTCGATCCGGTCGCCGAGGCTGCGCAGGGCGCGCAGGTCGGCCTCGTCCAGCGGCAGCGTGCGGGTGCCGGCCAGCGACCGCCACGCGTCGCGGTCGAACGCCGCGTAGGGCGAGATCGAGGGGCGGGTCCCGGCCGTCACGGCTCCCATCGTGCCGCCCGGGTCGCCCGGCCCTCGCCGCCGGGGTCACCCGCCGGGGTGGCGGACCGGCCCCGGCGGCCGCGGCCGGGCGCCGGCGCGGGCGCCCGCGTCTAGGGTGCCGGTGTGCCGACGCGTCCCGGGCTGCTCGACCGCGTCGAGCAGTACGCCGCCGCCGCGTCCCTGCCCGACGCCCCGCCGGTCGCCGCCGGCCCGCTCGACGTCCCGATCGGCCCGCCCGCCTGGCCGTTCCCGGCCCGCCCGCGCCCGGGCACCCGCCGGGTGGGCGCCGACGACGTCCGCGCCGCGGTGGCGCTGCAGGAGGAGGCGGGGCTGCCGGCCGCGGTCGAGTGGGTGGTCGAGCGGACGCCGTCGCTGGCCGCCGCCGCCCGCGAGGCGGGGCTGCTGGTCACCGAGTTCCCGCTGCTGGTGGTCGACGAGCCGGTCGAGCTGCTGCTCCCGCACGGGGTGCGCCTGTACCTGGTCGGCGCCGAGGACCCGCGGCTGCCGCACTACCAGCACCTGCTGGAGAGCGGCTTCGCCCCGCACGCGGAGGGCGGCGCGGGCGTGCTGGACGACCCCGGGCCGCCGGACGAGGCGCGCACCGCCGTGCTGCGCGAGCGGGTGGCCACCGGGCGGACCGTGGTGATGGTCGCCGTCGAGGACGGCGAGCCGGTCGCCGTCGGCGCGCACCAGCCGGTCGACGTCGACGGCACCGAGATCAGCGAGGTGGTCGGCGTGGCCAGCTCGCCGCGCCGCCGCGGCCGCGGGGTCGGCGCGGCGCTGGCCTCGGCGCTGGTGGCGCAGGCCCGGGAGACCGCGGACCTGGTGTTCCTCACCGCCGGGGACGACGACGTCGCCCGGGTGTACGAGCGCGTCGGCTTCGCCTGGCTGGGCTCGACCGGGGTGGCCGCCCGCCCGCCGGCCTGAGCCGCCGCGGGGCGCCCGGGGCGGCCCGGGCCCCCGGACCGCGGACGCCCCCGCGGCAGGCCGGTCAGTCCTGGACGTAGACGGGCACCAGGACGGCGCGGGCCAGCGTGTGGCCGAAGAGGTTGAAGCCGTGGAAGGCGGGGCTGGCGTCGTCGGGCACGCCCATGTCCTCGACGTCGAGGGCGTGCACCACGGTGAAGTAGCGGTGCGGGCCGTGGCCGCCGGGGGGCGCGGCGCCGACGTAGCCGGGGAAGCCGGCGTCGTTGCGCAGCTGCCGGGCGCCCGCGGGCAGGCCCGCGCCGTCCCGGCTGCCGGCGCCGGAGGGCAGCTCGGTGACGTCGGCGGGGATGCCGGTGACGACCCAGTGCCAGAAGCCGGAGGCGGTGGGCGCGTCGGGGTCGTAGACGGTGACCGCGAACCCCTTGGTCTCCCCGGGGAAGCCCGACCAGGACAGCTGGGGGGAGGTGTCCTCGCCGCCGGCGCCCATGACGCCGCTGACGCAGCGCATCGGCAGCACCTCGCCGTCGGTGACGTCGGTGCTGGTGACGGTGAAGGACGGGACGGGCGGCAGGAAGTCGTAGGGGCTGGGCGGCTGGGGCCGGTCGGCCATCGGGGTCCTCTCGTCGGGCGGGGGGGCGGCCGGTGCCGTCCCGGCGCCGACCCTAGGCAGCCGGTCCCCGCCGCGCGCCCCGGACGGGACGCCGCCGGTGTCCACCGCGGGATCCCGACCGGGTGATCTCGACGGGTCACCGGGGACGCGCGTGGGTAGCGTCCGCACCGTGCTCGGACTCCCCGACGGCATCCGCGTGTGCCTCTTCGACATGGACGGCGTGCTCACCCGCACCGCCACCGTGCACATGGCCGCGTGGAAGCGGACCTTCGACGAGTTCCTCCGCGGCCGGGAGCCGCAGGCGCCGGAGTTCACCCAGCTCGACTACAACCGCTACGTCGACGGCAAGCCGCGCGCCGACGGCGTCCGCGACTTCCTCGCCAGCCGCGGCATCACGCTGCCCGAGGGCTCCCCGGGCGACCCGCCGGACGCGCTGACCGTGCACGGCGTCGGCCGGCGCAAGAACGAGCTGCTGCTCACCGAGCTCGAGGAGCACGGCGTCGAGGTCTACCCCGGGTCGATGGCCTACCTGCGCGCGGTCAAGGACGCGGGCCTGGGCACCGCGGTGGTCACCGCCTCGGCCAACGGCGAGCAGGTCATCGCCGCGGGCGGGTTCGCCCACCTCATCGACGCCCGCGTCGACGGCGTGCTGACCGCCCGGGAGGGGCTGCGCGGCAAGCCCGCCCCCGACACGTTCCTGGCCGGCGCCCGCGCGCTGGGGGTCGAGCCGTCGGCCGCCGCGGTGTTCGAGGACGCGCTGGCCGGTGTCGCCGCCGGGCGGGCGGGGCACTTCGGGTTCGTCGTCGGCGTGGACCGGGTCGGGCAGGCCGACGGGCTGAAGGAGAACGGCGCCGACGTCGTCGTGACCGACCTCGACCAGCTGCTGGAGGACCGCACGTGACGGAGGGGAGAGCGACCTTCCCGGTCGAGCCGTGGGCGCTGACCGAGATCGGCCTGGACCACTCGTCGCTGGGCGTGCACGAGTCGGTGTTCGCGCTCGCCAACGGGCACATCGGCCTGCGCGGCTCGTTCGAGGAGGGGGAGCCGGTCGTCGTCCCCGGCACCTACCTCAACGGCTTCTTCGAGGAGCGGCCGCTGCCCTACGCCGAGGCCGGCTACGGCTTCCCGGAGCAGGGGCAGACCGTCGTCAACGTGACCGACGGCAAGCTGATCCGGCTGCTGGTCGGCGACACCCCGCTGGACCTGGACTACGGCGAGATCGTCGACCACCGTCGGAGCCTGGACCTGCGCCGCGGCGTGCTGCGCCGGGTCACCGAGTGGCGCTCGCCCAACGGCCGCACGGTGCGGGTGACCAGCACCCGGCTGGTGTCGCTGCGCCGCCGCTCGATCGCCGCGATCGAGTACCAGGTCGAGTGCACCGACGACCGGGGCGACCTCTACATCGCGCTGCAGTCGGACCTGCTGGCCAACGAGCCGGTGGACAGCGGCAGCGAGGGCGACGACCCGCGCGCGGCGGCGGCGCTGCGCCGGCCGCTGGTCAACGAGATCGCCGTGGCCCGCGGCAAGCGCGCGGTCATGGTGCACGCCACCCGGCGCAGCCGGTTGCGGATGGCCGCGGGGATGGACCACGTCGTCGACGTGCCCGACACCGCCACCGAGGACATGGAGGCCGGCGAGGACCTGGCCCGCTACACCCTGGCCGCGCGGCTGCCCGGCCACGGCTCGGGCCTGAAGCTGGTCAAGTTCCTCGCCTACGGCTGGTCGTCGCGGCGGTCGGCGGCGGCGCTGCGCGACCAGGTGGAGGGGGCGCTGGCCACGGCCAAGCTGGCCGGCTTCGCCCGGCTGGCGGACGAGCAGCGGCAGGTCCTCGACGAGTTCTGGGCGGGGGCGGACGTCGAGGTCCAGGGCGACGACGAGCTGCAGCAGGCCGTCCGGGTCGGGGTGTTCCACCTGCTGCAGGCCGGCCTGCGCGCCGAGCGGCAGCCGATCCCGGCCAAGGGGCTGACCGGGCCGGGCTACGACGGGCACACCTTCTGGGACACCGAGACCTACGTCCTGCCGGTGCTCACCTACATCGCCCCGGACGCCGCCCGCGACGCGCTGCACTGGCGGTACTCGACCCTGGACAAGGCGCGGGCGCGGGCGGCCGTGCTCGGCCTGCGCGGCGCGGCCTTCCCGTGGCGGACCATCCGCGGCGAGGAGACCTCCGGGTACTGGCCGGCCGGGACGGCGGCCTTCCACATCAACGCCGACATCGCCGACGCCGTCGTCCGCTACCTGCACGCCACCGGGGACGAGGAGTTCGACCGCGACTTCGGCGCGGAGCTGCTGATCGAGACCGCCCGGCTGTGGGCCTCGCTCGGCCACTTCGACGAGGAGCACGGCTTCCGCATCGACGGGGTCACCGGCCCCGACGAGTACACGGCCGTGGTGGACAACAACGTCTACACGAACCTCATGGCGCAGCGGAACCTGCGCGAGGCGGCCGAGGCGGCCGAGCGGCAACCCGACGTCGCCGGGCGGCTGCAGGTGACCGAGGACGAGGTGGCGACCTGGCGGCGGGCCGCGCGGCTCATGGCCGTGCCCTACGACACCCGGCTGGGCGTGCACATGCAGTCCGACGCGTTCACCCACCACGAGGAGTGGGACTTCGAGAACACGCCGCCGCAGTGCTACCCGCTGCTCCTGCACTACCCGTACTTCGACATCTACCGCAAGCAGGTCATCAAGCAGGCCGACCTGGTGATGGCCCTGCACCTGCGCGGGGACGCGTTCACCTTCGAGGAGAAGGTCGCCGACTTCGCCTACTACGAGGCCCGCACCGTGCGGGACTCCTCGCTGTCGGCGGCGCAGCAGGCCGTGGTGGCCGCCGAGACCGGGCACCTGGAGCTGGCCTACGACTACTGGGCGGAGGCCGCGCTCACCGACCTGCAGAACCTGCACGGCAACTCCGGCCACGGCCTGCACATCGCCTCGATGGCCGGCGGGTGGATGGTCGCCGTCGCCGGGTTCGGCGGCATGCGCGACCACGACGGGCACCTGCTGTTCGCCCCGCGGCTGCCCGAGCGGATCACCCGGCTGCGCTTCCGGCTGGCCTACCAGGGCCGCACGCTGCAGGTCACCGTGACCAAGGAGCAGGCCACCTACCGGCTGCTCGACGGCGACCCGCTCGACGTCCACCACCACGGCCGCCGGGTGACCGTCGACCACGAGGACATGGTGGTCGACATCCCGCCGGCGCCCGACACCGGGAAGGTCACTCAGCCGCACGGCGCCGAGCCGCGGCGGCGCAGCCCGTACTCCTCCTGAGCGGCGTCAGAGCAGCAGCCACCGCACGGCGAGGCCGAGCGCGGCCAGGTCGACCAGCAGGAACACGCCCACCCACAGCAGCGCGGGCAGCCGGGTGAGCCGGGCCAGCTGGTCGGCGTCGGAGTCCGGCGCGGCCCGCCGCCGGCGCGCGCCCTGCAGCTCGAGCACGGTGCGCGGCGCGGCGAGCAGCAGGAACCAGGTGACCGCGGCGGCGACGGCGGCCTGCCCGGCCGGCGGCAGCCACGCGGTGACCGCGGCCAGGGCCGCGCCGGTGACCAGCACCGCCCACAGGCCGTAGAGGTTGCGGATCTGCAGCAGCAGGAGCGCGAGCAGGGCCAGCACCGCCCACAGCACCCCGACGGCGTGCCCGGCCGCCAGCAGCGCCGCGGCGCCCAGCCCGAACAGGCCCGGCCCGACGTAGCCGGCTGCGCAGGTGAGCACCATCCCGGCGCCGGCCGGCCGCCCGCGGGAGACGGTGAGCCCCGAGGTGTCCGAGTGCAGCCGGATGCCGGCCAGCCGGCGGCCGGTGGCCAGTGCGGTCAGGCCGTGCGCGCCCTCGTGGGCGATGGTCACCACGGTGCGCGCCGGCCGCCACAGCGCGGGGGTGGCGACGACGAGCAGCGCGACGACGGCCGCCCCGGTCAGGACGGCGGGCGGGAGCGGCGCCTCGGCCGTCACGCGGGTCCACAGGCGGTCGACGGCGTCCATCCCGGCGAGTCAACCGCACGCACCTGGGAGGACCCGGGCAGGTGCCCGGCCGCCGTGTCGCCCGTTATCCCCAACTACCCGGGCCGCGCGACGGTTGCCCCGCCCGGACGGGGGAGCAGCGAGGGCGGGGCAGATCACGCTCCCGCGGCCTGCGCGGCACCCGGCCGGTCGCCGATCCTGGCGGTATGACGACGTCGCTCCCGGTCGCCGCCGCACGCCTCCCGGTCACCGTCTCCTTCACCCGCCGGGCCGACCCGGCGCACACCCGGGAGATGACGGCGTGGATCCGGGCGGGCATGACGATGGCCGAGTCCTTCCTGGGCTTCCTCGGCGCCGGGTGGGTGCGCCCGCGCGGCGGCTCGGACGAGTGGCACATGCTCTGCCGCTTCGCCGACCACGAGGCGCTCGCCGCGTGGGAGGCCTCCGCGGAGCGCGCCTGGTGGCTGCGCTCGGCGGAGGGGCTGGCCGAGGTGACCCGCACCGAGCGCCGCACCGGCATCGAGGGCTGGTTCGACCAGCCGGTCAGCACCGAGGTCGCCACCTCGGCCGGGCCGCCGGCGCCGCCACGGTGGAAGCAGGCGACGACGATCTGGCTGGTCTTCTACCCGCTCAACCTGCTGGCCACGGTGACCCTCGGCGCGTTGCTGGCGGACGTGCCCGTGGCGCTGCGGGTGCTGGTCGTCACCCTGGCGCTCACCCCGGTGATGACCTACCTGCTGCTGCCGTGGATCACCCGCCGGCTCGAGTGGTGGCTGCACGGCCGGTCCTGGCGCGACCGCCGTCGTTGAGCGACCCGGGACCCCGCGTCCTGCCCTCGACCGTTATCCCCAACTATCTGCAGTGAAGACGGCTTGGGACGAACCGACGGGGAAAAGCCGACGACGACGGGAGGGGCTGCTGCCACGCTGGTCCCGTGGACGTCCCGGCGCTGGTGCTCGCGCTGCCCGCCTTCCTGGGCGCGGTGCTGCTGATCGCCGCGACCCCCGGGCCCGCCGTCGCGCTCATCGTGCGCCGCGCGGCCCTGCGGGGGAGCGCGGCCGCGGTGCCGACGGTGCTGGGGCTCGAGGCCGGGCTGTTCGTCTGGGCGCTGCTGGCCGGCGCGGGGGTGGCGGCCGCGGTCGCGGCGTCGGAGGCCGGTTTCCTCGTCCTGCGCGCCGTCGGGGCGGCGGTGCTGCTCTGGCTGGGCGGCCGGGCGCTGTGGCGGGCGGTGCGCGGCGGTCCCGGGCCGGAGCCGGCCGCCGCGGAGGGGCCGGTGCGCCGCCGCTGGGGCGGGGCCCTCGCCGAGGGGCTGCTCGTGCAGCTGGCCAACCCGAAGCTGGCCGTGTTCATGATCGCCTTCTACCCGCAGTTCGTCCCGGCCGGCAGTTCCCCGCTGCTGACCGCCGCGCTGCTCGGGCTGCTGCAGGTCGCCGTCGAGACGGCGCTGTACCTGGGGCTGGCGGCCGGCGTCGGCCGGGCCGGCAGCTGGTTCCGGCGCCCCCGCGTGCGCCGCGGCCTCGACGCGGCCTCCGGCGCGGTGCTCGTGGGCCTGGGCGTGCGGGTGGCGGCCGCCTCCCGCTGAGACGCGGACGGGCCGGGGAGCGCGTGCTCCCCGGCCCGTCGTGCGGTCAGGCGGCGGTCAGGCGGTCGTGCGCTCGAGCGCGGCGAGCTCCCGGGCCACCATCTCCTCGTGCGCCTGCTCGTCCTGGCGCGCCCGGCGCGGGCTCCACCGGCCGGCCATCACGAACACGAACGGCAGGAACAGCACCTGCCCGGCGACGCACACCCACCACCAGCGCTGCCATTGGTGCGGGTTCTCCTCGGCGGCGGTGGCGACCTCGTCGCCGTGGGCCGCGAGGTAGGCGAGGTCGTCGGCCGGGATCGCGGCGTTGGCCTCGGTGAGCACCGTCGCGTAGCGCTGCACGAGCGCGAGGTCGGCCTGCACCGCCGGGTCGCCGAGGCTGACCAGCAGCTGCGTGGCGGTGCCGGCGTCGACGCCGAGGGCCTGCGCGATCTGCCCGACGGCGGCGGCACCGGCCGCGGCGTCGGCCGGGTCCTGCTGCAGCGCGGCCAGCGTGGCCGGGTCGACCGCCTGGGCGGCGGCCAGCTGGGGCGCCCGGTTCCGCACCGCCTCGGAGACCGCGGCGGCCTCGTCGGCGTCGGCGCCCTGCTGGGTGGCCACGGCGCCGAGGGCGGTGGCCAGCGCGTCGACGTCGGCCGGGTCGGCGGCCAGCGCCTCGGACGCCTCCGGCGGGACGGCCGACAGGACGGCGACCTCCTGCGGGTGCGCCGCGACGATCTCGGTGACCCGCGACCCCTGGTCGACCAGCACCGAGGTGGCCGGCACGACGAGGGTGAAGACCGCCAGCGACGCCGTCACCACGATCCGCAGCAGCCAGCCCCAGATGGCCAGGCCGGTCGCCGTCGCGGCCGGGTTGTGCCGCTCGACGGTCTCGGTGAAGGAGGCCATCCAGGCGACGTAGGCCATACCGCCGCCGGCCGCCGACAGGATGAAGTAGACCGCGATCGTGTAGTAGCCGGTCTCCGGCTCCGTCGCCGACAGCGCGAACAGCACTGAGCCCACCAGGCCGACGAGCGTCCCGACGACCATGAACGGCTTGCGCACCCGGAACCGGTCGGTGAGCACGCCGGTGACCACCAGGGCGATCGCGTTGGTGACCCAGTACCAGTTGGCCAGCGCGTTGGCGCGCTGCTCGGAGTAGCCGAACACGGTGGCGAAGTAGACGACCGCGAAGCCGACGAGGATGTAGTAGAGCAGCAGGAAGATGCTGATGGCGAAGGCCGACCCGACGACGTCGAAGCGCAGCATCTGCCGCCAGTGGCCCCTCAACGCCTGCTCGGTGTCCAGGCCGCGGGCCCGGGCCTCGATGAGCGCGCGGTCGCGCATGCTGACCATGAGCTGGTCGCGCAGGGCGGGGGAGAGCTCGCGCAGCCCGACCAGCGCGACGAGGAAGACGACCAGGCCGGCGACGCCGCAGACGTAGAACTGGAAGCGCCAGTCGGGGTGGTCGTCGAGGGTGTTGCTGGACACCGTGGTGACCACGAGGCTGCCCAGCACCGGGCCGAGGGTCCAGAAGCCCATGGCGACCCCGCGGCCGACCTGCGGCGAGAAGTCGCGGATCAGTGCCGGGGTGGCCACCAGCACGACGCCCTCGACGAAGCTCAGCACCGCGAACAGCACGGTGAAGGCCGTCTTGCCCGGCGCGTGCGGGAGCCCGACCAGCAGGATCAGGCCCGTGATGAGCAGGCCGCCGACGACGAGGTTGGCGCGGCCCCAGCGGTCGGCGAGGCCGGCGAACAGCGAGGCGAAGGCGCCGACCAGGTTGCCGATGACGGAGACGAACACGTAGCCGGTGAACGAGTAGCCGAGCTCGGCGATGATCTGCGTCGCGACGGCGCCGCCGACGTAGAGCTCGTAGTACAGGACCACCGTGGCCAGCACGGTGATCCCCAGGTAGAGCGACCGGGGACCGGTGTCGGGGTAGCGGTCGAGCTTGCGGTCCCACAACCGGCGCAGGCCCCCGCCACCGGAGGGCGTGGGTGTCTGGCTCGGTCGGAGGTCGGTAGCGGTCACGTGCGGTCCCTTCCCGGCGCAGCGCCGAGCACGGGGAGGAGACGGCCCGGGTCAGGCCGCCGGTGTGGCGCGGAGCACACCGGCGCGGAACGTAGTGGCGGACTGTTGCAGGGGTCAACGGCACCGCTCCGTGCCGTAGCCGGACTGTGACCCTGGATCACTCGTCCGTTATCCCGAACATTGGTACGACGCAGGAAAGCGGAAAGACCCCACCACGACAGGGGAGGGGGCCCCTGCCGCCGCGGACGACGAGGGCGGGGAGTGTCGTACCCGTTCGGTCGCCGGTGCGCCCGGGCGCGCGGGCCTCGCGAGGCGCCGGCGACACGTCGTCCGGGATCGCCCGCCGACAGGGACGTCCGGGGCAGACTGTCCGCCGCCGGCACCCCGGGGACGGAGGCGCGGACCGTGACCCGAGCCCGCGCGATCCGGCATCGAGTCGGACGCCGGCGCTGGTGCGCTGGCGCCACACGGTTGTCGCGGCGTCGGCCTCGCACTGTCCTCCTGACCCGTTATCCCCAACGTGTGCGTCGAATTCGACCGATTTGCGCCCCGGGGTGGAAATCAGTGACCGGACCGGGTCGCCTTCTGGCGGGCGGCCCGGTCCGTGAAGCGGACGACGTGGTGAACGCCTCCCATGGGAGCGAGAGGCCGGCAGGGGAGCGGGGTCAGTGCCCGCGGGCCGTCCGGGCGGTCTTGCGCAGGCCCTCGCCGAGCAGGACGAACGCGGCCACCGCGACGACGAGGACCAGGCTCGGCGCGACGAGCGCGTGCGGTGCGCGCGACGCCGCCTCGCCGCCCTGCTGCAGCAGGATGCCCCAGGACTCGGTGGGCCGCTGCAGGCCGACCCCGGCGAAGGTCAGCACCGCCTCGGCGGAGATCAGCACGCCCGCGTAGGCGCTGGCGAACACCAGCAGCGGGCGGACCGCGTTGGGCAGCACGTGCCGGACGACCAGCCGCAGCGACCCGGTGCCCAGGGCGCGCGCCGCGGTGACGTACTCCAGGGCCAGGACCTGCCGGGTGCTCGCCCGCGTGACGCGCACCATCGGCGGCCAGCTGAACACCGCGAGCACGGCGACGACCTGCCACACCCCGCGCCGGTCGGTCGCGCTGAGCAGGACGACCCCGCCGAGCACGAGCGGGATGCCCGCCCAGACGTCGGTGAGCCTCGAGACGACGCCGTCGACCCAGCCCCCGGCCGCGCCGGCCAGCGTCCCCAGCACGACGGCCATCAGGCCGCTGAGCACGATGACGGCGACGGCGAGCAGTAGCGACGTCCGCGCGCCGTACGCCGTCTTGGCGAGCAGGTCACAGCCGAACAGGTCGAAGCCGAAGGGGTGGTCCCAGGACGGCGGCACCAGGGAGTCGGCCAGGTCGCAGGAGCGCGGGTCGGCGTCGGTGACGGCGCCGGGGACCAGGGCGGTCGCGGTGAGCAGCGCCAGCACGGCGACGGCGACCACCAGCGGGGCGTTCCGGCGGCCCACCACCGGCCGGGCCTCCCGGGGGTCGGTGGACGAGGACGGCACCGGCGGAGTCTGACCGAGCGGGCGCCGCCGCGTCGACCGGGATGATCACCGTCCTGCCACGATGTCGGCCGTGGTCGCGTTCGCCGCCCGCCGGACCGGGCAGATGCTGCTCAGCCTGTGGGCGGCGGTGACCCTGGTGTTCGTCGCCGTGACGCAACTCCCCGGGGACCCGGTGCGGGCGCTGTTCGGGTTCCAGCCGCCGCCTCCGGCGCTCTACGCCCGGATCCGCAGCGAGTACCACCTCGACGAGCCCCTGCCGGTCCAGTACGGCCTGTACCTGCGCGACCTGCTCACCGGGAACTGGGGGAGCGGACTGCCCTCCCTCCGGGGCGACGCCGTGGTGCCCGGGCCGGCCGTGCTCGACATCGTCGCCGCGACCGCGCCGGTGAGCGCGGCCCTGCTCGCCGGCGCGGTCGTCCTCCAGCTCGTGGTGGGCGTCGTCGCCGGGGCGCTGGCGGCGGGCGGGCGGTGGACCGGGACGGGCGTCTACGCCGTGGCCACGGTGCTGGTGGGCACGCCGGTCGTCGTCGCGGCCTACCTGCTGCGGTTCGTCTTCGTCTCCGAGCTCGGCTGGGCGCCGTTCCACGGCCGCACGGGGGAGCCGGCGGCCTACGTCCTGCCCGTGCTCGCCCTGGCGGCGCTGTCGACCGGCTACGTCGCGCTCATCACCCGGGCCGAGGTCGGGGACACGCTGCGGGCGCCGTTCGTCCAGGCGGCGCGCGGCCGCGGGCTGTCGCCGTCGCGGGTGGTGGGTGTGCACGCGCTGCGGCCGGCGCTGACGCCGGTGGTGACGTTCGTGGCGGCGAACCTGGGCCAGCTGTTCGTGGGGCTGGTCGTGGTCGAGGGCGTCTTCGGCATGCCCGGGGTCGGGTCGGCGATCCTGGGGGCGATCGAGGCGCACGACCGGGCACTGCTGGTCGGGCTCACCACGGTGGTCATCGGTGCGGTGATCGTGGCGAACGCGGTCGCCGACGTCGTCGCGGCGGCGGTGGACCCGCGGGTCCGGTTGAGTCCGGCGACCTGATCAGGTGCTCGGGGAGCGGGTCCTCTCCACGCTAGTTGACATAATGTGCATTATCGGCGGCAGCTCTAGGAGCCCGAGAGGCCATCTGACCACCTGGACGGCGCATCTGTCCGGTGCCCGGTCCACCCGTCGACGACCGGACGTCCCCCTGTCGCCGAGTTGCCATGTCGTCGTGTCCGTCCCGCCGTGCCGGGTCTCGAGCCGCGCGACGACGTCCCGGCGGCTCGGGACGTTCCTGTCGATCCGCACGTCTCTGTCGTTCCGCACCACCCGGTCCGCGACCCGTCGCCGTCAGACGGTCCGCCGGACGCCCTGACCGCTCGCCCGTCGGCCGCCCCGTGATCCGTCGGCCGCCCCGTGATCCGTCGGCCGCCCCGTGATCCGTCGGCTCCACCGGAACCCGATCCGCTCCGTCCCCGGACCCGTCCGGCCCCCGGTCGCCGGCCGCTCCGGGCAGCCGTCGCCGCCACGGGTCCCCTGCTCCCCATCCGCCGACACCTCCGTCATTCCGTCACAGTGACGTTATGCCGGTGGTGTCGGCGGCTTCGACGGGCGGGCCGCCCGGTGCCTGCTTAGGGTCGGGAACATGGAACTCCGACGCCCGATCGCCGCACTCATGACCGCGCTGGCGTTGTTCGGAGGAGGCGCGACGCTCACCGCCTGCAACGCGGCCGGTGACACCCAGAACGACGGCACCACGGACGACAGCGAGAACAGCGGCGGCAACGACCCGTCCGACGAGTCGCAGGACAACCTGCCCGACAACAGCAACCCGGACCAGAACGCGCCCGAGGACCAGGACGACGACACCCAGGACCCGGACTGACCCGCCGCTGACGGGCCCGCCCGCACGCCGGGGTCAGCCGGCGGCGCGCTCGGAGACCCAGAGCTTGTCGAGCCGCCCCGTGGAGTGCACCAGGTCCGCCAGCGACCGCTCGAGCTCGGCCTTGGTGTGCCGCTCGCCGAGCAGCGTCTGGACGTCCTCGAGCGCGCAGCGCAGCTGGAAGAGCCGGTCCTGCAGACCGTCGAGCTCGGCGCGCCGCACGAGGACGACGTCGTCGGAGAGGCCGGCCTTGGCGACCGCCGTGCGCTGCTCGTACGCGCGCTGCCGGCAGGCCTGGCCGCAGTACATCCGCGGGCGGCCGACCGAGCCACCCTGGGGCAGCACCCGCCGGCACCACCCGCAGCGCCGTTCGGTCCCGCTCCCCTGCCGTCCCGCCGTCGTGTCCGCCTTCCCCGTCGTCCCGTCCGTCCCGACCACGCGGTCGGCGTGCTGCTTGCCCACGCCGGGCACGCTAGACGCCGCCACCGACAGTCCCGCGGGACACGCCCGACCCGCCGGGAGAAGGGGCTGGTGAGCGCGTCGGAGCCGCCGGTTAGCGTGACGCCCGTGCCTCCCGCCCGGTTCGCCTTCCTCGACGCGCCGGCGCCGCTGGCGATGGCGCACCGCGGCGGGGCGATCGAGCACCTGGAGAACTCCATGCCGGCCTTCGAGGCCTGCGTGAAGATGGGCTACCGCTACATCGAGACCGACGTCCGGGTGACCGCGGACGGGGTGGTCGTCGTCTTCCACGACCCGGCGCTGGACCGGGTCACCGACCGCACCGGCCGGATCGAGCAGTTGCCGTGGGCGGAGGTCGCCGCCGCCCGCATCGGTGGCCGCGAGCCGATCCTGCGGCTGGAGGAGCTGCTCGGCGCCTGGCCCGACGTCCGGTTCAACCTCGACATCAAGGCCGCCGGCGTGCTCGCCCCGCTGGTGCGCGTGCTGCGCCGGACGGACGTCCTCGACCGGGTCTGCCTCGCCTCGTTCTCCGACGCCCGGGTCGCCGCCGCCCGCCGGTTGCTGGGGCCGGCGGTGTGCACGTCGCTGGGCCCGCGGGGGGTGGCGGCGCTGCGGCTGTCCTCCTACTCCCCCCGCGCGGCCGGGCTGGTGCGCGTGCCGGCCGGCTGCGCCCAGGTGCCGCTGCAGCTCGGCGGCCGGGCGCTGGTCGACGAGCGGTTCATCGCCGCGGCGCACGCCCGCGGCCTGCAGGTCCACGTGTGGACCGTGGACACCCCGGAGGAGGCGACGGCGATGCTCGACCTCGGCGTGGACGGGATCATGACCGACCGCCCGGCCATGCTGAAGGAGATCCTCGAGGCGCGCGGCCAGTGGGCGGGCCGGTGACCGGACGGCTCGGGCGGCTGCGCACGGCACTGGGTGAGTGGCGGCCGACCCCGCCGCCGCTGCCCGACCACCTCGAGGCGGTCCTGCACGACGGCGACCCCGAGTGGTTCGCCCGCGAGCTGGCCATCGCCGCCGCGCCGCCGTGGGACGTGTGGCTGTTCCTGCTGCGCCGGTTCTCCTGGCTGGTCGACCTGTTCGGCCGGGTGGAGGTCACCGGCTGCATCCCCGAGCAGCTGCGCCGCGGGCCGCTGCTGCTGGCGGCCAACCACGTCGGCGACTTCGACCCGTTCCTGATCGCCGTCGCGCTGCACCGGCTGGGCGTGGTGCCGCGGATGATGGCCACCGGCGGGATCATCTCCGCACCGGTGGTGGGGCCGCTGCTCGAGCGCGCCGGCGGCATCCGGGTCGAGCGCGGCACCGAGGTCGCCCGGCACGCGGTGCGGGTCACCGAGGTGGCGCTGGTGCACGGCGGGCACGTCGTCGCCTATCCCGAGGGGCGGGTCGGGCTGGCGCCCGACGGGTGGCCCGAGCGCGGCCGCACCGGGATGGCCCGGCTGGCGCTCGGCGTCGGCGTGCCGGTGATCCCGGTCAGCCAGTGGGGCGCGCAGGAGGTGCTGCAGTACGGCAACGACTGGGGGAAGCTGCGCACCCTGGCCCGCTCGCTGGTGCAGCGGCCGGTGCTGCGAGTGCACGTCGGCCCGCCGGTGTTCCTGGAGGACCTGCGGCTGGGCCGGGTGGGCGACGCCAACCGCGCCCGGATGCGGATCGCCGCGGCGATCACCCGCGGGCTGGTGCCGCTGCGCGCGGCCAGCCGGCCGCTGCACCCGGACCCCACCCGCCCGACCAACGGGGCCGCGGCGTTCCCCGACGGCGTCGTCCCCGAGGACATCCCGTGACCGGACACCCCACGACCCCCCGGTGCTGGAACCGGCGGGGCCGGGCTGACACCCTGCGCCCGTGACTGCCCCCCACGTCGACGCGGCGCAGCCCGTCGACCGCGCCCTGCGCCGCGAGCGCTTCGGCTGGTACTCCTACGACTGGGCGATGTCGGTGTTCAACACCAGCGTCACCACGGTCTTCCTGGGCCCATACCTGACCACCGTCGCCGAGGACGCCGTCGGCGCCGACGGCCGGCTGCCCTTCCTCGGCCTGTCCATCCCGCCCGGCAGCTGGTTCTCCTACGTGCTGTCGTTCTCGGTGGTCCTGCAGGTCGTCGTGCTGCCGCTCACCGGCGCCGTTGCCGACCGCACCGGGCGCAAGCGGCACCTGCTCGGCGGGCTGGCGCTGCTCGGGGCGCTGGCCGCGACCTGCCTGTTCTTCGTCGCCGACGGCCGCTACCTGCTGGGCGCGGCGCTGTTCGTCGTCGCCAACGTGGCCTTCGGCGCGGCGACGGTCGTCTACTACTCGTGGCTGCCCGACCTCGCCGGTCCCGACGCGCGCGACGCGGTCTCCAGCCGCGGGTGGGCGTTCGGCTACGTCGGCGGGGCGCTGCTGCTGGCGGTGCACCTGGGGCTGTTCCTCGGCGCGGAGTCCCTGGGGCTGACCTCCGGGGAGGCGGTGCGCATCTGCCTGGCGACGGCGGGGCTGTGGTGGGGGCTGTTCACCCTGGTCTCGGTCTCGCTGCTGCGCGACCGGCCGCCGGTCGCCGGGCACGGCACCGCCACCAGCGGCTTCCGGCAGCTGGCCGCGACGCTGCGCGGCATGCGGGCGTTCCCGCTCACGCTGTGGTTCCTCGGCGCGTACCTGCTGTTCAACGACGGCGTGCAGACGGTCATCTCGCTGTCGGCCACCTACGCCAGCGAGGAGCTGGGGCTGTCCCAGTCGGTGCTCACCGGCGCGATCCTCATGGTCCAGGTGGTCGCCGTGTTCGGGGCGCTGGGCCTGGGCCGGGTGGCGGCCCGCTACGGCGCCAAGCGCACCGTGCTCGGCTGCCTGGTCGCCTGGACGGCGGTGCTGGTGGCGGCGTACTGGCTGCAGGAGGGCGCGGTCGCGCAGTTCTACGCGCTGGCCGCGGTCATCGGGCTGGTGCAGGGCGGCACCCAGGCGCTGTCCCGGTCGCTGTTCAGCCACCTCATCCCGGCCGGCCGGGAGGCGGAGTACTACAGCTTCTACGAGATCAGCGACCGCGGGACCAGCTGGCTGGGGCCGCTGGCGTTCGGCCTGACGTACCAGCTCACCGGCTCCTACCGGTACGCGATCATCAGCCTGGTGGTGTTCTTCGTCGCCGGGTTCCTGCTGCTGCTGCGGCTGCCGATGCGCCGGGCCGTGCAGGCGGCGGGCAACACCCCGCCGGAGCGTCTGTGAGCGACCCGTCCGCCCCGCTGGTGTCGGTCCCGGCGGCCGGGGACCGGCGGCGTGCCCCGGCCCCGGCGCACCTGCGGTTCTTCCACGGGCCGATGGACTGCGGGAAGTCCACGCTGGCGCTGCAGGTCGACCACAACCAGAGCCGGCAGGGCCGCTCCGGGCTGCTGCTCACCCAGGGCGACCGGTCGGCGCAGCCGCGGATCAGCTCCCGGGTGGGGCTGTGCCGCGACGCCGTCGAGGTCGGCCCGGGCACCGACCTGCTGCTGCTGGTGCGCAGCCACTGGGCCGACGGGCGGCGGGTGGACTACCTGATCGTCGACGAGGCGCAGTTCCTCACCCCCGGGCAGGTGGACCAGCTCGCCGAGCTCGTCGACGCCTCGCACGTCGACGTGTACGCCTTCGGGCTGACCACCGACTTCCGCGCCCGGCTGTTCCCGGGCACCCAGCGGCTGCTCGAGGTCGCCGACGACGTGCAGCGGATCCAGGTCGAGGTGCTGTGCTGGTGCGGGCTGCCCGGGCTGCTCAACGCCCGGGTCGTCGACGGGCAGATGGTGCGCGAGGGCGCCACCGTCGTCGTCGCCGACACCGCCCCCACCCCGGCGCCGGGCGAGGCGGAGGGGCCCGGCCCCGGCCCCGAGGTGCACTACCAGGTGCTGTGCCGGCGGCACCACGTGCTCGGCCAGCTCGGCCCGACCGCGGCCGGCCCGGGGCAGCTCGCCCTGCCCTGAGCGGCCGGCCTCCCCCGGCCGAGGGGGCCGCGCGCGGCCCAATACCACCCCATGCGATGATGGGGAACCGACTCAGCGGAATCTCTCCGCGAAATCCGCCGTTGGTCCCTTTCGACACCCTCCCGCAGTGGGTACCCCCTGCCGCGACGAGGAGTCCTGACCGACACCACCAGCACGAGAGGACGGTGTGCCATGGGCGAGCGTTCCCTGCGGGGCAGCCGACTGGGCAGCGTGAGCTACGAGACCGAGCGGAACACCGCGCCGATCGAGCGGCAGTACGTCGAGTACAGGTGCCCCTCCGGTCACCAGTTCACCGTCCCTTTCGCGGACGACGCCGAGGTGCCCGACACCTGGGAGTGCAAGTTCGACGGCTCCTCGGCCAAACTGGTCGGCGGCTCCGAGCCGGCACCCAAGAAGGTCAAGCCGCCGCGGACGCACTGGGACATGCTGCTCGAGCGCCGCTCCGTCGAGGACCTCGAGGAGGTCCTGGCCGAGCGCCTCGAGGTGCTGCGCGGCCGGCGGACCCGCGCCAGCTGAGGAAGGACCCGCCTCCTCACCGCTCGCGAGCTCGCGGCGGGCCCCTGGAGGTGGGCCGTTCCAGGACCGTCGACGGCCCCGGTGGGATCCCCCACCGGGGCCGTTCCGCGTCCGGGGACCGATGAGTTCCCTCCCCTCCCCCGGTCTGCCCCGCAGGACCCGACCGAGGAGGACCCCGTGGCACACCTCATCGCCGGCATGACCGTGTCCCTGGACGGCTACGTCGCCGATCCCGACGGGGACTTCGGCATGCTCTACGCCGACCTCGGCACCCCGGCCGGCGAGGAGTACCTGGCGGCCTCCCAGGCCGAGACCGGCGCGGTGCTCATGGGCCGGCGCACCTACGACGGCGCGCCCGATCCCGACTCCTACGCCGACGACTACGAGTACCAGGTGCCGATCGTCGTCCTGACCTCACGCCCGCCGGTGACCCCGCCGCGGCGCAACGACCGGCTGTGGGTCACCTTCTGCGGCGACCTGCACGAGGCGGTGGCCACCGCCCGCGAGCTGGCCGGCGAGCGGGCGGTCACCGTCGTCGGCGGCGCCGACCTCAACCGCCAGCTGCTCGACGCCGGCCTGGCCGACGAGCTGCGCGTCGACGTCATCCCGGTGCTGCTCGGCGGCGGCCTGCGGCTGTTCGACGGCGTCGCCCCCGGCCGGCTGGAGGCCACCGGCGTCGAGCAGGTGGGCCAGCGCACCGGCCTGCGCTTCCGGCCCCTCCCCCGCGACTGAGCGCTCAGCCGCCGCGGGGCCCGGCGTCGACGACCTGGCCCTCGACGACCTGGCCCTCGACGACCTCGCCCTCGATGACCCGGACCCCGCCGTCGGGCCGGGCGTACACCGTCCCCGGCGCCCGGGTGCTGCGCACCCGCACCGGCGCGGACAGCCCCAGCCGCGCGGCCAGCCCCCGGCCCACGGCGGCGCGCACCAGCGGCCGGGTGGGCGGCAGCAGGCACAGCAGGCCGACGACGTCGCCGAGGAACCCCGGCAGCACCATCAGCGCCCCGCCGACGGCGACCAGCCCGGCGTCGGTGGCCGCGGTGCCCGGCGCGCGGTGCTCCCGGGCGCGGGCGCGCAGCTCGTCCAGCGCCCGGGTGCCCTGCCGGGCCAGCAGGACCCAGCCCAGGACGGTGGTGGCCAGCGCGGCCAGCAGCGTCCAGCCCACGCCGATCCACGCCGCGACCAGCGCGAAGACGACGACCTCGGCGAGGGCCCACAGCCCCGCCAGCACCCGTACCCGGTGTCCCACGGCACTCCCCGGCCCGATCTCGCGGGCGGCCCGGGTCCGCCTACCGGACCTCGCTGGACCGCCCGCGCTCGCGGACCCGTCCCGGCACGGGCCGTGGGACCCGGCCCGGCAGGCGGTCGGCCAGCCGGTCCTGCAGGCCCCAGAGGGTGACCCGTGCCAACGCCTCTCCAACGATCGAGGACGTCATCTTGCTCCTGCCGAACTCCCGTTCGCTGAAGGTGATCGGCACCTCCACCACCCGGGCGCCCGCCCGCCAGGCCCGCCAGGCCCAGTCGACCTGGAAGCAGTAGCCCTGGCTGGCCACCTGGTCGAAGGGCAACCGGTCGACCAGCTCCCCGCGGACGGCGCGGAACCCGCCGGTGGCGTCGGCCAGCGGCAGGCGCAGCGCGTGGCGGGTGTAGACGTTGCCCAGCCGGGACAGCAGCAGCCGCCGGCGCGGCCAGTCCTCGACGCTGCCGCCGGGCACGTAGCGGGAGCCCAGCGCCAGGTCGGCGTCGGCGAGGGCGGCCAGCAGCCGCGGCAGCTGCTCGGGGTGGTGCGAGCCGTCGGCGTCCATCTCCACCAGGACGTCGTAGCCGCGCTCCCGGCCCCAGCGGAACCCGGCGACGTAGGCCGGGCCCAGGCCCGCCTTCTCGGTGCGGCGCAGCACGTGCACCCGGTCGTCCCGCGCGGCCAGCTTCTCGGCCAGCTCGCCGGTGCCGTCGGGTGAGCCGTCATCGACGACCAGCGCGTGCGCGCCGGGGACGGCGGCGTGCAGCCGCTCCACGATCGGCTCGAGGTTCTCCGCCTCGTCGTAGGTCGGGATGACGACCAGCACCCGCACCGCGCTCACCGGGTGCCCCGCTGCCGGCGGCGCAGCGCCGGGGCGGCGACCGCGAGCACCGCCCCGGCGCCCAGCGCGGTCAGCACCCACTCCGGAGCCGCGCCCAGCCGCTCGGCGACCGTGGCGGAGTCGCGCTGGGCGACGTCCTCGACGAACACCGCGGGGGTGAACAGCTCCGAGCGGCGGGCCAGCGACCCGTCGGGCGCCACGACGGCGGAGATGCCGCTGGTGGCCGCGACGACCACGGTGCGACCGAACTCGACCGCGCGCAGCCGGCTGGCGGCCAGCTGCTGCTCGCTCTCGGCGGTGTAGCCGAAGGTGGCGTTGTTGGTCTGGACGACGAGCATCCCGGCGCCGGCCTCCACCGTGTCGGCGACGAGGGAGTCGTAGACCACCTCGAAGCAGATGACGTCGCCCACCGGCGCGCCACCGACGTCGAGGACCCCGACCTCGGTGCCGTGCGTGAAGTCGCGGCGGACCAGGTCGACCTTGTCGCTGAAGAACCGGAAGAACGCCCGCGCCGGCACGTACTCGGCCAGCGGGACGGGGTGGCGCTTGACGTAGGTGTCGCCGGGCCCGGTCTCGGGGTCCCAGACGATGCCGGTGTTGCTCAGGTACCGGCCCGGCCCCTCCACGACCGCGCCGACCAGGATCGGCGCGCCGATCGCCTCGGCGGCACGGCTGATCTGGCGGGCCGCGTCGTCGTTGCGGTAGGGGTCGATGTCGGAGCTGTTCTCCGGCCACACGACCAGGTCCGGCTGCGCCTGGTCGCCGGCCGCGACGGCGGCGGCCAGCCGGACCGTCTGCTGCACGTGGTTGTCCAGCACGGCCCGGCGGCGCGCGTTGAACTCCAGCCCGGCCTCCGGGACGTCGCCCTGGATCACCGCGACGGTCTTGGCGGGCCCGCCCGCGGTGAGCGAGGGGCCGGCCAGCGGTGCCCAGGCCAGCGCGCCGAGCAGCGGGACGGCGAGGACGGCGGCGACCAGGGCGGCCGCGGTGCGCAGCGCCGGCCCGCGGGCGCCTCGGCCGGCACCGCCCGCCCCGGCGGCCCGCCAGGCGCGGGCGAGGGCGAGCAGGGCGGCGGCCAGCAGCGTGCCGGTGAGCGCGACGGCGAAGGACACCAGCGGCACCCCGCCGTAGGCGGCGAGGGAGAGGAAGGCGCCGTCGGTCTGGCTCAGCCCCAGCCGGCCCCAGGGGAAGCCGCCGAGCGGGAGCCGGCCGCGCAGCGCCTCGTCGGCCACCCACAGCGCCGCGGTCCACAGCGGCCACAGCCGCAGGCCGGACACCGCGGCGGTGGCCGCGCCGAGCAGGGCGAGGAACAGGGCCTGCGAGACCGCCAGCGCCAGCCAGGGGAACGCGCCGACGAAGGTGCCGGTCCACGACAGCAGCGGCACGAAGAAGGCCAGCCCGCACACCAGCCCCAGCCACGCGCCCGACCGGGCCCGCTGCCCGCGGACGGCCAGCGCCAGGGCCGCGGGGCCGAGCACCGCCAGCGGGGGCAGCGACCAGCCGGGGAAGGCGAGCAGCATCGCCAGGCCACCCGCGGCGGCGAGCGCGGTGCGCCACGGCAGGCGGCGGGCGCGGCGACGGCCGGCGCGCGCGGGCGTCCCCGCGCCGGTGTCGCGCTCCTCCGTCACGGCTGCTGGCGGCACCCCCGACCTCCCCGCGACGTCCTGCCGCGGGCAGCGCCCGGGCATCCGGCTGCACCCGTCCGCGGCGGACGGCGTGCGGACCACGGCCGTGGTCCACCTCCGAGCATCCCATCCCGCGGCCCGTCCTCCGGGACCCGACGTGCGCGGGGTCCCCCGTCCGGGCCGCCCCCCGGACCGGATGGTTACAGCGACGGCAGCGGCCGGCCCGCGACCACCAGCTGCCGGCAGGCCGGCCGGTCCCGGCGGTCGAGCACCGCCGACAGGCCGGCGTCGGTGGCCCACAGCGCGAGGTCGGCCGGCGCGCCGGGCGCCAGCGGCCCGGCGGCGGTCTCGGCCCGGACGGCGTGCCAGCCGCCATGGGTGGCCGCGTCGAAGGCGTCGAAGGGGCGCAGCCCGGCGCCGGCGGTGCGGTGGTCGACGGCGGCGTGCACGCCGCCCCAGGGGTCCATCGGCGTCACCGGGGCGTCGCTGCCCAGCGCCAGGGCGACGCCGGCGTCGGCGAGGTCGGCGAACGGGTTGCAACCGGCGGCCCGCTCGGCGCCCAGCCGCTCGGCGTACATGCCGCCCGTCCCGCCCCAGGCGGCGTCGAAGGCGGGCTGGACGCTGGCCACCATCCCCCACGACCGCATCCGCTCGACCGCCGCGGGGCTCGCCATCTCCACGTGCTCGAGCCGGTGCCGGCAGGCCCGCACGGCCGGCACACCGAGCTCGGCCACCACCGTCGCGACCGCGTCCAGCACCTGGTCGACGGCGGCGTCGCCGATGCAGTGGAAGCCGGCCTGGATCCCGGCGGCGGTGCAGGCGCGCACGTGGTCGACCAGGGAGGCGGTGTCGAACCGCAGCGCCCCGGCGGTGCCCGGCCGGTCGGCGTAGGGGGCGTGCAGCGCGGCGGTGTGCGAGCCGAACGCGCCGTCGCAGAACAGGTCCCCGCCGGCGCCGGCCAGGCCCAGCTCGCGCACCAGGTCCAGGCCGCCACGCTCGGCCAGCTCCCCCCAGTAGCCGGTCACCCGCGGCCCGGGCTGCTGCCGGGCCAGGTCCAGCAGGGCGCGCAGGTCCGCGGCGCCGGACACCTCGGGCCCGGCCATCTCGTGCAGGCTGCCGATCCCCAGCCGCGCCGCCTCGGTGAGGGTGGCGGCCTGCGCGGCGGCCCGCTGCGGTGCCGTCACCGCCCCGTAGGCGGCCTGCCGGGCGGCGTGGTGGGCGTCCAGCCGCAGCTGCCCGTCCGGGGAGAACCCGGGCAGGTCGCGGACGCCGGGCACGCGGTCGAGCAGCGCGGTGGAGACGGTCGCGGAGTGCACGTCGACGCGGGCGAGGTAGGCCGGCCGGTCCCCGACGACGGCGTCGAGGTCGGCGCAGGTGAGCCCGCGGCCCTCCGGCCAGCCGGTCTCGTCCCAGCCGGTGCCGAGCAGGATGCCCGGTGGTGCATCGCGCACGGCCTCGGCGACCGCGGCCACCGCCGCGGCGAGGCTCGACCTCGAGTGGAGGTCGAGACCGGTGAGCGCCAGGCCGGTCGCGGTGGCGTGCACGTGCGCGTCCACGAACGCCGGGGTGAGCAGCGCGCCCTCCCCGGCCAGTACCCGGCCGGCCCGCGGCGCGTCGGCGGCCGCGCCGGTCCAGGCGATCCGCCCGTCGACGACGTGCACGGCGCGGCCGGGACGGTCGCCGACGGTCACGTCGGTGAGCAGCAGGTCGGTCGGGGACGTCACGGTCCCCGAGCATGACGGCGCGCCCGGGCCGCTGCGGCGCCGGGTCCGCGGGTAGCGCGGGGCGCGCCGGGTAGGCAGTCGCGATGACGGTGCCGGACGGGGAGCTGCGCACCGCCCGGCTGCGGCTGCGCCCGTGGACCACCGGCCCCGACGACCTGGCCCGGCTCACCGACATCTACCGGCGGGAGGAGGTCACCCGCTGGCTGGGCGGGCCCCCGTCGGTGGGCCCGGTGGAACTGGTGGCCCGGTGGGCGGAGATCCGGCGCGCGGACCCGGTGCACGGCTGCTGGGCGGTGGAGGTGCGCGAACCGGAGCCGGTGGTGGCCGGCACGGTGCTGCTCAAGCCGCTCCCTGACGGTGTCGGGGAGGTCGAGGTGGGCTGGCACCTGCACCCGGAGTGCTGGGGCCGGGGCTATGCCACCGAGGCGGCGCGGGCGGTGGTCGACCACGCCTTCGGTGCGGGGGTGCCGGAGGTGTACGCCGTCGTCCGGCCCGGCAACGAGGCCTCGCTGGCCGTGTGCCGGCGCCTGGGCATGCAGCCGCTGGGCCGGCTGCGCCGCTGGTACGACGTCGAGCTGGAGGCGTTCCGGCTGATGGCGCCGGCGGTGGTGGAGTAGCGGTCAGCGGCGGCGGCGGAGGCGGCGGGCCAGCCGCGCGCGGCGCGAGGTCCGGGCCTGGACGCGGTGGCCGGTGGCGTCCTGCAGGTCGCGGGCCGCGGCCTCCTCCAGGGTGGGCGCGGTGCCGCCCAGGTGCGCCGGCACCCACCACAGGTCCTCGGGGCCCGACGGCTGCTGCGGATAGCTGCGCTGGGCCTCGTCGAGCAGCGCCTCCATCGCCAGCCGGGTGCGGGCCAGCAGCGCCGCGGGCTGTTCGTCGGGGAGGGGGACGACCGGCTCGCCGAGCAGCACGGTCACCGCGCGGCCGCGGGTGAGGTCGACGGGGTGCTTCTTGGTGGCCACCCGGTGCCCGCCCCACACCGCGGCCGGGACGATCGGCACGCCGGCGTCGATGGCCATCCGGGCGGCGCCGGCCTTGAGGTCCTTGACGGTGAAGCTCTGGCTGATCGTCGCCTCGGGGAAGACGCCGACGACCTCGCCGTCCTTGAGCGCCCGCACGGCGGCGTCGAACGCGGCCGCGCCGGCCTTGCGGTCGACCGGGATGTGCCGCATGGCGCGCATGAACGGTCCGGCGAACCAGTGCGCGAACACCGAGGCCTTGGCCATGAAGCGGACCAGCCGGTGCCGCGGCAGCGCGGCCAGGCCGAGGAAGGTGAAGTCCAGGTAGCTGACGTGGTTGCTGCAGACCACGGCGCCGCCGGTCGTGGGCACGTGCTCGGAGCCGCGGACGTCGAACTGCAGCCGCAGCAGCCGGAAGACCACCAGCGCGAGCCGCACGATGAACCGGTAGGGGCGGTCCCGGCGGTCGGGGGCCGGTCCGAACAGGTCGCGCCGCACGACGTCGTGCCAGCTCGCGGTGTACATGGCGGGACGATATCCGCCGTCCCTGGCAGCTCACCTCCCGGTCGTGAGCTGCACCGCCGCACGGACGACGGCGGTCAGGTCGCCGGTGTCGGCGTGCACCCGCCGCTGCAGGTCCGCGCCGGTGCCGCGCTCCAGCACCGCCGCCACGCCGCCGGCCACCCGCTCGTGGTCGCCGGCGGCCTCCAGCGCCGGGCCGACGTGCTCCAGCAGCGCCGCGACCACCTCGGCGGCCGGCGCCGGCACCCCGGTGCGCGGGTGCACCAGGTCGCCGGTGGTGCCCGAGCGCCCGGCCCGCCAGGCGGCCACCCGCAGCAGCTCGCTGCGCACCGGCGGCGCGGGGACGCCCGTGCGCCACTCGCGGGCGGCGGTGTCCACCAGCGCCCGCACCAGGCCGGCGTGGGTGACCGCGTCCTCGACCCGCAGCGCGACGTCGGCGATGCGCACCTCGACCGTGGGCCAGGTCTGCGACAGCCGGGCGTCGAAGTAGACCATCCCGGCGTCGACGATCGTGCGGGTCGCGACCAGGTCGGCGATCACCCGGTGGTAGGTCGCCGGGTCGCCGAACAGCTCGGTGGGGCCCGACGACGGCCAGCGGTTCCACGCCTGGGACCGGAAGCTGGCGTAGCCGGAGTCGGCGCCCAGCCAGAACGGCGAGTTGGCGGTCAGCGCGGTGAGCACCGGCAGCCACACCCGGATCCGGTCGAGGACGGCCACCCCCTCCTCGTCGCCGTCGACCGACACGTGCACGTGGCAGCCGCAGGTGAGCTGGTCGCGGGCGATCAGGCCGAAGGTGTCGGTCATCTCCTCGTAGCGCTCGCCGGGGGTCGTCGCCGGCTCGACGCCGACCGGCGAGGTGGCCAGCGCCGCCACCCGGGTCCCGACGGCGCGGGCGGCGGCGTCGGCGCGGCCGCGCCAGTACCGCAGCTCCCGCTCGACCTGGTCCAGCCCGGTGCACACCCGGGTGCCCAGCTCCACCTGCTGCCGCTTGAGCTCGGGCACCAGGTGCCCCGGGGAGCCGCCGTCGTCCCCGGACCGGTCCCGCTCGTGCTGCTCCGGGGTCTCCCCCTCCCCGCGGCGGGCGGCCACCGCCAGCGCCTCGGGACCCCGCGGCACCGGGGTCCCCGCGGGGTCGACGACCAGCAGCTCCTCCTCGACACCCACCGTGCGCACCGGGACATCGTCGGGGCGGGCGGACGCCGCCGCAGGGCGGGCACTGCGCCCCCGGCTCGGGCACGATGCCCGCGTGACCGACGTCCGAGACCCCTGCGACCGGCGGGTGGACCGGTGAGCCTGACCGCCTACCTCGACCAGGGCGCCTCCCTCGGCCCGGACGCCCCGTGCCTGACCGGCGGGGACGCCTCGATGAGCTACGGCGAGGTGCAGCGCCTCAGCCGGCGGGTCGCGGGGACGCTGGCCCGCTCCGGCGTCCGGCCGGGCGACCCCGTCGCGGTCCTGTCGGCCAACGACCCGACCGCGTTCGCCGCCGTGTTCGGCATCGCCCGCGCCGGTGCGGTGTGGTGCCCGGTCGACCCGCGCAACGAGGCCGGGGAGAACCGCGAGCTGCTCGACCTGTTCGGCTGCACCGCGCTGCTCTACCAGCGCTCCTTCGCGCCGCTGGTGGCCGCGATCCGCGCGCCTGCCGCGGCTGACCACCCTCGTCTGCCTCGACGGCGACGGGGACGGCGGCGACCCGGCGCTGGCGGACTGGCCGACCTGCCGCGCTCCGGAGTGGGCAAGGTGCTCAAGGGCGACGTCCGGGCGCGGCTGCTGACCGGCGGAGGCGCGTGAGGGCCCCTGCGGCCTCCCCGGCGTGGTGGAGATCCGCGCCCGCCCCGCCTCGACGGCTCCCCCCGGCGGCACCCGGGTCGTCCGCGGCGCGGCGCCCACGGCCGGCGTCGGCGCCGCCCTGGCGGGCCTGCCCCGACCGGGAACTCCTCCGGCGGAGGCGGCAGCAGGCTCCTCGGCGCACCCGACCTGTTCGACCGACCGGCGCCCGGAGACCCCTCCCGTCGTCGTTGTCGCTCTTTGGCGCTTTTCTGAAGAGTTGTATCGCTTGTTGGGGATAACGGGTAAGATGGGGACATGGCCAAGGGCTGGCAGGGACCGCTCCCGGAGATGCCGTCACCGCCCGCGGCCCAGGCCTGGGCCCGGCTGGCGCCCCCGGAGGGCTACGCCGTCCAGTGGCGCCGGCTGATCGACGCCGCCCTGGAGGTCGGCCTCGGGCCCGACGAACTGGCCGAGGGCGGGATGGACGACGTGGCGGCGGCCCGCGGCTGGAAGCCCGCCACCGTCACGCTGTACAGCAAGGTCGCCCGGTACGGCGGCGTCCCCCTGCCCGTGCCCCCCACACCGGAGCCCGACCCCCGGACGCTGGACCTGCGGCCGCTCACCGAGGTGCGCAGCGAGCAGCCCGAGCACCTGCGCACGGTCGTGTGGTGCGCGATCGCGCTGCGCTGGCCGGCCCCGGTGGGCACGTTCCGCGACCTGCGCCGCGACCAGGTGCACGCCACCTCCCGGCGCCTGGTGGTCAGCACCGACGACGGCGAGTGGTCGGTGCCCGGGGCGCTGACCGCGTGGCACGCCTGGGAGTCGGTGCGCAACCGCTTCCCCGCGCTGGCCGACAGCCCGTGGCTGCTGCCCGCGCTGCGCCGCGGCCCCGGCTTCGCCTCCCATGTCGGCGGCCGACTGTCCAGCCAGGCGCTGCAGGTGACCTTCGCCAAGCACGCCGTGCGCACCGCGCTGCACCTGCGCGCCACCACGACCGGCGCGCGCCGGCAGCGGGCCGAGGCGCTGGCCGCCGTCTACGAGACGCTGTCCTACGACTCCTACCGCCGGCTGGCCCTGGCGGCCGGCGCCGAGCCGGTGGCCGCCCGGGGTGCGGTCCGGGCCGAGCGGGCCGCCCGCGCGAACCAGGCGGCGCCCGCACCGCCCGCCTGAGCACCCCTCCCCAGCGCAGCGCGACGGCCCGGGCGCGTGCGCCCGGGCCGTCGTCGTGGAGAGGTACCTGGTCCCGTCAGGCCGGCGAGTAGGTCATGCAGGTGGCGGTGTCGTGGTCGAAGCCCACCCGGATGCCCTCGGCGCGGCACTCGAGGGCGTCGTTGTGCACGCAGTCGGTCCGCTGGCACGCACCCACCAACGCCTCGGCCCGGGGCAGGCCGCCCCGGACGGTGAGCGGGATGAAGGTGCCGCAGTCGGCACTGCCGTTGTGGCTGCTCACGGTGATCGCGAAGGCGTGGCAGCCGTGGTCGTGGTCGTTGTAGGAGCAGCCGGTGACGGTGCACTCGGCGACGGGGGGCACGACGGCGGTCATCTCTGGTCCTCCGGACTCGGACGGATCGGCTGGCCCCAGTGTGCCGCAGAATGGCGTCGGGTTCGACCCCGGAATGCATTCCGCGTGTCGATCTCCGACCATTCCTGAGGTGAGGCTGACCTGAGAAACCGCAGGTCGACGCCGCGCGTGAAGGCAAGGCTGGCCTTCGCAACCGCCATTTCGTTGCGGCACCCAATGGTCAGGCAAGCCTTGCCTGAACCGTTCAGAGCAACGCCAGCTGGCCGGGCACGGCGTCGTCCCTCGACCGGCGCGCCCGGGCCGCCCGGCCCCGCGGGGCGGTCTCGTCGCGGGCCGGCGGCAGGCTGCCGGCGGGGAAGGCGGCCTCGTCGTCCCCGGGGACGCCGGAGGGCGCCTCGGCGCCCCGCGCCGCGCCTCCGGAGCGGCCGTCGAGGCGGTGCCGGCGCAGCAGCGGCGTGACCCGCTCGGCCAGCCACGCCCGGTACTCGGCCGGCACGTACGCGCCGCCGCGGTAGAGCTGCCGGTAGCGCCCCACCAGGGCGGGGTGCTCGCGCGCCAGCCAGGCGGAGAACCACTCGCGGGCACCCGGCCGCAGGTGCAGCGGCACCACGGTCACCCCGGTGGCGCCGGCGGCGGCGATGGCGCCCAGGGCGGCGTCGAGGTCGGCGAGGCGGTCGGTGAGGCCCGGCAGCACCGGGGCCAGGAACACCCCGCACGGCAGCCCGGCGTCGGTGACCGCGCGCACCAGGTCCAGCCGGGCGCGCGGCGAGGGCACGCCGGGCTCCAGGCTCGCGTGCAGGTCGTCGTCCCAGATGGCCACCGAGACGCCGAAGCCCACCGGCACGTCGCGAGCGGCGTCGGCGAGCAGCGGCAGGTCCCGGCGGGCCAGCGTGCCCTTGGTGAGGATGGAGAACGGCGTGCCGGAGTCGGCCAGCGCGCGGATGACGCCGGGCATCAGCCGGTACCGGCCCTCCGCGCGCTGGTAGGGGTCGGTGTTGGTGCCCAGCGCCACGTGCTCGCGCTTCCAGGACGGCCGGGCGAGCTCCCGGCGCAGCACCTCGACGAGGTTGGTCTTGACGACGATCTGGGTGTCGAAGTCACGGCCGGCGTCCAGGTCCAGCCACTCGTGCGTCGCGCGGGCGAAGCAGTACACGCACTGGTGGAGGCAGCCCCGGTACGGGTTGATCGTGTACCGGAACGGCACCCGCGAGCCCTCGGGCACCGCGTTGAGGGCCGACCGGCACAGCACCTCGTGCATCGTCACACCCGGGAACTCGGACACCTCCACGCTGCGCAGCAGCCCGCGCAGGCTCGGCATGCCCGGCAGCAGCGACTCGTCCTCGGCGTCGAGGCGCCGGGCGTCCCACCTCATGAGCCGATGCGAACACGTGTTCGAGGCGTTGTCCAGTCGCACCGCCGTCGTGGCTGTCCCCTCCCCCGGGATGAAGACCCCGGCGATGGTGAGGGAAAGTTAGGGATAACGGTCGAGTGGTGACCATGGTCAACCGCCGACGGCAGGCGCCGCCTGCCGCGGCGGCCGGCCGCTGCTCCGGGTGAGCAGGACGACCCCGGCGACGGCGACCAGCGCGGCCGGGCCCCACACCGCCGCGTGCCCGGGCTCGAGGTGCTCGCCCAGCAGCAGCCGGGCCGAGGGCACCGCGGTCAGCGGGTCGAACACCACGAGCGCCGGCAGTGACCAGGAGAGCGACCCGCGGCCGTAGGCCTGCTGCGCGCCGACCGTGGACGCCACCGAGGCCACCACGGCGCCCCACGGCTCGGGCCGGGCGAGCGCGCCGGCCACCCCGTCGGCCGAGAGCACGGCGAGCCCGGCCGAGACCAGCACCGCCGCCACCCCGGCGGCCAGGCCCCCGGTGACCCCGCAGGCCAGCGCCGCGCCGCTGCCGCCGCCCAGCCGGGCGGTGAGCGCGACCGCCAGCACCACCAGCACGACGGCGACCACCGCCGCTGCGGCCGGCGGCGGGGCCCCGGACCCCCGGCCCGGGCGGGCGGCCACCACGAAGACGACGAGCCCGCCCACGGTGAGCGCGGCCCCGGCCCACTCGGTCCGGGACGGCGGGTGCCCGGTGCGGGCGGCGCGCACCGCCAGCGCCGCCACCAGCGCGCCGGCCAGCAGCGGCTGCACGATCGCCACCGGCGCCAGCGCCAGCGCGGCCACCTGCGCGGCGGTGCCGCTGGTGGTGGCCGCCTGGCCGGTCAGCCAGGTGCGCTGGCGGACCAGCGCCCGCATCCGCAGCCGCCCGCCGGCCGTGGCGCGGACCGCGGCCTCGTGCTGCAGCACCGACCCCAGCCCGAACAGCCCGGCCGCGAGCAGCGCGAGCAGCGTGCCGGGCAGGTGGTCCCCCACCCCGCGGGCCAGGGAGTCGGGCACGCCGGTCCTCCGGGCTCAGACGGGGGGACGGTCCTCGTAGAAGGTGGACAGCACGACGGTGGTGCGGGTGCTGACGTTCGCCGTCGTGCGGATCTCGCGCAGCAGCGCCTCCAGCGCCTCGGGCGAGGCCACCCGCACCTTGAGCAGGTAGCTCTCGATGCCCGCGACCGAGTAGCAGGCCTCGATCGCGTCGAGGTGGGTGAGCTTGGCCGGGGCGTCGTCGGCCTGGGCCTGGTCCAGCGGGGTGATCGAGACGAACGCGGTCAGCCCGAGGCCCACCTGCCGCGCGTCGATCCGCGCCCGGTACCCGGTGATCAGCCCGCGCTGCTCGAGCCGGCGCACCCGCTGGTGCACCGCCGACACCGACAGCCCCACCCGCTCGGCGAGCTCGGTGTAGCTGGCCCGCCCGTCCCGCACCAGGGCGGCCAGCAACGCCCGGTCGACGTCGGAGGGCGGCTCAGCCGGGGAGGACGACGAGCTCACGGGTGCCCTCGTTGAGCGTGCGGACGCCGTCGTCGGTGCAGACCACGATGTCCTCGATCCGGGCGCCGCAGCGCCCGGCCAGGTAGATGCCCGGCTCCACGGAGAACGCCATCCCCGCCTCCAGCGGCAGGTCGTTGCCCGCGACGATGTAGGGCGCCTCGTGGGTGTCCAGGCCGATGCCGTGCCCGGTGCGGTGGATGAAGTGCCCGCCCCACCCGGCGGCGGTGATCCGGTCGCGGGCAACGGCGTCGACCTGCTCGGCGGTCACCCCGGGCCGGACGGCGGCGACGGCGGCCTCCTGCGCCTCCTGGAGGACCGCGTACCACTCGGCCACCTCGGCGTCGGGCTCCCCGCCGACGGCGTAGGTGCGGGTGCAGTCCGACCGGTAGCCGGTGGCGGTCTCCCCGCCGATGTCGACGACGACCAGGTCCCCGGCCTGCACCACCCGGTCGGAGAGCTCGTGGTGCGGGCTGGCGCCGTTGGGGCCGGAGCCGACGATGGTGAAGTCCACGCCCACGTGCCCCTCGGCGAGGATCGCCGCCGAGATGTCGGCGCCGACCTCGGCCTCGGTGCGCCCGACCCGCAGCCACTCCCCCATCCGGGCGTGCACCCGGTCGATGGCCGCGCCGGCGCGGGCGAGCTCCTCCACCTCGGCCGGGGTCTTGACCATCCGCAGCCGGTCGAGGACCGGGGTGGCCAGCTCCAGCACCGAGCCGGGCAGCGCCCGGTGCACGCCGAGGGCGTGCTCGGCCCAGGTGCGCGCCCCCACCGCGACCCGCGTGGGGGCGGCGCCCAGCCGGGCGGTCACCTCCCGGGCGAGGACGGCGAACGGGTCGTCGGTCTCGTCCCAGGCGTGCAGGTCCAGGCCGAGCGCGCCGGCCGGGCCGGCGTCGACCATCGGCGCCTCCAGCCGCGGGACGACCAGCAGCGGCTCCCCGCGGCGCGGGACCACCAGCGCGGTCAGCCGCTCCATCGCGTGGGCGTGGTAGCCGGACAGGTAGCGCAGGTCCGAGCCCGGGGTGAGGACCAGGACGTCGACGCCGAGCTCCGCGGCGACGGCGCGCGCGGCGTGCACGCGGTCGATGCTGACGAGGGCCCCCGCGCTGCTTGCCACGCCCGGACACTAGCCCCGCGCCCCGGCCGGGCCCGCGCCGGTTTCCCCGGCCCGTCGTCCGCGGCGGCTACGGTCCGCCCGTGACCACGATGCTGCTCGACGCCGCGAGCCTCTACTTCCGGGCCTTCTACGGCGTCCCGACCAGCGTGACCGCCCCCGACGGCCGCCCGGTCAACGCCGTCCGCGGCTTCCTGGACATGACCGCCCGGCTGCTCACCGCCCACCGCCCCACCCGGCTGGTCGCCTGCTGGGACGACGACTGGCGCCCGGCGTTCCGGGTGGAGGCGCTGCCGTCGTACAAGGCGCACCGGCTCTCGCCCGACGGCGGGGAGGAGACGCCCGACGAGCTGTCGCCGCAGGTGCCCGTGCTGGTGGACGTGCTGGCCGCGGCGGGCATCGCCCGGGTCGGCGCGCCGGGCTACGAGGCCGACGACGTCATCGGCACGCTGGCCACCCGGGCGCGCGGGCCGGTCGACGTCGTCACCGGCGACCGGGACCTGTTCCAGCTCGTCGACGACGCCCGCGGCGTCCGGGTGCTGTACACCGCGCGCGGCATCGCCGACATCGAGGTGGTCGACGAGGCGGCGGTGGCCGCGAAGTACGGCATCCCCGGGCGGGCCTACGCCGACTTCGCGGTGCTGCGCGGGGACCCCAGCGACGGCCTGCCCGGCGTGGCCGGCATCGGCGCGAAGACGGCGGCGGCGCTGGTCACCGAGTTCGGCGACCTGGCCGGCATCCGCGCCGCCGCGGCCGGCACCGCGGTGCCGAGGGCGCCGCTGACCGCCGCGGTGCTCAGGAAGCTGCACGCCGGCGGGGAGTACCTGGACGCCGCGCCGGTGGTGGTGGCCGTGGCCCGCGACGTCGACCTGCCGCCGGTGGAGGGGGCGCTGCCCGCCCGGCCGGCCGACGCCGCGGCGCTGGCCGCGCTGGCCGACGCGCACGGGCTACGGTCCTCGCTCGGGCGGCTGGGCGCCGCCCTGGGCTGGCCGGCCGACGCGCTCGACCGAGGCGCCGGCCGGCCCGGGTCAGCGCCCCCCGGTCAGGAGGCGACCTCCCAGGTGTAGGCGGCGGCGGCGGCGTCGGTGATGGCGACCTGCAGGGTCACGTCCTCGCCGTCGTCGGTGGTGCCGGTGCACTCGTAGGTGGCGCCGTCCTCCACCGTCATCTCGTCGTCGCAGGAGACGTCGATCGCGACGCCGAAGGTCTCCTCGAACTGCTGGGCGATGTCGCTCTCGGCCTGCGCGCGGTCGAGCACCTCGGTGCGCAGCACGAGGGGCAGGACGATCGCCGCGGCGATCACGACGACGGCGAGCGCGACCAGCCCGACGACCAGCCCGGTCCGCGACTTCTTCGGCTGCTGGCCCGGCTGGCCGTAGCCGGGCTGCCCGTAGGCCCCGGGCTGGCCGTACTGCCCCGGCTGCTGCCCGTACTGCCCCGGCTGCCCGAAACCGCCGGGCTGCTGGCCCGGCTGGCCGTAGCCGGGCTGCCCGTAGCCCGCGGGCTGGCCGTACTGGCCCGGCTGCTGCCCGTACTGCCCCGGCTGGGCGGCGGGCTGCCCGTACTGCCCACCCGGCTGGCCGTACTGCCCCGGCTGCCCGTACGGGCCCGGCTGCCCCGGCTGCTGGCCGTACTGCCCCGGCTGCCCGTACTGCCCCGGCTGGCCACCCTGCGGTGGGTTGGTCATCGTCGCTCCCGTCCGGTGCGGCCCCGCGGGGGCCGGATCGTGTTCCCGCGCTCCGATGACCGTCCGTCCCCGGAGCGGGGGAGATTGTGCACCACCAGGTCCGTTCGGCAGCCCCTCCGCGGCGTGGGAAACCGGCCGGGTGGCGGGCCCCTCAGCCGCTGACCGCCACCGCGACCACCCCGCGACGCACCAGCCCCACCGCGGCCCGCGCCACGCCGGCCACGGCCTCGTCGGCCACCTTCGCCAGCTGGTCGAGCAGGTCCACCAGCTGCCGGGCCCAGCGGACGAAGTCGCCGCCGGAGAGCTCGGTGCCCGCCTGCTCGGCGCCGGCCAGGACCCGGTCGAGGGTCTGCCCGTCGGCCCAGCGGTAGGCCGCCCAGGCGAAGCCGAGGTCCAGGTCGCGGCTGGCGGGCAGGCCGCGGTCGAGCTCGACGTCCTGCAGCCGCGCGCGGATCCGGCGCATCTCGGCGATCGCCCCGCCCACCTTCCCCGCGGGCACCGCCGGCTGGCCGGGCACCTCCCGCCGGGCCTCGAACACCAGCGTGGACACCGCCGCGGCCAGCTCGGCCGGGGTGAGCCCGCGCCACACCCCGGCGCGCAGGCACTCGGCGACCAGCAGGTCGGCCTCCGACCAGACCCGTGCCAGCCGCCGGCCCTCCTCGGTGACCAGCGGGACGTCGTCGACGGGGGTGGGCTCCTCGGTGTCGGCGGGCACCAGCGGCACCGCCTCGGGCACCAGGTAGCCCAGCTCCTCGAGGACGTCGCAGGTGCGGTCGAACTGCCGGGTCAGCGAGCCGGTCCGCTCGGCCATCTTCCGGTGGGTGGCCTCGGCGTCGGCGACCGCGCGCAGGTACCGCTCGGCGAACCGCACCCGCTCCTCCCGGTCGGGCAGCGCGTGCACCGGGTGGTCGCGCAGCGCGCGGCGCAGGTCGTGCAGCACCGGGTCGTCGGCGGCGGCCGAGCGCTGCTTGACCCGCCGGGCGCCGAGGTCGTTCTCCAGCCGCGCGGTGCGCAGCGTGGCGGCGAGGTCGCGGCGGGCGTGCGGGCTGCGGTGGTTGAAGTTCTTCGGCACCCGCACCCGGGCCAGCGCGGTCACCGGCGTCGGGAAGTCCACGCTGGCCAGCCGGCCGGCCCACTTGTCCTCGGTGAGCACCAGCGGGCGGGGGTCGGACAGGTCGGTGACGCCGGGGTCGAGGACGACGGCCAGGCCCTGCCGCCGGCCCGAGGGCACCCGGATGACGTCGCCGGGGCGCAGCGCGGCCAGCGTGTCGGCGGCCTCCATGCGCCGCTTGGCCTGCGAGTCGCGGGACAGCTCCTTCTCCCGGTCGGCGATCTCCCGCCGCAGCCGGGCGTAGGCCAGCACGTCGCCGCCCTCGCTGGCCATCTCCGCGGCGAACCGCTCCGCGTCGCGCTCGGAGCGGGCCGCCTGCCGGGCCAGGCCCACCACCGAGCGGTCGGCCTGGAACTGGGCGAAGGAGGAGGCCAGCAGCTCGCGGGCGCGGGCCCGGCCGTAGGAGCCGACCAGGTTGACCGCCATGTTGTAGCTGGGCCGGAACGACGACCGCAGCGGATAGGTGCGGGTGCTGGCCAGCCCGGCGACGACGGAGGGGTCCATGCCCGGCGCCCAGACGACGACGGCGTGCCCCTCGACGTCGATGCCGCGCCGCCCGGCCCGCCCGGTGAGCTGGGTGTACTCCCCCGGCGTGACGTCGACGTGCGCCTCGCCGTTCCACTTGACCAGCCGCTCGAGCACGACGGTGCGGGCGGGCATGTTGATGCCCAGCGCCAGGGTCTCGGTGGCGAACACGGCCTTGACCAGGCCGCGCACGAAGCACTCCTCGACGGTCTCCTTGAACGCCGGCACCAGGCCCGCGTGGTGGGCGGCCAGCCCGGCGAGCAGCCCCTCGCGCCACTCCCAGAAGCCGAGGACGTGCAGGTCCTCGTCGGGCAGGCTGCCGGTGCGCTCGTCGACGATCCGGGCGATCTCGGCGCGCTCGGCCTCGTCGGTGAGCCGCAGCCCGGCCATCAGGCACTGGTGCACGGCCTGGTCGCAGCCGTTGCGGCTGAACACGAACGTGATCGCCGGCAGCAGCCCGGCGCGGTCGAGCCGCTCCACGACCTCCGGGCGGGCCGGCGGGCGGTAGCGCGGCCGGTGCCAGTCCCGGTCCCGCCGCGAGCCCCCGTTGCCGCCGCCCCAGGTGTCCAGCCGCCGCTCGTGCTCGCGCACGTACCGGACCAGCTCGGGATCGACGACGCTGGCGCCCCGGTCGCGCGTCGACTGCCCGCGCGGGGTCTCGCCCTGCTCGGCGGCGTGCGCGGCGGGCCGCAGGCTGAACAGGTCGAACACCCGGTTGCCGACCAGCATGTGCTGCCACAGCGGGATCGGCCGGACCTCGCTGACGACGACCCGGGTGTGCCCGCGGACGGTGACCAGCCAGTCGGCGAACTCCTCGGCGTTGCTCACCGTCGCCGACAGCGACACCAGGGTCACCGACGCCGGCAGGTGGATGATCACCTCCTCCCACACCGCACCCCGGAAGCGGTCGGCGAGGTAGTGCACCTCGTCCATCACCACGTAGCCGAGACCGGCGATGGCCGGGGACTCCGCGTACAGCATGTTGCGCAGCACCTCGGTGGTCATCACCACCACGGGCGCGTCGCCGTTGATCGCGTTGTCCCCGGTGAGCAGCCCGACCTTCGCCTCGCCGTAGCGGTCGACCAGGTCGTTGTACTTCTGGTTGGACAGCGCCTTGATCGGCGTCGTGTAGAACGCCTTGCGCCCCTCGGCCAGCGCCTTGTGCACGGCGAACTCGCCGACGACGGTCTTGCCGGCCCCGGTGGGCGCGCACACCAGCACCCCGGCGCCCTCGTCGAGCGCCTCGCAGGCCTCGACCTGGAACGGGTCCAGGGAGAAGCCGAGCTCGGCGGTGAAGTCGGCGAGGGTGGGGTGCGCGCTGCGCCGCCGGGCAGCCGCGTACCGCTCGGCGGGGCTGGACATGCCCCCACGTTAGGCGCTCCCCGGACGACCCTCAGCCCGGACCGGACCTCCCGGCGTCATCGCCCCTCCCCCGGATCGCCGCACCACCGCTAGATGGTCGTAAAGTTGGGGATAACGGTCGTACTGGGCGGGTTTGCCCGGTACGGGCAGGCGCCTGGCCCCCTCGTCCCCACAGCAGGCGGTGGTCGGCGACGTCACGCAGCGTCAGGATCCCTGGCATATATCCCCGGCATTCCCGAGCCCCCGGCCACGGAGGGTGATCCTGGGCGCGCCGGAGCCCGTCCCCGGCCTCGGCGGACTCAGGCCGGGCGCGCCGACCCCACCACCCGCAGCGCGCCGGGCACCGCCTCGGCGCGCACCGGCAGTGCCGCCACCGGCTCGCCGTCGGCGTAGGTGGTCAGCCCCGTGCCGGCCAGCTCCACCCGCGCGGCGCGGTGCACCGTGACGGCGGGGTGGTCGACGTGCGTGCCCTCGGTCAGTCGCGGCCGGGTGCGCACCAGCTCCCGGCGGGACACCGGCCCGACCACCGTGACGTCGAGCAGGCCGTCGGCGGGGTCGGCGGCCGGGCAGACCCGCATGCCCCCGCCGTACCAGGCGGTGTTGCCGACGGCGACCAGCGTGACCGGCGGCGTCCGCGCCTCCCCGTCGAGGGTGAGGGTGATCTCGCGGGGCCGCAGCCGGGCGAGCTCGGCGAGGATCGCGACGTCGTAGCGGCGGGGCCCCCGCGGCCAGCGCAGCCGGTTGGCCCGGTCGGTGACCGCCGAGTCGAAGCCGCAGCACAGCACGGTGGCCCACCAGCGCCCGGCGGTGCGGCCGGCGTCGAGGGACCGGACGGTGCCCGCGCGCAGGTCGGCGGCGGCCGCGGTGGCCGCGGCCACCGGTTCGGGGGGCACGCCGAGGGCCAGCGCCAGGTCGTTGCCGGTGCCGGCCGGGACGACGGCCAGCGGCGTGCCGGTGCCGGCGACCGCCTGCAGCGCGGCGTGCACGGCGCCGTCCCCGCCGATCGCGACGACGGCGCCGGTGCCGGCCGCCACCGCGCCGGCCGCGGCCCGCTCGGCCTCGGCGCGGGTGCCGGCCGCGAGCACCGTGGGGGTGAGCCCGCCGCGGCGCAGCGCGTCGAGGGCGGCCGCGGACACGGTGCGGGCGCGGCCCCGGCCGGCGGCGGCGCTGACGAGGACGGCGACGTCCACCCGGTCTCCCTCCCCTGCCTCCGGCGAGCGGCCGGCCCACGCTACGGCCCGGCGCGCCCCGGGGACGACACCCCCTCCCTGCGGTGGAAACGGCCTGGTCGGAGGTCGGTACCGCGCCGTCCTGATCTTGACACCGTCGCGCCGCCGGTGGGTCGATGACGCCGCCGGTCTGTTGCCCAGCAACACCTTCCCGGGGAGACCCCACCGGCCCCGTCGAGTCGTGCGGAGGTCGTCGTGCAGGTCGTCGTCGCAGGAGCCGGGATCTCGGGCCTGACCGCCGCGGTCGCGCTCGCGCGTCAGGGCCACCGGGTGCAGCTGGTGGACCGGGACGGCGCGCAGCCACCCGGCGACGTCGCCACCGCCGCGGACTGGCGCCGCCGCGGGGTGGCGCAGTTCCACCAGCCGCACGCCTTCCTCGCCCGGCTGCACGCCGAGCTCGCCGCCGGCCTTCCCGACGTGCTCGACGCGCTGGTCGCCCACGGCGCCGAGCCGGTGCGGCTGGCCGACGGGCTCACCGCCCTGCGGTGCCGGCGCAGCACGCTGGAGTGGGTGCTGCGGCGCACCGCCGACGCCGAGCCGGGCGTGACCCGGCTGCGCGCCGGGGTCGAGCGGGTGGACGTGGCCGGCGGGGCGGTCTCCGGTGTCCGGCTGGCCGGCGGCGGCGTGCTGCCCGCCGGCCTCGTCGTCGACGCCACCGGCCGGCGCGGGCGGCTGTCGCGCCCCTGGGTCGGCGACACCGTCGACGTCCCGGCCGACGAGGTGTACGTCTCCCGCCGCTACCGGCTGCTGCCCGGCGCCGGGTTCGCGCCGGTGGAGCGGGGCGTGGTCTCGGTGGCCGAGGGCGACGGGTACGCCGTGCTCGTCTTCCCGCACGACGCCGGCACGTTCACCGTCTGCCTGACCCGGCTGCCCGACGACCCCCAGCTGGCCCGGTCGCAGGAGCTGCCCGGCTTCGAGGCGGTCACCCGGCTGGTGCCGCTGGCCGCGCTGTGGACCGACCCGGCGCGCGCCGTCCCGGTCTCGCCGGTGCTGGTCATGGGCGGCCTGCGCAGCACCTTCCGGGTGCTCACCGACGACGCGCCGCTGGGGCTGCACCCGCTGGCCGACGCCGTCAGCACCAGCAACCCGCACTTCGGCCGCGGCTCGGCGCTGGCGGTGGCGCACGCGCTGCGCCTGGCGGAGGCCGTCGCCGCCGCGCCCGGGGACGCCCGGTCCTGGCGCGCGCGGGTGGACGCCTGGGTGCTCGGCGAGCTGCGGGAGTGGTTCGACGACGGCTGCCGGGCCGACCTCGCCCGCGCCCGGACGTGGCGGGCCGCCCGCGACGGCGCGGGGTGGGGCTCCGGGTGGGGCGCCGGCCCGCCGTCCGGGCCCGCCGGGGACGGGGCGCCGCTGCCGGGCCGGCTGGTGTTCGCCGCCGCCGGCGCCGACCCGGAGGTGGGCCGGGCCGTGCTGCGGCACGCGCAGCTGGTCGACCCGCCGGCGGCGCTGGCCGCGGTGCAGCCGCGGGTGGCCGGGCTGCTCGCCCGGGGGTGGCGGCCCGGGCACCCCTCCCCCGGCGACGACGGCCCGCCGGCCGCACCCCCGCGGTCGGTCCTGGTCGAGGCGCTGGCCGCCGCGGGACTCCCGGCGGCTCAGCCGCGGTAGGTGTCCGCCGGGGTGCCGGGCAGCAGGTCCTCGCGCCGGGTCGGGGCGGCGTCGAGGTCGGAGGGCCGGGCGTCGAGCGGGGAGGCCTCGTCATCGGGGACGTCGTGGAAGTGCTCCACGGCCTCCCGCCGGGCCCGCCGCCTGTCCACGAACCGGGCGACCTGGATGGCCAGCTCGAACAGCACCACCATCGGCAGCGCCATGGCGAGCATGGTGAACGGGTCCTGGGTGGGCGTGATGAACGCGGCGAAGACGATGGTCAGGAAGAAGATCCACCGCCGGCTGCGGGCCAGCGCGGCGTGCGACAGGACGCCGACCAGGTTCAGCGCCACCGCGATCAGCGGCAGCTCGAAGCTCAGCCCGAAGGCGACCAGCAGGCTGATGACGAAGCCGAGGTAGTCCGGCGCGGTGAGCTGGAAGGCCACCTCGTCACCGGCGAGCTCCAGCAGCAGCTCCAGGCCCTTGTAGAGGGTGACGTAGGCCAGCACCGCGCCGAGGGCGAACAGCGTCGTCGAGACGGCGACGAAGGTGATCGCGTAGCGCTTCTCGTTGCGCTTGAGCCCGGGGGTGATGAACGCCCACAGCTGGTAGAGCCAGAACGGGCTGGACAGCACCGCCCCGGCGATCAGGCCGATCTTCAGCCGCAGCAGCACACCGCCGAAGACGTCGAGGACCACCAGCGAGCAGCTCTCGTCGCCCTGGAAGCGCAGGTCGGCGGGCAGCGAGCAGTAGGGCTGGCTGAGGAAGGTCAGCAGCCCGTGGTCGTACCAGAGGAACCCGGCGACGGTGCCCAGCGCGAGCGCCAGCAGGGCCTTGGCGACGCGGTTGCGCAGCTCGGTGAGGTGCGCGACGAGGGTCATCGTCGCCTCGGGGTCCCGCGGCGCCCGCCGACGACGGCGGCGGCGCAGGGAGGGACCGCTCACGTCGCTGCCCGGGGAGGCGGTCAGCGTGCGTCGGCGGCGCCGGGCTGCGCGGCGCGCGCCCGCAGCTCCGCGGCGCGGGCCTCGGCGGCGGCCGCCTCGGCCTCGAGCTGGGCGCGCCGGTCCCGGTCGGCGGCGTCGAGCGCGGCCGGCGGCAGCGGCGCGGACGGGGCCGCGGTGCGGTCGTCGTCCTTCATGCCCTTCATCTCGCCCTTGAAGATGCGCAGCGAGCGGCCCAGCGAGCGCGAGGCGTCGGGGAGCTTCTTGTAGCCGAACAGCAACAGGACGGCCAGGATGATCAGGCCGATCTCGAGCGGGCCGAGGTTCATGCGTCCTCCAGGTCGCGGGGGCGGGGCCGATGCTACGCCGGGGGTGTGGGCACCCGGTCCCCCCAAAGGGCGGGGTCGACGGCGGTTCAGCGGTCGTTCGACCGGCGTTCGTCCGCGAGCGCGGCCGCGCGGGCGGCGGTGGCCTGGGCCTGCTCCAGGACGGGCCGGGCCTCCTGCTCGGCGGCCGCCAGCTCCCGGCCCAGCCGCCGGAACGCCCCCAGCAGGCCGTGGGCGATGGCGCCGAGGACGACCAGCGACACGACGACGGCGACGATCCACACGACGAGCAGCAGCACGGGGTGAGCCTAGGCGCCGGGGATCAGGCGCCGTACCGGGCGAGGGCGGCCCGCGCGTCGGCGGCGACGGCAGCGGCGAGCTCGGCCGGCTCGTCGACGGTGGCCGCGCCCCCGAGGGAGGCGACCAGCCGGCGCGCCCAGGCCAGGTCGTGGGTGCGCAGCGCGACCGCCAGCCCGCCCGGCGGGTCCTCGACCTCGCGGACGTCCTCCACCGGGTAGTACTCGGCCACCCAGCGGGCGGTGCGGGCCAGCCGCAGCCGCACCACCGGCGCGCCGGGCGCCGGCTGGTACAGGCCGGACTCCACGTCCCGCGGCGCGGCCTGCGGCGGCGGGGCGGCCGGCTCGTCGAGCACCTCGACGTCGTCGATGCGATCCAGCCGGAACAGCCGGACGCCGGCCACCTCCCGCGACCAGGCCTCCAGGTACCAGCGGCCGTCGACCAGCAGCAGCCGCATCGGGTCGACGGTCCGCTCGGTGCGCTCGTCGCGGGTGGGCACGTAGTAGTGCAGGTGCAGCGCCCGGCCGCGCTCAAGGCCCTGCCGGACGACGGCGAGGGCCTGCTCGCGGGCGTCGACGCTGAGCGCCACCGGGGTGACCCGCTCGGCGGCGTGCCCGGCGGCGGCCGACACCTTGGCCAGCGCCCGGCTCACCGCCTCCTGCTCGGCCAGCCCGGGCAGGTCCAGCAGCGTGCGCAGCGCCACCACCAGCGCGACCGCCTCGTCGGTGGTCAGCCGCAGCGGGCGGACCATCCCGGCGGTGAAGGTGACCCGCACCCGGTCGCCCTCGAAGGACAGGTCGATGAGGTCGCCGGGGCCGTAGCCGGGCAGGCCGCACATCCACAGCAGCTCGAGGTCGCGGCGCAGCTGCCGCTCGGGCACCCCGAAGTCGCGGGCCACCTCGGCCAGCGGCACGCCCTCGGGCCGGGCGGTGAGGTACGGGACGAGCGAGAGCAGCCGCGTCATCCGCTCGTTGGTGGCCGGGCTCGTCATCGCTCCCCCATGGCGGCCAGGCGGGTCAGCCGCTCGACGACCGCGTCGCGGACCGCCGTCGGCGACTCCACGACGACGTCGGGGCCGTAGGCGGCCAGCTGGTCGGCCAGCCGCCACGGCTCGGTGGTGCGCAGCTGCAGCCGGTCCTCCCCGTCCGCCCCGGCGCCCAGCGGGGTCGCCCAGCGGCGCAGCCCGACGGCGGTGCCCGGCCGGGCGCGCACGACCACCAGCTGCTCCTCGCCCCGGCCGCCGAACTGGCCGGCGACGATCCCGGCGAGGTCCAGGTCCGGCGGGGGCTCGAAGGCGTTCTCCGGCCCGGTCGCCCGCGGGGTGCCGACGACGCGGGACAGCCGGAACACCCGCGGGGCCTGCCGGTCCAGGTCCAGCCCCACCAGGTACCAGCGGCCGTGCCAGGCGACCACGCCCCAGGGCTGCACGTGCCGGCGGGCCGGGGCGTCCTCGTCGGGACGGCGGTAGTCGAACTGCAGCACCCGGCGGTCGCGGGCCGCGGCGTAGCAGGGCTCGAACGCCGGCTCGTCGGAGTCCAGCCGCGGCTGGATCGGCAGCCGGGTCGGGTCCACGTCGACGCCGGCGGCGCGCAGCTTCACCAGCGCGCTGTGCGCGGCCCCGGCCAGCTGCGCGGACTCCCACAGCCGCAGCGCCAGGCCGACGGCGGCGGCCTCCTCGCCGGTGAGGGTGATCTCGGGCAGCTCGTAGTCGGCGCGGGCGATGCGGTAGCCGTCCTCGGTGTCGAAGACGCTGGTGCGGCCGGTCTCCAGCGGGATCCCCATCTCGCGCAGGTCGGCCTTGTCCCGCTCGAACATCCGCTTGAACGCCTCGTCGGCGCGGGCGGTGCCGTCGTCGGGCTCGTAGCCGGGGACGGTCGACCGGATCCGCGCCGCCGTCACGTACTGGCGGGTGCCGAGCAGCGCGATGACCAGGTTGACCAGCCGCTCCGCCCGCTTCGCCGACACGCGCCCCAGGCTAGTCAGACGCGCGCTCCCCCACCGTCCCGGCCGCGCGCGAGCCGCTCCCTGGCTAGCCTCGGCCCCGTGGGGGAACGGACGACTGCGCAACGGATCCGCTGGCGACGCGGCACGGTGACCGCGACCGGGAGGAGCTGGCGCGACGCGCTGGAGCTCACCGTGGAGGTGCCCGGCGACGGCGCGGTGCGCTCGCTGGCGCACCCGTCGCTGGTGGGCGTGCCCGAGGTCGGCGACGAGGTGCTGCTCAACACGACCGCGTGGGCGCAGCGGCTGGGCACCGGCGGGTACGCGCTCGTCGTCGCCGTCCCCGACCGGCTGCCGCCGGACCCCACCGGCCCCGGCCACCTGGTCAAGGCGCGCTACACGCCGCTGCAGGTGAGCGTGCAGGGCGTGGACGAGCAGGACACCGCGCACCACGACACCATCGCCGCGGCCGAGGACCTCGGCGGGATGCCGGTCGTCGTCGCCGACCTGCACTCGGCGCTGCCGGCCGTGCTCATCGGCGTGTTCGCCACCGACCCCGACCTCAAGGTCGCCTACGTCATGACCGACGGCGGCGCCCTGGTGGCCGGCTTCTCCCGCACACTGCACACCCTGGCGCCGTCGCTGGCCGGGGTGGTCACCGTCGGGCAGGCCTTCGGCGGCGACCTGGAGGCGGTCACCCTGCACACCGGGCTGCTGGCCGCACGGCACGTGCTCGGCGCCGACGTCGCCGTCGTCACCCAGGGCCCGGGCAACCTGGGCACCGGCACCCCGTGGGGCTTCTCCGGGGTCGCGGCCGGGGAGGCGTGCAACGCCGTCAGCGTGCTCGGCGGGGAGCCGATCGGCGCGCTGCGGATCTCCGACGCCGACCCGCGCCCCCGCCACCGCGGCGTCTCCCACCACTCGCTGACCGCGTTCGGGCGGGTGGCCATGGCCGGGGTGACGCTGGTGGCCCCGCGCGGGCTGGGCTCGGAGCTCGGCCGGCAGGTCGAGGAGGACCTGGCCGGCCAGCCCGAGCGCAACCGGGTGGTGTGGGTCGACGTCGAGGGGCTGGACGAGGCGCTGCAGCTGTCACCGGTGACGCTGTCGACGATGGGCCGCGGCTGGCCCGAGGAGCGCGCCTACTTCCTCGCCGCCGCGGCCGCGGGCCGCTACGCCGCCGTCCGGGTGCCCCTGCCCGACTGACCGGGGCACCTCCGCGGACGTGCACGGTGCAGGTCCGCGGAGGTGCCCGGACTTACATGCCGGACTACATGGAGGCGATGAGCTTCTCCACGCGCTCGTCGACGCTCTTGAACGGGTCCTTGCACAGCACGGTGCGCTGGGCCTGGTCGTTGAGCTTGAGGTGCACCCAGTCGACGGTGAAGTCCCGCCGCTTCTCCTGGGCCTTGCGGATGAACTCCCCGCGCAGCTTGGCCCGGGTGGTCTGCGGCGGCACGTTCTTGGCCTCGAACACCCGCGGCTCGTGCGCCACCCGCTCCACCTGGCCGTTGCGCTCGAGCAGGTAGTACAGCCCGCGCCGGCGGGAGATGTCGTGGTAGGCCAGGTCCATCTGCGCCACCCGCGGGGACGACAGCGACAGGCCCTTCTTCGCCCGGTACCGCTCGATCAGCGACAGCTTGGTGGCCCAGTCGATCTCCCGGTCGATGAGCGAGAGGTCCTCGGTGTCGACGGCCTTGAGCACCCGCCCCCACAGCTCGAGCATCTGCCGGTGCACCGGGCCGAAGCCCTCCCGGTCGACGAACTCCGCGGCGCGGGAGTGGTACTCCCCCTGGATCTCCAGCGCGCTCATCTCCCGGCCGTTGGCCAGGCGCACCTTGCGGCGGCCGGTGACGTCGTGGCTGATCTCCCGGATCGCCCGGATCGGGTTCTCCAGCGCCATGTCCCGGATCGGCACCCCGGCCTCGATCATCCGCAGCACCAGGTCGGTGATGGTGACCTTGAGCAGCGTCGTCGTCTCGTTCATGTTCGAGTCGCCGACGATGACGTGCAGCCGCCGGTAGCGCTCGGCGTCGGCGTGCGGCTCGTCGCGGGTGTTGATGATCGGCCGCGACCGGGTGGTCGCCGAGGACACGCCCTCCCAGATGTGCTCGGCGCGCTGGCTGACGCAGTAGATCGCCCCGCGCGGGGTCTGCAGCACCTTGCCCGCGCCGACGATCAGCTGCCGGCTGACCAGGAACGGGATGAGCACGTCGGCCAGCCGGGAGAACTCCCCGTGCCGGCCGACGCAGTAGTTCTCGTGGCAGCCGTAGCTGTTGCCGGCCGAGTCGGTGTTGTTCTTGAACAGGTAGATGTCGCCGGTGACGCCCTCCTCGGCCAGCCGCTGCTCCGCGTCGACCAGCAGGCCCTCGAGGATCCGCTCGCCGGCCTTGTCGTGGACGACGAGCTCGGTGAGGTCGTCGCACTCGGCGGTGGCGTACTCGGGGTGGCTGCCGACGTCGAGGTACAGCCGCGAGCCGTTGCGCAGGAACACGTTGGAGCTGCGCCCCCACGACACGACGCGCCGGAACAGGTAGCGGGCCACCTCGTCCGGGGACAGCCGCCGCTGCCCGCGGAAGGTGCACGTGACGCCGTACTCGGTCTCGATCCCGAAGATCCGTCGGTCCACGGACCGAGCCTAGGCGCCGGATGCGACTCCGGCCGGTTCCCCGCTCGTCCCTTCCGCGACGCCGGTCAGCTGCCCCCGTCGGTGCCCCCGCCGGCGCCGTCGGCCGGGCCCGGCTGCGGGCCGCTGCCCTCGCCCGACCCGCCGGTGCCGCCGGCGGTGTCCGGCGCGGCGGGGTCGCCGAGACCGGCCGGGGTGCCCGGCTGCGGCGCGCTGGGCACGTGTGCGTGGGTGGTGCCCTCGGGCGCGGCCGCGCCGGCGCTGCGGTCGCCGAGCAGGGTGCCCAGCGCCGCGCCCACGACCCGGCGGAAGGCCCGCTTGGGCCGGCGGCGGTCCAGGACGGCGACCTCGAGCTGGCCGGCCGGCAGCAGGCCGTCGCCGCTGCCGTTGGCGTTGCCCGACATCGCCGGGCTGGACGCCGACAGCGCCCGGACGCCGGTCATCAGCGCGTCGCGCAGCGCCATGCCGGGGCGGAAGTCCTCCCGCAGGCGGGCGGTGACCGCCTCGGCCTGCCCGCCCATGACCACGAAGTCCGGCTCGTCGACGACCGACCCGTCGAAGGTCAGCCGGTACAGCTGGTCCTGCTCGGCGGCCTCCCCGACCTCGGCGACGCACAGCTCCACCTCGTAGGGCTTCATCTGCTCGGTGAAGATCGCGCCGAGGGTCTGCGCGTAGGCGTTGGCGATGACCCGGCCGGTGACGTCGCGGCGGTTGTAGGAGTAACCGCGGACGTCGGCCAGGCGCACCCCGGCCACCCGCAGGCTCTCGAACTCGCTGTACCGGCCGACGGCGGCGAAGCCGATCCGGTCGTAGATCTCGCCGACCTTGTGCAGCGTGGAGCTGGGGTTCTCGGCGATGAACAGCACGCCGTCGGCGTAGGTGAGGACGGCGACGCTGCGGCCGCGGGAGATGCCCTTGCGGGCGTACTCCGAGCGGTCGCGCATGAGCTGCTCGGGCGAGGCGTAGTACGGCATGGTCACGGCGATCAGCCCTGCCCCTCGGCGGCGGCCCGCTCGTCGACGATGGTCTTCGCGACGGCGGAGACCTCGTCGTCGGTCAGGCGGACGGCGCCCTCGGCGTCGACGCGGTAGACGATCGGGTACAGCCGGCGCACCGGGTCGGGGCCGCCGGTGGCCGAGTCGTCGTCGGCGGCGTCGTAGAGGGCCTCGACCAGGCTGCGGGTGGCGTCGTCGCCGGACAGCCCCGGCCGCCAGGTCTTCTTCAGCGAGTTGCGGGCGAACAGCGAGCCGGAGCCGACGGCGGCGTAGCCGCGCTCCTCGTAGTTCCCGCCGGTGACGTCGTAGCTGAAGATCCGGCCCGGGCTGGCGTCCGGGGCGGCGTCGAGGTCGAAGCCGGCGAACAGCGGGACGACGGCCAGGCCCTGCAGCGCGGCGCCGAGGTTGCCGCGGATCATCTGGGCCAGCCGGTTGGCCTTGCCGTCCAGGCTGAGGGTCAGCCCCTCGATCTTCTCGTAGTGCTCGAGCTCGACCTGGTAGAGCCGGACCATCTCGATCGCGATGCCCGCGGCCCCGGCGATGCCGATCACCGACCAGGTGTCGGCCGGGTACACCTTCTCGATGTCGCGGCTGGAGATCAGGTTGCCCATGGTGGCCCGCCGGTCGCCGCCCATGAGGACGCCGCCGTCGTAGGTGACGGAGACGATCGTGGTGCCGTGCGGGGTGAGGTCGCCGGCGTGCACCGACGGCACGGGGCGCCGCCCGGGCAGCAGGTCGGGCGCGGCCTGGGCGAGGAAGTCGGTGAACGAGGAGCCCACCCGGTCCAGGTAGGCGGGCGGGAAGCCGCTCCGGCCGGTGTGCGACTGGGTCAACCCGTCCACCCTCTCCGCGCCCCTCCCGGGGTGCTCCTCGACGTGCCGCGGACGTGCCGCGGCGGCTCGTGGCCGACCCTACCGGCGCGACTGCCGGGCCACCCGGGACGCGGGCGGGCCTGGTCCGCCGGGACCGCGGGGTCTACCGTGCGCCGGCTCGATCGACCGGAGGGGAGCAGGCGTGACCGACGGAGTGCACCCGCGGGACCTGGCGGGGGCACCGCACGTGCCCCGCGTGCCGGCCGGACGGCGCCGCACCGCGCTGGCCGCGACCGGGCTGCTGATGGCCCTGCTGTGCGGGCTCTGCGCGGCCTGGACCCGCGCGGCGCTCGGAGGCGGGGCCGGGTGGCCCGCGGCCGTGGCCGCCCTGGCCGGGCTCCTGGCCGCCTGGTCCCTGTGGTCGCGGGTGCGGCAGGACGAGGCCGGCCGGCTGCGGCTGGAGGGGACGGTGCTCGTCGGGCGGACCCTGCTCGGCGAGCAGGGGGTGGACCTCGCGCGGGTGACGGCGGTGTCCGCCGGCAGCGATCCGGAGCTGGGCAGGATCGTCGCGGTCCGGCTGAGCGACGGCGAGCGGCACCTGGTGGTCCCCTGGTCGCGGCTGGACGGCCTGCCGGAGGCACGCCGGCTGCTCGTCGACCGGCACCGGCGGGGCGGGCTCCTGCCGCCGGCGGTGTGCGCCGCGTGGGACCTGCCCGCGCCGCCCGAGGTCCCCACGCCCGGGCGCGTGCGCCGGGACGGGGCGGACCGGGCCATCGGCGCGCTGACCCTCCTCGGCTCGGCCGCCGCCGTGGCGGCCGGCGTCCTGCTCGCGTGAGCCCGCCGGTGCGGGTGGTGCCGCGGGTGGCGGACCGGCGCCGCGGCCGCGTGCTGGCCGGGGCGGGCGCGCTGCTCGTGCTCGTCGTGGCGCCGGCGGGGAGCTGGGCGCTGGCCGGGCCGGGTGTCCGTCCCGCTGGTCGTGCTGCTCGGGCTGCCGGCCGTGCTGCTGTTCGCTGCCGTCCGGCAGAACGACACAGGCGGTCGGTGCGTGTCGACGACGGCGTGCTGAGCGGCCGCACGCTGCTCGGCCGGCACGGGGTCGACCTGACCGAGGTGCAGGCGGTCGCCGTCCAGGAGGGCGAGGAGGGACCGGCCGGCGTGCTGCCGGTCGACGGCGGTGGTCACCTGCGGGTGCCGTGGCCGGAGGTGCGTCGGCACCCTGAGCTCCGGGAGCTGCTGCTCGCCCGTCAGGCGCAGGGGGCCGTGGTGCTCCCCCGGGTGCTGTGCGCGGCGTGGGACGTCCCCGCCCTGCCCGGCGCGCCGTGGGCCGGGCGGGTCCCCGGCGACCTGCACGACCCCGTGAACGCGGTGATCACCGCCCTCACCGGGACCGGTTGCCTCGTCACCGGCCCGGGCGCCGCCCTCGCCGCCGTCGGGTGAGCGCCCGGTCGTTCACTCCTCGGCCTGCGGTGTGGCGGGCGGACCGCCCTGCAGGGCGCGGTGGTGGAGGACGTAGCGGGCGGCGGCGCGCAGGACCACGGGATCGTCCTTGAACTGTCCGAGACCGCCGTTGCAGCCGAAACAGAGCAGCGCCCGGACCCTGCCGGTTACGTGGTCGTGGTCCACGTGCTCGGCCGGCGCCGTGACGCAGATGGCACAGAGCCCGCCCTGCTCGGCCAGCATCGCGTCGGCCTCGGCGGCGGTGATCCCGTACCGCCCCATGAGGTGGTAGCTCCGCGACCCACCCACCTTGTCCTTGGAGGCCTTGCCGCGGACGTTGTGACAGGGCTTGCAGTACGTGTGCACACCGCTCGAGTTGGCGGTGGTCGTGGGGAACTCGTCGATCGGCTTGACGGTGTCGCAGTCCGGACACCACTTGGCCCCGGCCGGCACGTCTCGACCGACCGGAAAGCGGCGGCTCGGTGGACCGAGCCGCCGCCGTCTGGACTCCTGAGACCTCGCCCTCGCGTGGTCGCGGCAGTAGAACGCGAGACCGTCCGCTCGTCGCTTGTCACGGGTGAACTGGTCGAGCGGGCGGACCACACCGCAGTCCGGACACCACTTCGAGTCGACCATTTCATCCCACCATTCCCGCTATACGGAGATGGCTTTCACTGACCCCCTTTTTGCACATACGAGCGAACGAATTCCTCTGCATTCTCCTCGAGGACGTCGTCGATCTCGTCGAGGATGGCGTCGACGTCCTCGGACATCTCCTTGTGCCGCTCGGCGACCTCGGTGTCGACCGAGGCCTCGACCTCGTCGGTCTCCTCGCGCGTGCGCGTGGCCCGCTGCTGCCCGCCGGTGTCCCTGGTGGCCATGTGCCCTCCCCTGGTGCGCGCCGAGTGCGTGCTGCCGCCGAAACTACCCGCAGGTACCGACACCCGGCGGCCTCAGCGGGCCGCGCCCAGCCGCGCCAGCAGCGACGCGCGGATCGCGGGGCGGGAGCCGAACACGAGCAGGAACACCGCCTCGCGCGCGGTCCGCTCGGCCACCGAGCCGGCGCGTGCGGCGCCGCTGCCGGTCGCCACCACCAGGGCCCCGGCCGCGCGGTGCGCGAGGGCCGCGGCGGCGGCGCGCGCCTCCGGGAGCCCGTCCGGCCCAGCGGCGTCGAGCCGGGCGCGCACGGCGGCGAGGTCGTCGTCGAGGGGTGAGGGGCCGACCAGCCGGGCGCACCGCCGGGCCAGGCCCAGCGCCAGCGAGCCGTTGAGCCGCAGCCCGGCCGCGTCGCCCGCGCGGACCTCGGCCAGCGGGGTCGCGCCCAGCAGCCGGCCGGCGGGGACGCGGTGGCCCCGCAGGTGCAGCTCCACCGTGGCGCTGGCCTGCACCGCGACCAGCGCCTGCGGCACGGCCGCGAGCGTCGGCCCGCAGGCGGCGTCGGCCAGCACGAACGCGACGTCGTCGCCGTCGCGGGCGGCCACCAGCACGACGTCGAGCAGGCCCCAGCCGGTCACCCACGGCACGGCGCCGTCGAGCACGAGGTCGCCGCCGTCCCGCCGCACGGTCACGGGCGCCGCGTCCGGGCGCGTCGCCGCCTGCAGGGCGATCCCGGCCCGCCGCCGCCCGGCGCACAGGTCGGCCAGCAGCTCCGGGTGCGCCCGGGAGGCGGCCAGCCGGCCGACGACGCCGTGGTGCTGCAGCCACACGAACGCGGTCGCGAGGTCGCCGGCCGCCAGCTCCTCGACCACGGCCGCCAGCGTCGCGCCGTCGGCGCCCAGGCCGCCGGCGTCGGCGGGTCCGACCAGGCCGTACAGCCCGGCCGCGGCGAGCGCGTCGAGGTGGCCGCGCGGGAGGACGCCGGTGGCGTCGACCTCCGCGGCGGTGGGCGCGAGCAGGTCCTCGGCCAGCGCCCGCGCGACCTCGACCGGCGGGGTCACTAGGCGCCGGTGATGGTGTCGACCAGCTCCTGCGCGCTCGCCGTCGACTCGAACAGCAGGCCCACGTGGTCGCGGGTGCCGCGCAGCGGCTCCATCGTCGGGATGCGCACCAGGTTCTCCCGGCCGAGGTCGAAGACCACCGAGTCCCACGACGCCGCGGCCACCTGGGCCGGGAAGCGCCGCAGGCACTCGCCGCGGAAGAAGGCGCGGGTGTCGGCCGGCGGGGTGACCATCGCCCGGGTCACCTCGTCGTCGGTGAGCAGCCGCTGCATCGAGCCGCGGGCGACCAGCCGGTGGTAGAGCCCCTTCTCCGGGCGGACGTCGGAGTACTGCAGGTCCACCAGCTGCAGCCGCGAGTCGCCCCAGGACAGCCCGTCGCGGGAGCGGTAACCCTCCAGCAGCCGCAGCTTGGCCGGCCAGTCCAGCCGGTCGGCCAGGCGCATCGGGTCGGTGGCGAGGTCGTCGAGGACCTCGGCCCAGCGGCGCAGCACGTCGGTGGTCTGCTCGTCGGGCGCCCCGTTGCGGTCGACGAACCGCTCGGCGTGGTCGAGGTAGACCCGCTGCAGGTCGACCGCGGTCATCCGCCGCCCGTCGCGCAGCCGCACCTGGGTGGCCAGCGACGGGTCGTGGCTGACCGCCTGCAGCGTGGCGACCGGCTCCTCCAGCGAGAGGTCCTCGCGCAGCGCCCGCGCCTCGATCATGGCCAGCACCAGCGACGTCGTCCCGACCTTGAGGTAGGTCGACAGCTCGGCGAGGTTCGCGTCGCCGATGATCACGTGCAGCCGGCGGTACTCGTCGGGGTTGGCGTGCGGCTCGTCGCGGGTGTTGATGATCGGCCGCTTGAGCGTCGTCTCCAGGCCCACCTCGACCTCGAAGAAGTCCGCCCGGGAGGAGATCTGGAAGCCCTGCGTGCGGCCCTCGGCGCCGATGCCGACCCGGCCGGCACCGGCGAACACCTGCCGGGTCACGAAGAACGGGATCAGCCCGCGGATGATGTCGATGAACGGCGTCCGCCGGTCCATCAGGTAGTTCTCGTGCGCGCCGTAGCTGGCGCCCTTGCCGTCGGTGTTGTTCTTGTACAGCTGGATCGGCTGGGTGCCGGGGATGCGGGCGGCCCGGCGGGCCGCCTCGGCCATGACCCGCTCCCCCGCCTTGTCCCACAGGACGACGTCGCGCGGGTTGGTGACCTCCGGCGTCGAGTACTCCGGGTGCGCGTGGTCGACGTAGAGCCGGGCGCCGTTGGTGAGGATGACGTTGGCCATCCCCGAGTCCTCGTCGAGGTCGGTGTGGTCCAGCGCCTGCGCCGGGGACAGGTCGAAGCCGCGGGCGTCGCGCAGCGGCGACTCCTCCTCGAAGTCCCAACGCGGCCGGCGGCGGGTGGGGGCGTCGGCGACGGCCCAGGCGTTGACGACCTGGCTGGACAGGGTGGTCGGGTTGGCGGTGGGCTGCCCGGGGACCGAGATGCCGTACTCGACCTCGGTCCCCATCACCCGGCGCACGCTCATGCACCGAGCCTAGGCGTCCGGCGCCGGGCCGCCGGGAGCCCCGCCCCGGGCCCGAGGGACGCGCCGACGACGTCGTGCGGCCGGCCCGCCGGGGCGCACGCCCCGGCGTCCGGCCGCCCC
>NZ_JBJGZK010000010.1:0-168596 GCF_054050475.1 Geodermatophilus sp. SYSU D00525
CGGGCCCCGGCCGCTGCCGGGGTGGTCACCGCACCGTCGTCGTCAGGGGGTGCCGACCTGCGGCAGCACCCGCTCCCGGAGCAGCCCGAGCTGGTGCACCGGGTCGGTCAGCGGCCAGAACAGCACCCGCTGCACCCCCGCCGCGGCGAACGCCGCCAGCCGCCGGGCGCACACCTCCGCCGGCCCGATCGGCAGCTGCCGCAGCGCCTCGGGGGACCGCCCGACCAGCGGGGCCAGGACGTCGGTGAGCACCCGCTCGCCCGCGCCGGCGTCCTCGGTGACGTGGACCCACGTGGTCGCGAGTGCGTTCGGCAGCGGCGTCCGCCGGCCGGCCGTGAGCTCCCCGAGGGTGCCGAGGGCCTCGCGGAACCGGTCGGGGGAGGTGTTGTAGGCCGAGGCGACCCAGCCGTCCCCCAGGCGGGCGACGCGCCGCAGCCCGGCGGCACTGCCCCAGGCGGCCACCCACACGGGCAGCCGCGGGGAGGACGGCTCCAGCCGCGCCCCGCCGTCGCCGGCGGCATCGCCGCGCAGCAGGGCGCGGAGGGTGCGCAGGCCCTCGTCGAAGCGGCGCCACCGCTCCTCGAACGGGAGGCCCGCCAGCGCGTGGTCCGCCGGGGACGACCCGGGGCCCACGCCGGCCACCAGGCGCCCGCCGGACAGGACGTCGATCGCCGTCAGCGTCTTGGCCGTCGCGGCGGCGCCGCGGACGACGGGGAGGGCCACCGTGGTCGCCAGGGTCGCGTCCCTGGAGCAGTCGGCCACCGCGGCCAGGGCGGTCGGGCCGTCCAGCCAGGGCCGGGCGAAGACGAGGTGGTCGTTGGCGCACAGCCACGTGTACCCCAGGTCCACCGCCGCCCGGGCGTGGTCCCGCAGCGCGGGGAGGGAGAACCCGCCGCCGAGGTCGGCGAGGGGGAGGTGGGCGCCGTACTCCACGTCGGCACCGTCCGCCCCCGGCGCCGGGCCGCACCAGGGGCGCAGGTCCGTGCGCGGGCGAGCCCGGTGGGAGACTGTGCGCCCGTGACCGCAGACCGCCGCATCCTCCTGGTCCACGCCCACCCCGACGACGAGACGATCAACAACGGCGCCACGATGGCCCGCTACGTCGCCGAGGGGGCGCAGGTCACGCTGCTCACCTGCACGCTGGGGGAGGAGGGCGAGGTCCTCGTCCCGGAGCTGGCTCAGCTGGCCCCCGACCAGGCCGACCAGCTCGGCGGCTACCGGATCGGCGAGCTGGCCGCCGCGATGGCCGCCCTCGGCGTCACCGACAGCCGCTTCCTCGGCGGCCCCGGCCGCTACCGGGACTCCGGGATGATGGGGACGCCGGCCAACGACCACCCGCGCGCCTTCTGGAACGCCGCCCTCGACGAGGCGGTGGGCCACGCGGTCGCCGTCGTGCGGGAGGTGCGGCCGCAGGTCGTGGTCACCTACGACGAGAACGGCGGCTACGGCCACCCCGACCACATCCAGGCCCACCGCGTCGCGATGGCCGCCGTCGAGCGCGCCGCCGACCCCGCCTGGCGCCCGGAGCTGGGCGCGGCGTGGGACGTCGCGAAGGTCTACTGGGCCTGCGTGCCGCGGTCGGTGCTGCGCGAGGGCGCCGAGGCCATGGCCGCGCTGGGGGAGGCCTCGCCGTTCGAGCAGCTCGGCGAGATCGACGACATCCCCTTCGCCGTCCCCGACGAGCTGGTGACCGCCGCCGTCGACGGCCGCGCCCACGCCGGCCGCAAGGACGCCGCCATGCGCGCCCACGCCACCCAGATCACCGTCGACGGGCCGTTCTTCGCGCTGTCCAACAACTACGGCCTGGAGGTGCTCGGCATCGAGCACTACCGGCTGGTGCGCGGCGAGCGCGGCCCCGCGGGGGACGGGCCGCACGGCTGGGAGGACGACCTGTTCGCCGGCCTGGACGCGTGAGCCGGCTCCCCGGGCTGGTCCTCGCCGGGCTCGCGGCGGTGCTGGTCGCCGGGTGGCTGGCGCTGGTCGAGGTGTTCTGGCTGCCGCTGCGGGTGGCCGGCGTCCTGCTGCCGCTGTCGGTCCTGGCCGCCGTCGCGGGCAACTACCTGCTGGTCACCGGCGCGCACCTGCTCACCGGCTCGCGCGTGGTCGCGCTGCTCCCGGCGGTCACCTGGCTGGTGGTCGCGGTCGGCGCGACGATGCCCCGGCCCGAGGGTGACCTGGTCGCCGTCGGCACCGGCGGGCTCGGCGCGGTCACCCTCGCCTTCCTGGGTCTCGGGGTGACCGCCGCGGCCGTCGCCGTGGGCCGGGTCCTGGCGAGGCCGCACCGTCCGGCCGGCCCGCCGGCCTGAGGATCGGCGCGCCGCCCGCTGCCGAGGGCCGCGCGGCGCGCCGGGTGCCCGGCTGAACCCGGGCGTCAGTCCGGCGCCCACCGGTAGTGGTAGCGGTGGTGCTCGACGTAGCCGGCCCGGCGGTACAGCGCCCGGGCCGGCGCGTTGGAGGCGGTCACCTGCAGGTAGACCCAGCGCGCGCCGTGGTCGGCGCCCCATCGGGTCACCGCCGCCATCACCGCCGTCGCGAGGCCCGCGCGGCGGGCGTCCTCGGCGACGGTGACCGCGCTGACGCCCAGCCAGTCGCCGGTGACCACGCCGCGGGCCACCGCGGCCGGCGCCGCGCCCGGGTCCGGCCGCACGGCCGCGAAGACGACGACGGGGGCGCCGGTCAGCACGGCGGGCGCGGTGGGCGGCAGCGCGTTCCCGAGGTGCCGGTAAGCGCCCAGCCAGCCGTCGTCGGGGGTGGGGGAGAGCTCGACCGGCACGCCGTCCTCCGGGCCGGGGACCAGCGGCGCGGTGAGCACCAGGACGTCCTCGCCGCGCTCCCACCCGGCGGCGGCGAACGCGGCGTCGGCGGGGCGGGCCTGCACGCCGGGCAGCGCCGCGCCCGGCCGCAGCCCGCGCCCGCGGTACCACGCGGTCACCGCGCCGACCGCCTCCGGCACCGGCCGGCCGGGGTCGCCGACGACCAGCGCGGTGTTGGCCCGGCCGGTGAACCCGCCCCCGGCGCGCAGCAGCCAGTCGCCCAGCGGCTCCTCCTCGGTGCCGCGCCAGCCGCGCGCGGCGACCCGCTCCAGGTCGGCCACGCCCAGCGGCGAGCGGCTCTGTCCCACGGCCGCATCCTGCGGGGTGCGCTCCCGCGTCCCTCCACCGGGGCGGGTGGGTCCACCCGTCGCGCCCGGCCCCCGGAGCCGGGGCCATACTGACGGGCGACACGCGCGGGCCCGGCGGGAGCCGGGGCCGCTGCCCGCACGTCCCCCAGGGAGGACCCACCGTGACCTACGTGATCACCCAGGCCTGCGTCGACGTCCTCGACAAGGCGTGCATCGACGAGTGTCCGGTGGACTGCATCTACGAGGGCGACCGGATGCTCTACATCCACCCCGACGAGTGCGTCGACTGCGGCGCGTGCGAGCCGGTGTGCCCGGTCGAGGCCATCTACTACGAGGACGACGTCCCGGACCGGTGGAAGGACTTCTACAACGCCAACGTGGAGTTCTTCTCCGACCTCGGCAGCCCCGGCGGCGCGGCCAAGACCGGGAAGATCGGCAAGGACCACCCGCTGGTGGCGGCTCTCCCGCCGCAGGGCGAGGAGCACTGACGACCGCCGTCCCGGGGACGGCGGCCGGGCGGCTGCCCGACTTCCCCTGGGACAGCCTCGAGGCCGCCCGGGCGCGCGCCGCGCAGCACCCGGGCGGCCTCGTCGACCTCTCCATCGGGACGCCGGTCGACGAGACCCCCGAGGTCCTGCGCACGGCGCTCGCCGCGGCCGGGAACTCCCCGGGCTACCCGACGGCGCTGGGGATCCGTGAGCTGCGGGCCGCGGCGGCCGGCTGGCTGCAGCGCCGGCTCGGCGTGACCGTGGCCGACCCGTTCGCCGCGGACCCGTCGGTGATCCCGACCGTGGGGTCCAAGGAGCTCGTGGCACTGCTGCCCACGCTGCTGGGCCTGCGCGAGGGCACCGTGGTCATCCCCGAGGTGGCCTACCCGACCTACGAGGTGGGCGCGGTCCTGTCCGGGCTCGCCGTGCGCCGCACCGACACCCCGCCCGACGACCCCGCAGGCGTCGTCCTGGTGTGGCTGAACTCCCCGGGCAACCCGCACGGCCGCGTCCTGTCCGACGACGAGCTGCGCGCCTGGGTGGCGTGGGGCCGGGCGCACGGCGTACCGGTCGTCGCCGACGAGTGCTACGCGACGCTCGGCTGGGACGTGCAGCCCCGCTCGCTGCTGCACCCCGCCGTCGCCGGTGGGGACCACACCGGCCTGCTGGCGGTCCACTCGCTGTCCAAGCAGTCCACGGCGGCCGGCTACCGCGCCGGGCTGCTGTCGGGCGACCCGGCGCTGGTCCGGCAGGTGTGGGAGGTGCGCCGCCACCTCGGGCTGCTGGTGCCCGGGCCCGTGCAGGCCGCCATGGCCGCGGCGCTGGCCGACGACGCGCACGTGGACGCGCAGCGCGAGCGCTACCGCGCCCGCCGGGAGCGGCTGGCCGCGGCGGTGCGCGCGACCGGCGCGCGGATCGACCACTCCGAGGCGGGCCTGTACCTCTGGATCACCCGCGACGAGGACTGCTGGGCGACCGTCGACTGGCTGGCGGGTCTCGGGATCGTCCCCGCGCCCGGGTCCTTCTACGGCCCGGCCGGCGTGCGGCACGTGCGCATGGCGCTGACCGCCAGCGACGAGCGCATCGACGCCGCCGTGGCGCGCCTCACCGCCGAGGGCGCCGGCCGCCACTAGCCGCCCGCAAGCAGGCGTCAGTCCTCCGCCAGAGCCCCGCAAGGGCGCACCGACACGGTGGTCCCGTCAGCCGGGCAAGCCCGCCCGGCCCCGTCGCGGAGGCCCTGCCGTGTTCCTCGTGCTGTTCCTGCTGTTCCCCGTCGTCGCCCTCGTCGCGTTGGTCGCGCTCGAGGCGCACCTGCACCGCAACCGCAGCCTGGCCGGCTCGGCCGGGATGCCCGCGGCCCTCGACCGGCCCGAGCTCCACGGCAAGAGCCGCGCCCGGCTGAGCTGAGTCACCCGCAGTTGCGCTCGCGCTCGTCGGAGCCCAGCGCCGTGGTCAGCGCCTGCGCGAAGTCGCTCCAGCGCTGGTAGGCCTCGGGAAAACCGGAGCGCTGCACCCGCTGTGCGGCGTCGGTCAGCCGCATCGTGTCCCAGCCGGGGACCCGCACCAGCCGGTCGTAGAACTGGCCGGCCGCGTAGACCGGGTCCTGCACCTGCGCCGGCGTGCCCCAGCCCTGCGAGGGCCGCTGCTGGAACAGGCCGAGGGAGTCGCGGTCGCCGTGGTCGAGGTTGCGCAGCGTCGACTCCTGCATCGCCGTGGCCAGCGCGATGACCACGGCCCGCTCGGGGAGCCCGCGCTGCCGGGCGACGGCCGCGATCGTCTGGGCGTTGGTCCACTGCTCGGCGGACAGCGTCACCGACGTCGACGGGACGGTGCAGATCCCGGTCGCCGCCGGCGCGGGCGGCTCGGACCGGTCGGCCTTCCACGCCAGGGCGAACACCACGACGATCCCGATCACGTAGGCGGGCCACCACGTGCGCAGGGCGGCCGGGCCGCCGCGGCGGGGGCGGCCGGCGGGACGCCGGGCCGGTTGACGCACGGCGGGGGCGCGCTTGGGGGCGGGCCGGCTGCCGGAGGGCCGCTTGGCCGCCGGGCGCCGGGGAGCCGTCGCCGGCCGGCGGGGCGGAGCCGTCCGTGCGCTGGTCATCGCCCCCGACTGTAGGTGCGCTCCCCGGCAGGAGCCCGGACGTCGCGGTGCGGACGGGTGTCGTGGGACGGGCGTGATCGCTACGGTGACGGCCGCCTCACGCCGTCCTCCCGCCCCGCGCGCCCCCTGGAGCCCGCATGCCCGACGTCCTGCTGCCCGGCGTCTCCGCCACCCGCGTGCCCACCACGCGGCTCACCCAGAACGTGCTGCACCCCGACGGCACCGACCCGGGCGGCCCCGGCGAGGCGGTGCTGTTCGTGCACGGCAACGTCAGCTCCGCGCTGTTCTGGCAGCAGACGGTGCTGGCCGTGCACGGGACCGGGCGGCACCGGGTGCTCGCCGTCGACCTGCGGGGGTACGGCGACACCGACCCGCTGCCGGTCGACGCGGGCCGCGGCGTCGGCGACTGGGCCGACGACCTCGGCGCGCTGCTGGACACCCTCGGCCTGGACCGGGTGCACCTGGTCGGCTGGAGCATGGGCGCGGCCGTCGTGCTGCAGCACCTGCTCGACGCGCCGGGCCGGATCGCCTCGGTGACCCTGGTCGCGCCGGTGTCGCCCTACGGCTTCGGCGGCACGGCCGGACCGGACGGCCGGCGGGTGGCCGACGACGGCGCGGGCTCCGGCGGGGGGCTGGCCAACCCGGAGTTCGTGGCGGCGCTGGCCGCCGGCGACACCTCCGACGCCACGCCGTCCTCACCGCGCTCGGTGCTGCGCGCCTTCTACGTGGCGCCGGGCTCGCTGCCGCTGGACCCGGCGCTGGAGGACGTCTTCGTCGCCGCGATGCTGTCCACCCGCACCGGCGAGGACCACTACCCGGGCGACGCCGTGCCGAGCGACACCTGGCCGGGGACCGCGCCGGGGACGCGCGGGGTGCTCAACACCATGGCCCCCACGGTGTTCGACGTCTCCGGGATCGCCGAGCTGGCCGACAAGCCCCCGGTGCTGTGGATCCGCGGCGACGCCGACGCGATCGTCTCCGACACCTCGGTGTTCGACCTGGCGTACCTCGGGCAGCTCGGCGCGGTGCCGGGCTGGCCGGGCGCGGAGGTCTGCCCGCCGCAGCCGACGGTCACCCAGACCCGCGCCGTGCTCGACCGCTACGCCGCGACCGGCGGCGCCTACCGCGAGGTGGTCCTGCCCGGGGTCGGGCACTCGCCGCACGTCGAGCGGCCGCAGGAGTTCGTCGTCGCGCTGCTCGAGCACCTCGCCGCCCCCGCCGAGCAGCCCGCCGGCCTCACCTGAGGCGAACCGGCGTCAGTCGTTGGCGTGCAGGGCGGCGTTGAGGGCGCCCCACTGGCCCGACCGCGGCAGCGCCTCCAGCGCACCGGAGACGCTGTTGCGGCGGAACAGCAGCCCGTCGCGGCCGGACAGCTCGCGGCCCTTGACCACCGACCCGTCGGGCAGGGTGATCCGCGAGCCCGCGGTGACGTAGCAGCCGGCCTCGACGACGCAGTCGTCGCCGAGGGAGATGCCGATGCCGGAGTTGGCGCCGAGCAGGCAACCGGTGCCGATCGAGACGACCTCCTTGCCGCCCCCGGACAGCGTCCCCATGATCGACGCGCTGCCGCCGATGTCGCTGTCGGCGCCGACGACGACGCCCGCGCTGATCCGGCCCTCGACCATCGACGGGCCGAGCGTGCCGGCGTTGTAGTTGACGAAGCCCTCGTGCATCACCGTCGTCCCCTCGGCCAGGTGCGCGCCCAGCCGCACCCGGTCGGCGTCGGCGACCCGCACGCCGGCGGGGACCACGTAGTCGACCATCCGCGGGAACTTGTCGACCGACAGCACGGTCACGTGCCCGTGCGCCGCGCGCAGGGTCGCGCGGCGGGCGGGGGTCAGCTCGGTGGCCAGCACCGGGCCGGCGCTGGTCCAGGCCACGTTGGCCAGCAGGCCGAAGACGCCGTCCAGGTTGACCCCGTGCGGGCGGACCAGGCGGTGCGAGAGCAGGTGCAGCCGCAGGTAGACGTCGTGGGCGTCGGCCGGCGGCGCGTCGAGGTCGGGGACGACCGTCCGGACGCCGACCACCTCCACGCCGCGGGCGTCGTCGGTGCGCACCAGCCCGGAGAACTCGTGCCCGAGCTCGCCCCCGAGCTCCAGGGTGCCGAGCTGGTGGGTCCCGGCCGGCCCGTCGCCGCCGCCGAGCGCGGGGGAGGGGTACCAGGTGTCCAGGACGGTGCCGGAGGCGGTGATGGTCGCGAGGCCGGCGGCGACGGCGGAGCGTGGAGCGGTCACGGTCCCGACGCTACCCAGCGACGTCGCACCGCCCGCCCGTAGGCTCGGGCACCGTGACCGGCGCGCTCGACCTGGACCTGTCCGCCGACGTCCTCACCCTCACCCGGGCGCTGGTCGACACCCCGTCGGTCTCCGGCGACGAGCGGGTGCTCGCCGACGCCGTCGAGGCCGCGCTGCGGGCGCTGGGCGGGCTGGAGGTCGAGCGGGTCGGCGACACGGTGCTGGCCCGCACCACGCTCGGCCGCGACACCCGGATCGTGCTGGCCGGCCACCTGGACACGGTGCCGATCGCGGACAACGTGCCGAGCCGGGTCGAGGACGGGCGGCTGCACGGCTGCGGCACCAGCGACATGAAGTCCGGCGACGCCGTCATGCTGCGGCTGGCCGGTCGCTTCGGCGTCCCGGGTGCAGAGCCCGCGCACGACGTCACGTTCGTCTTCTACGACAACGAGGAGGTCGAGTCCGCGAAGAGCGGCCTCGGCCGGGTGGCCCGCGAGCGGCGCGGCTGGCTCTACGGCGACCTCGCCGTCCTCCTCGAGCCCACCGACGGCGAGGTCGAGGCCGGCTGCCAGGGCACGCTGCGGGCGGTGCTGGAGGTGACCGGCCGCCGGGCGCACTCGGCGCGCAGCTGGCTCGGGGTGAACGCCATCCACGGCGCCGCCGGGATCCTCGGCACGCTGGCCGCCTACGAGGCGCGGCAGGTCGAGATCGACGGCTGCACCTACCGCGAGGGGCTCAACGCCGTCCGCGTCGAGGGCGGGGTCGCAGGCAACGTCGTCCCGGACGAGTGCCGGGTGACGGTCAACTTCCGCTACGCCCCGGACCGGGACGAGGACGCCGCGGAGGCGCACGTCCGCGAGGTGTTCGCCGGCGCGCTGGCCGACGGCGCCACGCTGACCGTCGTCGACAACGCCGGCGGCGCGCTGCCCGGGCTGACCGAGCCCGCCGCCGCGGCCTTCGTCGCCGCCGTCGGCCGGCCGGCGCGGGCCAAGCTCGGCTGGACCGACGTCGCCCGGTTCGCCGCCCTCGGCATCCCGGCGGTCAACTACGGACCCGGGGACCCCCAGCTCGCCCACACCCGCGAGGAGTCCGTGCTCATGGACCGGCTGCGGCCGGCCGAGGACGCCCTGACCGCCTACCTGTCCGGAGGCAGCGCATGACGATCATCCCGCAGCCCAACGGGGCCCGGAAGCCGCGCCCGACCCGTCACCGGGGTCCGATCACGCTGCGCGGCGGCGAGCCGGACCCGCAGACGGTCGGGACGACGACCGACCAGCGGCTGCTCGACCGCCGCGGGCCGACCGACTGGGTGCACACGGACCCGTGGCGCGTGCTGCGGATCCAGAGCGAGTTCGTCGAGGGCTTCGGCCTGCTCGCCGAGCTGCCGCGGGCGGTCAGCGTGTTCGGCAGCGCCCGCACCAAGCCCGACCACCCGTACTACCGGGCGGGGGTGGAGATCGGCGCCGCGCTGGCGGAGGCCGGCTACGCCGTCATCACCGGCGGCGGACCGGGCGGGATGGAGGCGGCCAACCGCGGCGCGTCGGAGGCCGGCGGGCTGTCGGTGGGCCTGGGCATCGAGCTGCCGTTCGAGCAGGAGCTCAACGAGTGGGTCGACCTCGGCATCAGCTTCCGCTACTTCTTCGTGCGCAAGACCATGTTCGTGAAGTACGCGCAGGCCTTCGTCATCCTCCCCGGCGGCTTCGGCACCCTCGACGAGCTGTTCGAGGCGCTGACGCTGGTGCAGACCCGCAAGGTCACCCGCTTCCCGGTCGTGCTGTTCGGAAGCACGTACTGGTCGGGCCTGGTCGACTGGATCCGCGGCACGCTGCTCGAGGCGGGCACCATCAGCCCCGGCGACCTGGACCTGCTCACCGTCACCGACGACGTCGACGAGGTGCTCGCCCACATCCGCGCGGCCGAGACCGCCCGCGAGGGCGGCGAGGGCGGCGGGGGCATGCGGGCGCCGCTGGCCCCGCCGGTCGAGCCGGTCGAGGGCTGAGGACGCCGTGCTGTCCCTGCTCGTCGGGATCGCCGCGGTCGCCGTCGTCGGGGCGCTGCTGTTCCTCGGCGGCTCGCTGCTGCTCGGCCGCGGCGAGACCCAGCCGCCGGCCGAGCTGGACCGCTCGCCGGTCGAGCTGCCCGACGACCGGCCGGTGACCGGCGAGGACGTGCGGGGACTGCGGGTGTCGGTGGCCGTGCGCGGCTACCGGATGAGCGAGGTCGACTGGCTGCTCGAGCAGCTGGCCCTGACGCTGGACGAGCGCGACGAGGCGATCGCGGCGCTGCGGGCGGTCCCGCCGCCGCGGGCCGCGGACGCCGACACCGACCCCGACCTGCCCGTGCCGGACGGCGACGGGCCGGGCGGGGCACCGGCCGGGGACCCGGTGCGCCGCGATGCCTGAGCTGGTCCTGCCGGTCCACGTGGAGGCGCCGGTGGAGCGGGTGTGGGCGGCGCTCACCGACTGGCGCGGTCAGGGCCGGTGGATGCCGGCCACCGACGTCGAGGTGGTCACCGCCGCGGAGGAGGGCGTCGGCGTGCGGCTGGCCGCGCGCACCGGCGTCCCGCTGCCGTGGCGGCGCGGCCGGCACCTCGGGGTGCTCGACACGATGGTGGTCACCGAGTGGGACCCGCCGCGGCGCGTGGTCGTGCAGCACACCGGCCGGATCGTGCGGGGACCGGGCATCTTCGAGCTCACGCCGGCCGAGGGCGGCACCGACCTGGTCCTGACCGAACGGTGGTATCCGCCCTTCGGTCTGCTCGGCCGGCTCGGCTGGCCGCTGGCGCGCCCGGCTGTCGTCGTGGGCTTCCGGATCGCGCTGCGCCGGTTCGCCCGCTTCGCCCGCTCCTACCCGGGCTGAGCGGCCGCCCGGACGGCGTCGCGGCTGACGTACCAGCGCCGCCACAGCAGCGCCGCAGTCAACACGGTGACCACCGTGCCGCCGTCGTACATCAGCCGCGCGCCCTCCTCGGCGCCGACGGTCCCCGCGGGCGGGGCGGCGTAGAGGACCTTGGCCAGGACGTCGTGCGCGGCCGCCCCGCCGGCCAGCGCCAGCGCGCGCACGGCCACCGGCCGGCGGTGCGGCGCCGGGTCGACGGCGAGCACCGCCGCGGTGGCCAGGTAACCGGTGACCAGCACGTGCAGCCAGACGAGCGCGGCCAGGACCGGCCGGTGCGCGACGGCAGTGTGCAGCCCGGTGCCGTAGAGCACCCACAGCCCGGCGGCGTTGAGCGGGACGGCGACCAGCGGGTCGGCCGGCCACCGGGCGGGCGCGGTGCGCAGCAGCCGGGACAGCCGGCGCGCGGCCGGCGGCGGCAGGGCGCGCAGCGCGAGGGTGACCGGGGCGCCGAGCACGAGCAGCAGCGGGGCGACCATGCCCACCAGCAGGTGCGCGGCCACGTGGGCGTGCAGGTCGGCGTGACCGGTCCCCGGTCCCGTGACCGCCACCGCCGCGGCGGCCAGCCCGGCGAGCCACGCGCCGGTGCGGGCCAGCGGCCACGGACGGCGGCAGCGCCAGGTCGCGGCGACGTAGCCGGCGGCCGCGGCGAGCAGCAGCGCGAGGACGGCGGTCACCGGCGCGGGACCGGGCGCCCCCGCGAGCGCAGGAGCAGCAGGATCCCGGCGCCCAGCAGCGCCACGCCGGGCAGCACCCACGCGACGTCGTAGCCGGTGAGGTCGACGCCGTAGCGCACCTGGTGCAGCCGCAGCAGCTTGTGGTGCACCAGGCCGTCCCACACCTGAAAGGCGCCGGCCCCGGTGAGCACCGCCCCCCACCACAGGAGGGCGGCGAACGGGCCGCGGCGGCGGGCGTCGGCCAGCAGCGCCAGCCCCGCGACCGCGGCGGAGAACGTGCCGGCGTGCAGCAGCCCGTCGGAGACCAGGCCGGCCGCGCCGCTCGCCCGGTCGTAGAAGTGGTGCCAGTGCAGCAGCTGGTGGAAGACGATCTCGTCCACCGCGCCCGCGGTGCCGGCGCCGAGCAGCAGGCCGGAGACCAGCAGCCGGCGCCGGGGCGCGGGCCGGGGGAGTGCGTCGGGCACGGGGCCCTCCCGTCGTCGGGGGTCCCCGGGCGCTGCCCGGCGAGCGCGGGCGGGAAACGGGCCCCGGCTGGACCGTGCCCCTGGGGCGTGCCGCACGCTCGTCGGCGTGAGCGGAGACCTGCTGCGGGCCGGCGAGTTCCTGCGGCGCACCCGGCTGTCGGCGACGGCCCTGCGGCTCTACGCCGAGCAGGGGCTGCTCGTGCCCGACGCGGTGGACCCGTGGAGCGGCTACCGCGGCTACGCGGCCGGTCAGGTCGAGCGGGCCCGGCTCATCGCCGCGCTGCGCCGCGCGGGCATGCCGCTGGCCCGGGTGCGCGACGTCGTCGACCTCGACCCGCCCCAGCGGCGCGCCGTCGTCGCCCGCTGGTGGGCCGGCGTCGAGGACGACGTCCGGCGCCGCCGCGCACTGGTCGATGCGCTGACCGCGGAACCGGCCGAGGAGGACGACGTGTCCGAGGTGTCCCTGCGCGCGGTGCCGGAGCAGACGGTGCTGACCGCCGAGCGGCGGCTGACCGTGGACGAGCTGGACGGGTTCATCACTTCAGCGTCCGGCGAGATCGCCGCCCACCTGGAGCGCTCCGGCGCGGCGCCGGCCGGCCCGCTGCGGGTCGTCTACCACGGCATGGTCACCGAGGACGGCGACGGACCGGTCGAGGTGGTGCAGCCGTTCACCGGCCGGGTGGAGCCGGCGGGGGAACTGCGGATCCGGCTGCAGCGGGCCGGGCGCGAGGCGGTCACCTGTCTGTCCCGGCGGCAGGCGGAGTTCCCCGGGGTCCTGCGCGCCTACGACGCGGTCGGCGCCTGGGTGGACGCCCACGGGCTCGAGCGAGCGGCCAGCCCGGCGGAGGTCTACCTGAGCGGGCGCGACGCCGACCCGGACGCCCCGCACGTCGAGGTGGCCTGGCCGGTGGCCTGAGTCAGCCGCGCGAGACGGCCAGCCGCGCGCCGAAGGCCAGCAGCGCGCAGCCGGTGAACGCGTCGAGGGCCCGGCGGACCCGGCGCCGCCCCAGCACCCGCCGCGCCCGGGACAGCCCGGCCACCAGCAGGAGCAGCCACACCAGCCCGACCACCGCGTGGGTGAGCGCGTAGGCCAGCAGCACCGGCACGGCGGTGCCCGGCGCGAGGAACTGCGGCAGGACGGCGAGGTAGAAGGCGAGCACCTTCGGGTTGGTCACGTTGCTGAGGAAGCCCTGGCGCAGGCCGGTGAGCGCGGCCCGCCCGGTGTCGGGCCCGCCGTCGCCCAGGTCGGGGTAGCGGCCGCGCACCGCCGAGCGGAACGCCTGGACGGCGAGGAACACGAGGTAGGCGACCCCCGCCCAGCGGATCGCCTGGAACAGCGGCTCCACGCGCACGACCAGCGCGGCCAGGCCGGTCGCGGCCGCCGCGCCCTGCAGGACGTTGGAGAGGGTGATGCCGACCGCGCTCCACGAACCGCGCACCCGGCCGCCGCCGAGGGTGTTGCGCAGGACGACGGCGACGTCCGGCCCCGGCACGAGGACCAGCACGACGGCGAGGACGACGAAGGTGCCGTAGCCGGACCCCTCCACGCGGCCGACGGTACCCACCGGGCGACCTCGGGCAGGGGCAGCAGCTCGCGGGGCCGCCGCTCCCACTCGTCGAAGGGGGCCTCGCCCCGGCCGGCGAACAGGGCGGCGCCGCCGGCCTGCAGTGCCTCCGGCGAGGACCGGACGGAGACGGCGACGACGCGGGTGGTCTCCCGGTCGAGGAAGGCGCCGCTCTCCTCGAGCCCGTCGGTCCCGGCGGCCGCCTCGTGCAGCCGGCGCACGGCGCCGATCACGTCGTCGGTGGCCGGGATCAGTCCCGGGCCGGGACCGGCGCCCCCGGACCCCGGCGCCCGGCCCCGGGCGCCGGCGCCGCCGCGCGCCGGGCGCGCTCGCGGCGCTCCAGGCGAACGCGCAGCCCGTCGAGGAACAGCGCCAGCCCCTCCTCGAACCGCTCCTCGTCGCCGCCGGCCGCGGGCACCGCGGCCGCGAGGGTGGGGAAGACGTCCGGGTCGCCGGGCGGCCCGCCTCCCGGCTCGCCGGCCGGCCGGTCGAGCGCCGTCTGCGTCTCCAGCGCGTCCCCGAGGACGAACGACCCCAGCGCGGTCACCACGCGCACCGCCTCGCCCGGCTCCAACCCCGCCTCCACCAGGACGCGCAGCGTGCGCTCGATGCCGGGCAGCGCCTCCTCGGTCGGCCGGTTGCCGGCCACCACCTGGACGCTGTCGCGGTGGGCGAGCAGCAGCGCCCGCCGCACCCGGCTCGCCTCGGCCAGCCACTCCCACACCGGCTCGCCGGGGTGCGGGGCGCGGGTGCTCTCCGGCACCTCGGCCAGGACCCGGTCGGCCACCAGGTCCAGCAGGTGCCGCTTGTCGCGGACGTGCCAGTAGAGCGTCGGCGCGCTCACGCCCAGCCGCGCGGCGACCCCGCGGAGGGTCAGCCCCGCCAGCCCCTCGTCGTCGAGCACCGCGATGGCGGCGCGGACGACGTCGTCCCTCGAGATCGGCACCTTGACACTCTAACGGTGTTCGAGGACGCTGGCGGTGTGACTCTAACGGCGTTAGGGACCCCGTCGGGGGAGGCCGCTGCCGACCGCCCGCCCGCGGTCGAGGTCTCCGGCCTGGTGAAGACGTTCGACGAGGTCGAGGCCGTCCGCGGCATCGACCTCTCGGTGCGCGGGGGCGAGCTGTTCGGCTTCCTCGGCCCGAACGGTGCGGGCAAGTCCACGACCATCAAGATCCTGTGCACGCTGCTGCGCCCCACCGCCGGCACCGCGCGCGTGGCGGGCTTCGACGTCGTCCGCGACCGCACCGAGGTACGCCGGCACATCGGCCTGGTGTTCCAGGAGACGACCCTCGACGACCACCTCACCGCCGAGCAGAACCTCCGCTTCCACGCCGACATCTACGGGATGCCGAGGGCCGAGGTCGGGCCGCGGATCGACGCCGTCCTCGAGATGGTGGGCCTGACCGACCGCCGCGGCTCGCTCGTGCGCACCTTCTCCGGCGGCATGAAGCGCCGGCTGGAGATCGCCCGCGGGCTGCTGCACTCCCCGCGCGTGCTGTTCCTCGACGAGCCGACCATCGGGCTGGACCCGGAGTCGCGGGCGTCGCTGTGGCGCTACGTCGACCGGCTGCGCGCCGAGGAGGACATCACCGTCTTCCTGACCACGCACTACATGGACGAGGCCGAGCGCTGCGACCGCATCGCGATCGTCGACGCCGGCCGGATCGGCGCGCTGGACACCCCCTCGGCGCTCAAGGCCAGCGTCGGGCACGACCGGGTGCGGGTGGTCACCACCGACGACGACGCCGCCGAGGCGCTCGTGCGCGAGCGGCTGGGCGTGGAGACGGTGCGGGAGGCCGGCGCGCTCGTCGTCCTCACCCCCGACGGCGAGCAGTTCGTGCCGCGGCTGTTCGAGCTCGGCCTCACGGTCCGCTCGGTGAGCGTGTCCCGGCCAACGCTCGACGACGTGTTCCTGACCTACACCGGCGCGCGGATGGCCGACCGCCAGGCGGCGGCCGGCCTCAGCCCGATGGTGGCGGCGATGTTCCGGGGAGGCCGGCGATGACGATGACCACCGCTCCCGTCCGCCTCGCGGGCCGCGGCCTGCGGCACGAGCTGCGCGCGGTGAAGGTGGTGTGGCACCGCGACATCCTGCGGTTCCGCACCGACCGCGGCCGGATCCTGTCGTCGTTCGCCCAGCCGCTGCTGTTCCTGTTCGTACTGGGTGAGGGCCTGGGCGCCACGATCCCGGTCGACACCTTCGGCGACGCCGACTACTCGACGTTCCTGTTCCCCGGCGTGCTGGCCACCTCGGTCATGTTCACCGCCGTCTTCTCGGCCATCTCGATCGTCTGGGACCGCGAGCTCGGCTTCCTGCGGGAGATGCTCGTCGCGCCGGTCAGCCGGACCAGCATCGTGCTGGGCAAGGCGCTCGGCGGGGCGACGGTGGCGACGCTGCAGTCGGTCGTGCTGCTCGCCCTCGCCGGGCTGGTCGGCGTCCCCTACGCGCCGCTGATGATCGTCGGCACGATCGCGCTGCTGTTCCTCGTCGCGTTCTCGATCACCGCGCTGGGCCTGGTCATCGCCGTCCGCGTGGACCAGATCCAGACCGTCATGCCGCGGGTGCAGCTCCTGCTCGCGCCGCTGATGTTCCTGTCGGGTGCGTTCTTCCCGGTCAGCGCCGCGCTGCCGGGGTGGCTGCACGCGCTCGCGCTGGCCAACCCGATCACCTACGGCGTCGACGCGGTGCGGCGGCTGGTCCTCCACTACGTCGACCCGGCCGGCGCCGACGCCGTCGCGCTGCACTGGGGGGACTGGACGGTGCCGGTCTGGCTCGACGTCGTCATCGTGGGCGGGGTGGGCGCGGTGCTGCTCGGCGTCGCCGCCTGGCTGTTCAGCCGCCCCGAGTAGCGGTCGTCAGCTGCGCCGGCGCGCGGCCACGAACGCCATGGCCTCCTCCGCGAGGGCGAGGTCGGACTCGGGCGTGCCGTGGTCCAGCGCGACCCACTCGCGCATCGGGGTGCCGTTGGCCGCGGCGAAGGGCAGCCCGGTGCCGGCGGTGACCAGGCCCTCCACCCGGTGACGCGGCAGCTTCAGCACCAGGGCGCTGCCGACGACCATCGCGAAGATCGACCCGTCGACGGTGAGCGCGGCCGAGCCGAAGCCCCGGCCCCCGCCCGCGCCCGGCGGGCCGACGCCGGGCCGGGTGGCGAGGGCCTCCACCAGGAGGTCGAAGCGCCGGCCGGGGTCCACGACAGGCAGTCCAGCGCCGGTCGCCGGGGACGCGCAACGGGAACGGGCACCGGATCGGTGAGGATGTCGCGGTGAGTCGTCGCGGATGGGCCCTGTTCCTGGCCATGTCGGTCATCTGGGGCGTGCCCTACCTGCTGATCAAGGTGGCGGTCGGGGAGACCTCGCCGGTGGTGGTCGTCTTCACCCGGTGCGTGATCGGGGCGGCGCTGCTGCTGCCGTGGACGCTCGCCCGCGGGCAGGTGCGCCCGGCGCTGCGGCACTGGCGGGCGCTGCTGGTGTTCACGGTCCTGGAGATGACCGGGCCGTGGCTGCTGCTGTCCTACGCCGAGGTGTCGCTGTCGAGCTCGCTGACCGGGCTGCTGGTGGCCTCGGTGCCGTTCGTCGCCGCGCTGGCCGCGCGGCTGGTGGGCGGCGAGGAGCGGCTGACGCCGGTGCGTCTCGCGGGGATGGGGCTGGGTGTCGTCGGCATCGCCGCGCTGCTCGGTCTCGACGTGGAGGGCATCGCGCTGCTGCCGGTGCTCGCCGTCGTGCTGGTGGTGATCGGCTACGGCACCGCACCCCTGGTGGCGAGCCGGTCGCTGGCCGAGGTCCCCGGTGTGGCGGTCAGCGCGATCGCGTTGACGGTCACCGCGCTCGTGTACGCGCCGTTCGCGCTGCCGCGGATCGGTGAGGTGGCCGACGCTCCGGTGTCCGCGCTGGCGTCGCTGGTCGCCCTCGGGGTGGTGTGCACGGCGGTGGCGCTGGTGCTGTTCTTCGCGCTCATCCGGGAGGTCGGGCCGCAGCGGGCGCTGGTCATCACGTTCGTGAACCCGGCGGTCGCCGTGGTCGCCGGCGTCCTGCTGCTGGGGGAGCCGTTCACCCTGGGCCTCGCCGTCGGGCTGCCCCTGGTGCTCGTCGGCTGCGTGCTCGCGACCCGGCGCAACGCCCCCGCCCCGGCCCCCGCCGCGGTGGACGCCGCGGTCCCCTGAGGCCCGCAGGTCACGCCCGAGCGGACAGCCGCTCGTCGAGACGGTCACTGAACTCGACGTCGTGGGGAAGGTGCCGGAGCTCCGCTGGTGACGCGTCGCCGCCTCGTTGCCGTAGCAGGGCCGACAGCCATCCCCAGGGGTGGTCTTCGCCGGTCTCCTCGGGGTCGTCGGGGAGGACGGTCGTGCGGACGTCGGCCGCCGGGCTCTCCGGCGTCACGAACAGCCACGGATCGGCACCGGCGCCGAGGCTGGACCCCCGGTCAGCGTGCCGCACCACACGGCGCCCGTCGGTCAGGTCGGCGAACTCCGCGACGCGGAAGTGGACGCAGCCCGATTGCAGGACCGTTTCCCCCGGGGGCGCGAACGAACCGGCCCGGCCTCGGCTCCTCTGACTGCTCCGGTGGCCCAGGCGGACGACCCGTGCTCCCGTGCCGCCCACGCTCATCCCACCTGTGGGCTGGAGTTGCGCTCAGGCGGCAGGGACGAGCAGCGGCGCCGGGGTGGTGATCTCGGTGCCGTCGGGGCGCCAGGTGCGCCATCGGCCGTCGGGTTGTCGTTCGACGCGGAAGCCGTGGTGGACCTTCGTGTGGTGGCGCTCGCAGAGCAGCGCTGAGTTGTCGAGGCTGGTGTCGCCGCCGTCGATCCAGTGGACCAGGTGGTGGACGTCGCACCACCTGGTCGGGGCCCCGCACCCGGCGAACACGCAGCCGCCGTCGCGGAGCTCCGCCGCCTTCCGGATGTGGCGGCTCATGAGTCGCTGTTCCCGGCCCAGGTCCAGCGGGGCGCCGTCGGGGCCGAACACGACCCGGGAGACGGCGCCGTCGCAGGCCAGCCACCGCGCTCGGGCGGCGGAGATGGTGGCGCCGAAGCCCATCCGCCCGGCGTTCGGGCTCCCGTCCGGGTCGACCAGGTCGTCCAGGTCGACCCGCACGGCGATCTGCGGCTTGTGCCCCCGCAGCATCGGCAGCGACCCGGACGCCAGCGCGTTGTCGGCGACCTGCACCAGCGCGTCGCCGAGCCGCTGGGCGCGGGTGCGCGCGTCCCCGGCCGGCCGGTCGGCCTGCACGTGGGCTTCGAGGGCGCTCTGCAGCTTCTCCCCGCCCACGGCGTCGAGGTGGAACCGGCCCGACAGCGAGCCGTCGGCGTGCTTGGACAACGTCAGCGACCGGCCCCCGGTCGGATCCGGTTCCGGGCCGTCGGGATCCAGGTCGTTGCAGTAGTGCTGCACCACCTGCACCAGATCGGCGTGCTGCTGTTCGATCGCGACGCCGGTGAGCACCGCGTCGATCACGGCCAGGTTCACGCCCTGCTCGAGCGCCGAGGCCAGCCGCTCGGGGGTCACGGCGCGGGCGGCCACCGCGACCTGCTCGGCCGACACCAGCCCGGCGGCGTGCGCCTCGGCCAGCGCGGGCAGGTGCTCCAGGGCGCGGCCGTTGCGCACCAGCCGGGAGGCCTCCGCGGCCGAGAGCCGGCCGTGCCCGCGCAGCCAGGAGGCCATCGACTTGAGTCCGTCCCGCTCGGGCGCCTGCTGGTTCTCCGCATCACAGACCCGGCGGGCCAGCCGTGCGTCGATCCGGTTGCGCTCGGCGAGCAGCGCGGCGACGTCGTCGAGGGCGTCCCCGCTCTCCAGGTCACCCGAACAAATGATCGAAGTCTAGCCGATCCGGTGGCCTCCTGCAGCGCAAATCCCCAGCTCAGCGGCCCGTCCACAGGTCACCGATCGCCGTCGTGCGGCCCGTCCGGACGGCGGTAGGACGTGTCCATGACGACCGACCTGTCGGACGGCGGCACTAGCGTCGCCGTCGTGGAGCCCGTGCCGACCACCGACCGCGTGCGCTGCGCCTGGGGCGACAGCGCCCCCGAGTACGTCGCATACCACGACGAGGAGTGGGGCACCCCGCTGCACGGCGACGACGCGCTGTTCGAGCGGCTCTGCCTCGAGGCGTTCCAGTCCGGCCTGTCCTGGATCACCATCCTGCGCAAGCGCCCCGCCTTCCGGGCCGCCTTCGCCGGCTTCTCCATCGACGCCGTCGCCGCCTTCACCGCCGACGACGAGGCGCGCCTGATGGCCGACGCCGGCATCGTCCGCAACCGCGCCAAGATCACCGCGGCGATCCGCAACGCCCGCGCGGCGCAGGAGGTCCCCGAGGGTCTGTCGGCGCTGCTGTGGTCGTTCGCGCCGACGGGGGAGCGCCCGCGGCCGGCCACCCTCGCCGACGTCCCGGCCACCAGTCCGGAGTCCACCGCGATGGCGAAGGAGCTCAAGCGACGGGGGTTCGTCTTCGTCGGACCGACCACCGCCTACGCGCTCATGCAGGCCACCGGCATGGTCGACGACCACGTCGCGACGTGCTTCCGCGCCACCCGGGAGGGGGCTGCGGTTGGTTCCGCGGCGGTCATACGGGATCATGGGTAGCGGAGCTCACTGCACCGAGACACAGCCACACCGCAGCCACAGAGGGGCGACGGGTGGCCGGCGAAGGAGGCACGCATGGCGGCCATGAAGCCGCGCACGGGTGAAGGTCCCCTGGAGGTCACCAAGGAGGGGCGCGGCCTTGTCATGCGGGTGCCGCTCGAGGGCGGCGGCCGCCTGGTCGTCGAGCTGTCCCCTGACGAGGCCGCAGCGCTCTCCGAGGCGCTGAAGGGCGCGACCAGCTGAACGTCCCCGCGAGCTCGCCCTCGGGCAGCCCCGCGCAGGACGACGCGGCCCCGGCCGCCGGCAGCACGCCGGCGACCGGGGCCGCACCCTTGCCGCGGGTCGAACTGCTGGCCCGCCTGCCGCGCCTCACCAACGACGACGTCCTCGCCGTCCCGGTCGGGTCCGGCGGCACGCTGCCGGCCTGGCTGACCGCACCCGCCCCCGGCACCCTGCCGCCGGTCCCGGCCGACCTGCTCACCGGCGCGCTGCGCGACACCGGCAACACCGGCCGGCCGGGCAAGGTCACCAACCTGCCCGTCCCCGGCCGCTCCCCGCGCAGCGTCGTCGCCGTCGGTCTGGGCGACGGGACGCTGCCGCACCTGCGCGGCTACGTCGCCACCGCCGTGCGCCGCGCGCAGACCCTCGCCGAGCACGGCGCCACCCGGCTGGTCCTGCCCCTCGACGGTGCCACCGCCCCCGCCGGGGCCGACGAGGTCCGCGCCGCCGTCGAGGCCGCGCTGCTGGCCGGCTACCGGTTCCGCGAGACGTCGAAGCCGCACCCGCCGCGGCTGGCCACCGTCACCGTGGTCGCCGCCGACGCGGAGGACCCCGCCGTCGTCGCGGCCCTCCACGCCGGGGAGGTCACCGGCCGCGCCGTCGCCTGGGCCCGCGACCTGGTCAACACCCCGCCGAACACCGAGGACCCCGCCTGGCTGGCGGCGCAGGCCGTCGAGCGGCTGTCCGGCCTGCCGCACGTGACCGTCACCGTGCTCGGTCCCGACGAGCTCGCCGCGGGCGGCTTCGGCGGCGTGCTCGCCGTCGGCGGCGGCTCGGCGTCCCCGCCGCGGGTCGTCGTCGCCGCGTACGAGCCGCCCGGCGCGGGCCCCGCCCGGCCGGTGCTGGTGGGCAAGGGGATCACGTTCGACACCGGAGGCCTCCAGATCAAGCGCGGCCCCGGCATGCGCGAGATGAAGACCGACATGGCCGGGGGAGCGGCGGTGCTCGCGGCGGTCGACGCTGCCGCGCGGCTGGAGCTGCCGGTCGCGGTCACGGCCGTCGTCCCGGCCGCGGAGAACGCGGTGTCCGGGTCGGCGTACCGCCCGGCCGACGTCGTCCGGCACGTCGGCGGGCGCACCACCGAGGTGAGGAACACCGACGCCGAGGGCCGGATGGTGCTCGCCGACGGGCTCGCCCACGCCCGGCTGCACCTCGGCGCCACCGCGCTGGTCGACGTCGCCACGCTCACCGGCGCGATGCGCACCGCGCTCGGCGCCCGCACGGCCGGGCTGTACGCCACCACCGACGGGCTGGCCGGCGCGCTGTCCACCGCCGCGCTGCACGCCGGCGAGCGGGTCTGGCGGATGCCGCTGGACGAGGGGTACGCCGACCTGCTCGACAGCGACGTCGCCGACGCGAACAACGCCCCCGGCAACCCGGGCGGCACCACCGCGGCGCTGTTCCTCCGCCCGTTCGCCGGCGACCTGCCGTGGGCGCACCTCGACATCGCGGGCCCGGCCCGGGCCGGCTCCGACGAGGCCGAGGTGGTCAAGGGCGGCACGGGGTTCGGCGCCCGCACGCTGCTGCGCTGGCTGGAGGCCGGCGCCCCGCTCGACCCGCCGCCGACCGTGACGGATTGAGGAGCCCATGAGCACCGACGACACCGGAGTCGTCTTCCCCACCGGCCCCGACGGGCGGCGCAGCACCGCGGCGGTCGGCCGTGCCGTCGTCGCCGACGCGCTGCGCCCGGTCGACCCGACCGGCGCCCGCGCCGCCGAGTCCGAGACCAACTGGCGGGCGGGCTACCTGGTGCACTTCCGCCGCCTGGTCGAGGCGGGACTGGCCTCCCCGGACGCGGCCCGGGCCATCGCCGCGGCCGGCCTGGACGCCGTCCACGCCCGGCTGCGGGTGGCCACCGACGACGGCGAACAGCCGCTGAGCGCGCTGCCCGCGGCGCCGGCCGGGCGGGCACTGCGGACCCGCGAGGTGGCCGGCACCGCCGAGCCCGAGCGCGAGTTCACGCTGCCCTTCCACGGCCGGCGGCTGCGCGGCGACGACCTGCTGCGCCAGGTGGACACCTGGGTCGAGGGCGGGATCGCCGAGCCCGGCCTCGCCGAGGCGGTGCGCGCCGTGGCCGCGCACCCGGAGTGGCTGGCGCTGCCCGGCCGGACCGTCGTCGTGCTGGGTGCGGGTGCGGAGATGGGTCCGCTGACGGCGCTGCTGCGGTGGGGCGCCACCGTCGCCGGGGTCGACCTGCCGCGGCCGGACCTGTGGCGGCGGGTGCTCGACACCGGCCGCCGCGGCGCCGGCCGGCTGCTGCTGCCCGCCCCCACCGACGACGGCGACCTCGCCGGCACCGCGGGCGCCGACCTCGTGCGCGAGGTGCCGGCCGTCGGCGACTGGGTGGCCGGCCTGCCCGGCGACCCGGTGCTCGGCGACTACGTCTACGCCGACGGCGCCACCAACGTGCGGGTGTCGGCCGCGGTCGACGCGCTCACCGTCCGCCTGCAGCGCGACCGGCCCGACCTCGCGCTGGCCTTCCTCGCCACGCCCACCGACGTCTTCGCCGTCCCCGGCGACGCCGTCGAGCAGTCGGCGCGCGCCTATGCCGGCCGCTCCCGCGTCGGCAAGCTCCTCGGCCGGCCGCTGCGCACGCTCTCGGCCGGGCGGTTGCTGCAGCGGGCGTACGTGCCGGGCACCGACCCGGGCGTCAGCGACAGCCTGGTCGCGCAGCAGGGCCCGAACTACGCGCTGGCCAAGCGGCTGCAGCGGTGGCGGGCGACCGTCGCGCGGGCGGCCGGGACGACGGTGTCGATGAACGTCGCGCCGCCCACCCGCACCCGGTCGGTGGTGAAGAACCGGGCCCTGGCCGCCGCCTACGCCGGGGCGCACCGGTTCGGCGTCGAGGTGTTCGAGCCGGCGACGTCGAACGTGCTCATGGCCGCGCTGCTGGTGCACGACCTGCACACCGGCGGCGGGCCGCGGCACGAGCAGCCGTGGCAGGACGAGGCGTACGCCGCCGTCCACGGCGGGCTGTGGCGGGCGGCCTACGCGCCCCGCAGCGCGCTCGGGCTGGCCGCGGTGCTGGGCCTCGGTGCCGCGCGGGGCTGAGTCGCCGCGCGGGGCCGACGCGCCGCGGGCCCGGTGGCCGGTCCCGCTGCTGGTGGCGCTGGCCGTCGTCGCGGTGACGGCGGGTGTGCTGGCCGCCCGCGCGCCGGCCGGTGCCGACGCGGCGGGCATCGGCGTCCCGCCCGGGCCCACCCCGGCCGCGGAGCCGACCGCACCGACGCCCGCACCCGGCGCGCCGGAGGTGCCGCAGCCGGTGACGCCGACCTGCTCACCGCTGGGCCTGCTCGTCACCGCCGGCCCGGTCGACGCCGGCCTCGGCCACCGCGGCGTCGTCGTCACCGTGACCAACTGCGGGGACGTGCCGCGGGACGTCACCGGCTACGCCGAGGTCTCCGTCCTCGACGGGACGGGGCGCCCGATGCCGTTCACCGTGGCGCACGAGTCGACGTACACGGTCCGCGACCCCGGGCCGTCCCCGCTGGTGCTGCAGCCGGGCCAGAGTGCGGTCACCGGCGTCTCCTGGTCGGCGACGGTCACCGACGGCGGGCTCACCGAGGGGCGGGCGCTGCACGTCGTCCCGGTGCCGGGCGACCCCGGCCAGGTCCTGCCGATGTGGGTCGACGCCGGCACCACCGGGGAGGTCGCCGTCGCCGCGTGGGCGACGGAGCTGGCGCAGTAGCGCCTCACTCGCCGACGACGCCGTCCACCGCCTCGCGCAGCAGGTCGGCGTGGCCGTTGTGCCGGGCGGTCTCCTCGACCAGGTGCAGCAGCATCCAGCGCAGGCTGAACCGCTTGCCGTCGCGCCGCGGGACGGCCGACAGCGCGTCCAGCGACCCGGCCGCGGCGACCACCGCGTCGGTGCGCCGCCCGGCCTCCCGGTAGCGCTCGCGCAACACCTCCGGCTCGAGGTCCAGGGCGGCGTCGAACTCCCAGTCGGGGGTGGCGTCCCAGTCGACGCCGTCCCACGGCGCGGGCTCCGGCTGCCCGGCGAACCGCTGGACCGCCCAGGTCTCCTCGACCAGCGCCAGGTGGTACAGCAGCCCGGCCAGGGTGAGCGACGACGGCGGGTGCGCCCGCGCCAGCTGCTCACGGGTGAGCCCCTCGGTCTTCAGCAGCAGCGTCTCGCGCTGGTAGGCGAGGTAGGCGGTCAGCGTGGTGGTCTCGTCGGCGGTCTCCGGCGGGTCGGTGCGCACCCGGGCACCCTCGCACGCCGGGAGGTGTCAGGCCGGGCCGACCAGCCCGGCGACGATCTCCGCCGACAGGGTCACCAGCGGCAGCCCGCCGCCCGGGTGCGACGAGCCGCCGACCAGGTACAGCCCGCGCACCGGGGCGGCGTTGCCCGGGCGCAGGAACGCCGCGCGGGCGCCGTTGCTCGAGGTGCCGTAGATCGAGCCGCCGACGCTGCCGGTCTCCCGGGCGAGGTCGGCCGGCGTGCGGGTCACGCACCAGCGCAGCCGGGACCGGACGTCGAGCCCGCGCGCGGCCATCACCTCCAGCACCCGGGTGCCGTAGCGGTCGGCCAGGCCGGGGGTGTCCCAGTCGACGCCGCCGTCGGGATCGTGCCGCGGCGCGTTGACCAGGACGAACCACGACTCGCTGTCGTCGTCGGGCCGGGTGGCGGGGTCGTCGGGGGCGCTGACGTAGACGGTCGGGTCGGGCACCGGGCAGGGCAGGCCGCGGTGCCGGCCGGTGCCGAAGACCGCGTCGAACTCGGCGTCGTAGTCGGCGGGGAAGGCGACGGTGTGGTGCGCCAGGCCCGGCGTGCGGCCGCGCAGCGCCAGCAGCAGCACGAACCCCGACAGCGACGGCGTCGCCCGGGTCAGCCCGCGCCGCACCGCGCGGGTGCGCCGGTCCGGCGGCAGCAGCCCGGCGTACAGGGCGGTGGCGTCGGCGCCGGAGACGACGACGTCGGCGGTCACCTCACCGCCCTCGGCCAGCTCCACCCCGGCCACCCGGCTGCCGTCGCGCAGCACCCGCCGCACCGGCGTGCCGGTGCGGACGTCGGCGCCGTGCTCGCGGGCCCGCTCGGCCACCGCCTCCGCCAGCCGGTGCAGCCCGCCGCGGACGTACCAGGAGCCGAACGCCTGCTCGACGTAGGGGACGGTGGCCAGCACGGCGGGCGCGCGCCGCGGGTCGGAGCCGGAGTAGGTGGCGTAGCGGTCGAGCAGCACGCGCAACCGCGGGTCGCGCAGGTAGCGGGCGCCCAGGCCGCGCAGCGTCTGCCAGGGCGCGACGGCGGCGACGTCGGCCGGGTCGCGGGCCAGCCGGGCGAGGGTGGCCGCGCCGCGCAGCGGCGAGCGCAGGAACGGCTGCTCGGTGATCGCCCACATCGCGCCGGCGCGCTCGAGCAGCGCCCGCCACTGGGTGCCGGCGTCCTCGCCGAGGGCGGCGTCCAGCGCGTCCGGGACCGCCTCGAGGTGCCCGGGCACGGCCAGCCGGGTGCCGTCGGCGAACCGGTAGTCGACGGCGGGGTCGAGCCGGACGAGGTCGACGGACTCCTCCAGCGGGCCGCCGGTGGCGTCGAACAAGTCGCGCAGCACCTGCGGCAGCGTGACCAGGCTGGGGCCGGTGTCGAAGGCGTGGCCGTCGCGGGCGTACCAGCCGAGTTTGCCGCCGACGGCCGCCGACTGCTCCAGCACGGTCACCCGGTGACCCAGGGCGCCCAGTCGCGCCGCAGCGGCGAGACCGCCCAGCCCCGCGCCGACGACCACCACCCGTGCCACAGGGTCACCGTAGTGCCGCAGGTCACCGCCCGATCGGGTGATCACCTGGGGTGGCGGAGCCCGGGGCCTCGGCCCACGATCGGGGGGATCCGCGGAGCCCGCGCGGGAGCGGGACGGGAGGCGACGGACCGTGCGGACGGTGGCGTGGTGGGTGCCGGCCCTGGTGGTGCCGGTGCTGGGGGTGCTGGCCGGGTGCTCGGACGTGCACCTGCCCGACGTCGAGCAGGTGGCCGGGGACTTCGCGGTGGCCGATCCCGCCACCCGCTGCGACCTGCTCACCGACGCCGCGGTGCAGGCGCTGGAGCACGAGGAGCCGACCGGCTGCCCCGTGGTGCTCGAGGAGCTCCCGCTCGGCACCGGCGGCGTCGTCTCCACGCAGGTCTGGGGTCAGGAGGCCCAGGTGCGGCTCACCGACGACACGCTGTTCCTCACCCGCGCGCCCGACGGCTGGGAGGTGGCCGCGGCCGGCTGCCGGCCCTCCGGCGAGGGGCGCTACGACTGCCTGGTGGAGGGCTCGTGAGATCCGTGCGCGTCGTGTTCGTGGCCTACCTGCTGACCGTGTTCGGCGGCGTGGCCTACTGCGTGGTCCTCGCCCTGCTGGGGCGGTGAGCGGCGTGCGGCGGTTCGTCCGGGAGAACTCGCTGAGCCTGGGTTTCGGCCTGCTGTTCCTGCTCAGCCTGGCCGGGCAGGCGGTGGCCGGGGCGGCGCAGGTGAGCGAGGACCGGCAGGCCGAGGGCCTCGCACCGGTCTCCCTGGCGGACTACGTGACCTCGTCGTCGTTCGCCGTCGACGTCATGGAGAACTGGCAGTCGGAGTACCTGCAGTTCTTCCTCTACGTCTTCGCCACCGTCTGGCTGGTGCAGCGCGGGTCGCCGGAGTCCAAGGAGCTGGACGACGTCGGCACCGAGAGCGACGAGGAGCAGCGGACGGGAGCGCACGCCCGTGACGACTCGCCGGCGTGGGCGCGGGTGGGCGGCTGGCGCGGCGCGCTGTTCTCCCGGTCCCTGGGCCTGCTGTTCGCGGGGATCTTCCTGCTCACCTGGGCGGCGACCTCGGTGGCCGGGTGGGCGGCGTACAACGCCGAGCAGCTGCAGTCGCACGCCGACCCGGTCAGCTGGGTGTCCTACCTCGGCCAGGCCGACTTCTGGAACCGCAGCTTCCAGAACTGGCAGTCGGAGATGCTCGCGGTCGGGTCGATGGCGGTGTTCGCCGTCTACCTGCGCCAGCGGGGGTCGCCGGAGTCCAAGCCGGTCGGCGCGTCCCACGGGGACACCGGCGCCACGGGGTGAGCCGGGGCACCCAGCAGCCGGGCCAGGGCCTCGTCGGAGGCGGCCAGCGCCGCGCGGTCGTGCGTGCTGCCCGCGGCGACCAGCTCGGTCGCGCCGGTGCGCTCGGCGAGCTCCGCCAGCCGCGCGGCCACCCGGTCCGGCGGGCCGGCGACCGCCGCGGCCGCCGTCCGCTCCGCGTGCCGCCGCTGCACCGCCGTCATCGGCGCCGCCCTCACCGCGGCCACCGGCTCCAGCGGCGGGAAGACGCCGGTGGTGCGCGCCTGCGCCATCGCCCACGCCTCGGGCAGCAGCAGGTCGGCGGCCTCGGCCGCGGTGTCGGCGACGAGCACGTCCAGGCTGATCGCGACCTCCGGCTCCGGCGCCTGCGCCGAGGGCCGGTAGGCGCGGCGGTAGCGGGCCAGCGCCTGCCGGCCCGGCTCCGGGTCGCCGGCCACCCCGAGCAGCGGCCCTCCGACGACGACCGGCAGGCCCAGGTCCGCGGCGACCTCCAGGCCGCGGCCGGTGGCCAGGACGACCACGCGCACGTCCCCGGCGGGCTGCGGGTGCAGGGTGATCTCCGCCGTCCCGGTGAGGTACGCGCGCAGCTCGGCGAGGTCGGCGGCGAAGTCGCGCTCGGTCTCCCGCAGCGCCCGGCGCACCGGCGGGGTGAAACCCGGCGAGCGGCCCAGCCCCAGGTCCACCCGGCCCGGGGCGAGGGCGGCCAGGGTGGCGAACTGCTCGGCGACGACGAGCGGCTGGTGGTGCGGCAGCATGACGCCGGCCGAGCCCAGCCGGATCGCCGTCGTCCGGCCGGCGACCGCGGCCAGCAGCACCGCGGGCGCGGCCCCGGCGATGCCGGGGACGCCGTGGTGCTCGGCGACCCAGAACCGCTCGTAGCCCAGCCGCTCCGCGGACACCGCCCGCGCGACGGTGCCGCGCAGCGCCGCCGCGTCCGGCTCGCCGGCGCGGGTGCGCGACCGGTCGAGGAGCGAGAGCCGCATCAGAACGCGTACCGCACGCGCAGCCAGGGCGCGTGGGCGGCGATCAGCTCCCGCAGCCGCTCGACACCGGCCCGCTTCACGTCGTTGCGGTAGCGCACGTTCCACTGGCCGTTCTGGCTGCGCTTGGGCTGCTGCAGGTCCGGCCGCCACAGCAGGTCCTCGGCCTTCGGGTGCCAGCCGAGGTTGACCTGGTGCAGGTCCCGGTTGTGGGTCAGCATGATCACCTCGGCGGCCGCCTGGGCCTTGGCCGCGGGGGAGAGGGTGTCGTCGAGCTGCCGCAGCAGCTGCGCCCAGCCGGCCTCCCACCCGTCGCGCAGCACCACCGGCGAGAGGTTGAGGTGCACCTCGTACCCCGCCTCGACGAAGTCGTCGACGGCGGCGACGCGCTCGGCGACCCGGCTGGTGCGCACGTCGACGACCCGCGAGTCGGCGTCGGGCATGAGCGAGAACCGGATGCGGGTGCGGCCCTGCGGGTCGAGGTCGAGCAGCTGCCGGTTGACGTACTTGGTGGCGAACGACGCCTTGGCCGTGGGCAGCTCGCGGAAGGTGGCGACCAGGTCGGCGACGTTGTCGCTGACCAGCGCGTCGACCGAGCAGTCGCTGTTCTCGCCGATGTCGTAGACCCAGCTGACCGGGTCGACCTGGTCGGGCTCGGTCTTGGGCCCCTGCCGGGCGACGTGCCGGCGCAGGTAGCCGGTGATCTGCTCGATGTTGGTGAAGACGGTGATCGGGTTGGCGTAGCCCTTCTGCCGCGGCACGTAGCAGTACGCGCAGGCCATCGCGCAGCCGTTCGCCGTCGAGGGGGCGATCCAGTCGGCCGACCGGCCGTTCGGGCGGGCGGTGAGCGACTTCTTCACGCCGAGCACCAGCGTCTCGGTCTTCACCCGCACCCAGCGGTCCACGTTGCCCTCGTTGCCGTGCAGCTCCGGGATCCTCCAGTGCGAGGGCACCTCGACGACCTCCGCGCCGGGGAAGCGGGCGAGCACCTCGCGGCCGCGGACGGAGTCCAGGGCGGCCGGCTCGGCGTAGACGGTGCGGACGTCGAGCAGCCGCGTGGGGGAGGGGACGGGCGCGGACACGTCGGACGGCGGGGGCGCTGCGGTCACGCGGGGTGCAGCGCCCGCGCGCGGGCCCGGATTCCGCCCCTGACCTGCGGGGACGGTCACACGGTGCGGGTCAGTGGTGCCAGTTCGGGGCGAGCTCGCGCACGTCGAGCCGGCCCTGCTCGAGGTCCTCGGCGACGTCCTCCACGGCGCGTCCCCCGGCGTAGGCCTCGGCGCGCAGCAGGTCCAGCGCGGTGGCCGGGTCGGTGTCCAGCGCCATCGCCGCCCGGCCCGCGGCCCGCAGCACCGCGGCCCGCCGGCGCGCCTCGGGGCCGTGCAGCCAGTCGGGGCCGCGCTCGGCCGGCCAGTCCGACCAGACGGCGGCGTCGCTGAGCGCCGCGGTGACCAGCTCGCCGACGGCCATCGCCGCGAAGACGTCGAGCCCCGGCACGGCGGCCTCGTCGGTGAAGTACAGGTCCAGCGCGCCGGCGCCGGCGAGGTCCTCGCGCAGCGGGAGGGCGACCACCGCGCGGAACGGCGTCTGCGCGGTGAGCAGGTCGGCGAAGGGCATCCAGCGCCGCCGCAGGTCGTCCAGCAGCGCGAACACCGGCTGCCGGGTCTCCTGGGCCTCCCAGCACGGCCCCCCGCCGACGGTGAACTGCAGGCGCTCGGCGCACGCGGCCTCGGTGGTGCTCGCCCCGAGCGGGATGCGCAGGCCGGACGCGTCGACGACCGACAGCCCCGCGGCGTCGACCCCCAGGGTGGTGACGCAGGCCCGGGCCAGGCGGACCGGCAGCAGCTCGGCCGACCCGGGGCTCCCGGCGGCCTCGGCGTCCAGCGCGGCGGCGAACCGCGTGGAGATGGTCACACGTCATCCTCGCCCCGTGCGGGCACCGGGGCCATCCCGGTCACCCGGCCGCGTCCGGCCGGTGCGCGTACGCCGCCCCGCGGACGGCGTCGTCGTCCTCCAGGCCCGCGCCCAGGGCCCCGCCGACCGTCGCCAGCGAGCTGGTCAGCCAGGCCAGCTCCAGGTAGTCGCCGAGCGCGGCCGGGTGCCCCAGCCCCTCGGCGAACAGCGCCGACGGCACCAGCAGCAGCGAGCCGGCCAGCGCGAGGGCGAACAGCGCGGCGTAGAGGGTGAGCACCCCGATCACCACGGTGGCGACGGTGGCCAGGTTGAACAGCGCCACCTGCTTGCGCACGCGGCGCGAGCGGGCCCGCTCCCACATCTGCGCGCCGACGACCAGCGTCGCGCAGATGGCCACCACCGAGCCCAGCCCGACGACGGACAGCCGCAGCCAGCCGAACCGGTCGGCCAGCCGCCAGATGTCGGCGGTCACCAGGGCGAAGACGCCGGCCGCGACCGCCGCCGTCAGCGCGCGGGACAGCTGGATGGTCAGCCGCCACGGCCGGTTGGCGCGCACCATGCCGACCAGCAGCCGCAGGTTGCCCGACAGCACCCGGGCGGTGAACCGGACGCCGTCGGCGGTGTCGGCCGGGTCGGTGGCCAGCTCGCGCACCCGGCGGCGCAGCGCGGCCGGGTCGTCGTCGCCCTCGGCGTCACCGAGCAGCGTGCGGACCAGCCCGACCGTCGTCTGCAGCGCGCGCCGCCGCCGGCCGACCGCGCCGAGGGCCGGCAGGGACAGCACCGCGACGCCGTGCACCGGGCTGGCGTGCGCGACGACGGTGCGCCGGTCGACCGACAGCGGCAGGTCGGTGACGACGACGGCGAGGTCCCACTCCTCCGCCAGCAGCCGGTCGCGCGCGGCGCCGACGATCTCCGCGTCGTCGGCCGGCGGCTGGACCAGCCCGTCCTCGACCACGCGGACGTCCCACGCGACGTCGGGGTGCCGCTCGCGCAGCGCGCCGGCCAGGTCGGCGGCCAGCTCGTCGGCCACCTCCACCGGCGCGCCGGGCGCGGCGACCAGCCCCACGACGACGTCGGCCGGACCCGCCGCCTCGCCGGTCAGGGGTCCTTCCGGTGCCGTGCTCACAGCCTCAACCGCTCCTCGTGCCCGGTCTGCCACTCGACCATGACGATGCTCGCGTCGTCCTGCAGCCGGCCGTCCTGGTGCTGCATGACGCTGCCCATGAGGCGGCGCATCGTCTCCGGCGGCGGGTCGCCGGCCAGCTCGGCGCGCACGACCAGGTCCGCGAGCCGGTCCTCGCCGAAGAACGCGCCGTCGGGCGAGCGCGCCTCGACGACGCCGTCGGTGTAGAGCAGCACGCGGTCCCCGGGGCGCAGTTGCATCCGGCACACCGCGGGTGCCGCCGCGAGCAGCCCCAGGGGGCGCGCCGGCGGGCAGGCCGGCGGCCGGATCAGGGCGCCGTCGCGCACGACGATCGGGTCGGGGTGCCCGCAGTTCACCCAGGTGAGCAGCCCGGTGTCGAGGTCGAGCCGGGCGACGGCCGCGGTGGCGAACCGGCTGCCGGCGAACTGGGCGGCGACGACGGCGTCCATCGCGGCCGCGACCGCCGGGAGGTCGAGGCCCGCGCGCCGGGCGTGCCGGTAGGCGCCGACGGCGGCGGTGGTCAGCAGGGCGGCGGGCAGGCCGTGGCCGACGGCGTCGAGCACGGCCAGGTCCACCAGCGCGCCGTTGACCGCGTAGTCGAAGGTGTCCCCGCCGATGTCGTAGCTCGGCTCGAGCGCGCCGGTGATGACGACGCGGTCGCTCGCGTAGGTCAGCGGCGGCAGCAGCTCCCACTGGATCTCCGCGGCCAGCGTCAGCTCGCGTCGCCGCCGCAGCCGGGCGAACAGGTCGCTGTAGGCGTCGCGGGTGACGACCAGCTCGGCGACCAGCGAGGTGAACGACCGCGCATCGTCCTCGAGGTCCGGCGTCGGGTCGCCGTCGAGCACGTACTCGACCACGCCGACCCGCTCGGCGCCGTCGAGCAGGGGCACCCACAGGCTGGCCGGCCCGTCACCGGCCGGGGCGTGGACCGGCTCGACCCGGCGGAACGCGCGCCCGGCCACCGACCCGTCGATGATCAGCTCCTGCCGGGGGGGCACGCCCTCGCCGGGCAGGGGCAGCAGGACGTGCTGGGCGTAGTCGGCGAGGTAGACGACCGCCCCGCGGACGCCCAGGCGCCGCGCCTGCTCCGCGACCACGGCGCCGAGGTCGTCGGCGGACAGGTGGTGCGACGCACGGACGAGCGCCCGGACGGGGTCCCGCTCGGACGGGCGCGGATCGGTGGCCACGACGGGTCAGGATCGCATCCCGACCTGCGGCGGGCGCGGGGAGTGGGTGGGGGAGAGATCAGCCCCGGGCCTCGAGGACGGCCGTGTAGACGCCGACCGTCTGCTGGGCGATCGCCGGCCAGCCGAACTCCGACAGCACCCGCTCGCGGCCCGCCGCGCCCATCGCCGCGGCCCGGGTCGGGTCGGCCAGCAGCTCGGCGATCCGCGCGGCCAGCCCCGCCTCGAAGGCGGCGACGTCACCGGGGTCGTAGGGGACCAGCAGCCCGGTGACGCCGTCGGCCACGACCTCGGGGATCCCGCCGACGGCGCTGGCGACCACCGCGGTGCCGCAGGCGGCGGCCTCGAGGTTCACGATGCCCAGCGGCTCGTAGACCGAGGGGACGACGAACACCGTCGCCCCGGTGATCAGCGGCACCAGCTGCTCGCGCGGCAGCATCGCCTCGATCCAGACGACGCCCGGCCGGCGGGCCTGCAGCTCGGCCACGGCGTCGGCGACCTGCTGCCGCTCGCCCGGGGTGTCGGGGGCGCCGGCGCACAGCACCAGCCCCGCGTCGGGCGGCAGCTGCTCGGCCGCCCGCAGCAGGTGGACGACGCCCTTCTGCCGGGTGATCCGGCCGACGAACAGCGCGTAGGGCCGGTCGGGGTCGACCCCGAGCGAGCGGACGACGTCCGGCGCCGGCGTCGGCTTGTACGCCTCGGCGTCCACGCCGTTGCCGACGACGTGCACCCGGGCCGGGTCGAGGTCGGGATAGGCGTCGAGGACGTCGGCGCGCATGCCGTGGCTGACCGCGATCACCGCATCCGCGGCGAGGTAGGCGGTGCGCTCCACCCACGACGACAGCCGGTAGCCGCCGCCGAGCTGGTCGGCCTTCCACGGCCGCCGCGGCTCCAGCGAGTGCGCGGTCACCACGTGCGGCACCCCGTGCACCAGCGCGGCGAGCAGGCCGGCGCCGTTGGCGTACCAGGTGTGGCTGTGCACGAGGTCCACGTCGGCCAGCGCCGCGGCGATCTCGACGTCGGTGCCCAGGGCCTGCAGCGCGCCGTTGGCCGCGGCCAGGCCGGGCGGCACCGCCCAGCCGCGGGCGTCGGTCCGGGGGCCGCCGAAGGCGTGCACCTCCAGGTCCGGGCCCGCCGGCAGCGAGCGCAGGGCCGCGACGAGGTGCTCGACGTGCACGCCGGCCCCGCCGTAGACGTCTGGGGGCCACTCCCGGGTGACGATGCCGATCCGCACGGCGGTCACCCTAGGGGGCGGGGGGTGCCGAGGTGGGGCGACGGCGGGCCCGCGCAGCGGCTACGTTCCCTCCATGCGTGGCGGTCCTCGAGTGCTCGGCATCGTCCTGGCTGGTGGTGAGGGCAAGCGGCTCGCGCCCCTGACCCAGGACCGTGCCAAGCCGGCGGTGCCGTTCGGCGGCAACTACCGGCTCATCGACTTCGTGCTGTCCAACCTGGTGAACGCCGACATACGGCAGATCGCCGTCCTCACCCAGTACAAGAGCCACAGCCTCGACCGGCACATCACCACGACGTGGCGGCTGTCGCAGATGCTGGGCAACTTCATCACCCCGGTGCCGGCGCAGCAGCGGCTCGGGCCGCGCTGGTACACCGGCAGCGCCGACGCGATCTTCCAGAGCCTGAACCTGATCTACGACGCGCGGCCGGACGTCGTCGTGGTGTTCGGCGCCGACCACGTCTACCGCATGGACCCGGCGCAGATGATCGACCAGCACCTGCAGACCGGCGCGGGGGTGACCATCGCGGGGCTGCGGGTGCCGCGGCGGGAGGCCACCGGGTTCGGCGTCATCGACGCCGGCGCCGACGGCAAGGTGCGCGGCTTCCTCGAGAAGCCCGCCGACCCGCCGGGCCTGCCCGACAGCCCGGAGGAGTCCTTCGCCTCCATGGGCAACTACGTCTTCACCACCGACGCGCTGCTCGAGGCGCTGCGCGTGGACGCCGAGGACGCCGACTCGGCGCACGACATGGGCGGCTCGATCATGCCGATGCTCGCCGAGACCGGGGACGCGTACGTCTACGACTTCTCCACCAACATCGTCCCCGGGGCCACCGAGCGCGACCACGGCTACTGGCGCGACGTCGGGACGATCGACTCCTACTTCGACGCCCACATGGACCTCGTGTCGGTCACCCCGGTGTTCAACCTCTACAACGACCGCTGGCCGATCCTCACCCTGCCCCCGCAGCAGCCGCCGGCGAAGTTCGTGCTCGGCGGGCGGGCCGAGGAGTCGATGGTCAGCGCCGGCGCGATCATCGGCGGCGGGTCGGTGCACAACTCGGTCGTCTCGCCCGGCGTGCGGGTCGAGCGCGGGGCGCGGGTCGAGGACAGCGTGCTCATGGACGGCGTCCAGATCGGCGAGGGCGCCTACGTCCGGCGGGCGATCCTCGACAAGAACGTCGTCGTCCCCGCCTGGGCGCGGATCGGGGTGGACTCCGGCGCCGACCGCGAGCGCTACCACGTGAGTGCCGGCGGCGTGACCGTCCTCGGCAAGGGCGCCAGGGCGATCGTCTGAGCGGCGACACCGCCCCTCTGGTCGTCACGCTGCTGCTCGGGGCGGAGGCGCAGGCGCGGTTCGACCGGCTGCGCGCCGAGCACTTCCCGGCCGGCCGCAACCACCTCGCCGCGCACGTCACGCTGTTCCACGCCCTGCCGGGCGACCGGCGCGACGCCGTCGACGCCGCCCTGGCCGCGGCCGCCGCCCGGCCGCCGTTCGCCGTCGCCGTGACCGGCCTCCAGCTGCTCGGCCGCGGGGTCGCCTACCGGCTGGCCGCGCCGGAGCTGTCGGCCCTGCACGCGGGGCTGGCCGCGGAGTTCGACCCGTGGCTCACCCGGCAGGACCGCCAGCGGCTGTCGGCGCACGTGACCGTGCAGAACAAGGTGGAGCCGGCGGTGGCCCGGGCGCTGCACGACCGGCTGGCCGCGGGGTTCGTCCCCGGCGAGGTGCCCGCCCGCGGGCTGGGGTTGTGGCGCTACCTCGGCGGCCCGTGGGAGCCGCTGGCCGAGCACCCGTTCGCGGGTTAGTGCCGGCGGGTCGCCACCAGCAGACCGGCGCCGATCGGCAGGACGGCGGAGGTCAGCCCCTCGTCCTCGCGGACGTTGTGGGCGAGGTCGCGCCAGGCGACGGTGTCGGGGTCGCGGGCGGCACGGTCGCCGATGCGGTCCCCGGCGAGCAGGCCGTGGCAGGCCAGCGTCCCGCCGGTGCGCACCAGCGCGAGCAGCGAGGCCAGGTGCCCGGCGTACTCGGTCGGCGGCCCGGCGCAGACCACCAGGTCGTAGGCGCCGGGGGACAGGCGGGGCAGCACCTCGGCCGGGGTGCCGAAGATCAGCCGGGTCCGGCTCTGCGGCACGCCGGCCTCGGCGAACGCCCGCCGCGCGCCGCGCAGCTGCTCGGGGTCGGCGTCGAGGGCGGTGAGGACGCCGTCGGGCCGCATGCCCCGCAGCAGCCACAGGCCGACCACCCCGCCGCCGCTGCCGATCGACACGACCGCGCGGGCGCCCGCGCCGGCCGCGAGGACCGCGAGGGTGGCGCCCGCGGCGGGGCCGGGCGGGGGCGGGCCGCCGAGCGCCGCGGCCCGGGCGCGCGCCGCGGCCAGGACGGGGTCCTCGGCGGCGTAGCGGTCGGACCAGGCGGCAGCGCCGGTCCCGCCGGCGCGCGACGGTCCCTCGGCGCTCATCACCGGCCGAGGGTAAGGGGACCGCGGCCCGCGATCCGGGAGGCGTTCCTGTGAGGAACCTGGCAAGAACTGACGACGGGAACACGGAATGCCGTCACCGCCGTTGGTCCGGGCGTGACACCCGAGCGTGCCGCCGTCCCCGTCCATCCCGCGGGGGAGGTCGGCAGCGTGCGCGTCCGCGATACTGGGGACGTGTCCGAGGCCGCCGTCCCCCCTGCCGCCGACCAGCAGTCGGCCGCGTCCGGTGCCGGCGAGGTGTGGGTGGCGCCGACCTGGGAGCAGGTCGTGCGGGACCACTCGGCGCGCGTCTACCGGCTGGCCTACCGCCTCTCCGGCAACGCCCAGGACGCCGAGGACCTCACCCAGGAGACGTTCGTCCGGGTGTTCCGCTCGCTGGCCGACTTCTCGCCGGGCACCTTCGAGGGCTGGCTGCACCGCATCACCACGAACCTGTTCCTCGACATGGTCCGCCGCCGCCAGCGGATCCGGTTCGACGCGCTGCCCGAGGACACCGAGCGGCTGCCCGGCACCGCGCCGAGCCCCGAGCAGGTCTACGCCGACACCCACCTCGACCCGCAGGTGCAGGCGGCGCTGGACGCGCTGCCGCCGGAGTTCCGCGTGGCCGTCGTCCTCTGCGACATCGAGGGCCTGACCTACGAGGAGATCGCGGCGACCCTCGGCATCAAGCTCGGCACCGTGCGCAGCCGCATCCACCGCGGCCGCGTGCAGCTGCGCCAGGCCCTGGCCCACCTCGCCCCGCGCAGCGTCCCGGCACCGGGGGCTCCCGCATGAGCCTGCCGGAGAGCCACCTGGCGCAGGAGGCGATCGCCGCGCTGGTCGACGGGGAGCTGGCCAGCGGGCCCGCCGCGCGCGCCGCCCGCCACCTGGCCGGCTGCCTCGAGTGCCGGATGCTCGTGCAGGCCCAGCGCGAGGCCAAGGACGCGCTGCACGCCGCCGCCGACGTCGCCGTCCCCGGCGACCTGCTCTCCCGGCTGTGCGCCATCCCGTTCACCGCCGACGTCCCCGGCGGCGGCGGGCTGGGCACCGTCACCGCGTCGGCGGGGGAGCTGACCGTCTCCGGGTCCTCCGGCCGCTGGACCGTGTCGCTCGACGACCCGCCCGTCCGTCCCGCGTCGCCGCACCACGCGCGCTGGCTGCGCCGCAGCGTCGCCGGCACGCTGGCCGGGCTGGGCCTCGGCGTCGCGGTCCTCGCGCTCCACCTGCCCGACCCGGTGGAGCGGGCGCCCCGGACGCCGTCGTCGGTGGCCGGCCCCTCCTCGCCCGACGAGCGCACCGAGGTCGTGCCGCCGGTGGTCCGCACGCTGAGCGGCCCGTCGTCCGCGCGGGGCGCCACGCCGTGACCACCGCGCCCTGACCCCGGACTCCCGAGCCCGCGGACGGGTACCGTCGCGCCGGCACCCGTAGTCCACGTCCGCTGCCAGGTCCGGGGAGGACCCTGAACCCGTGACCGCACCCGACGACGCCCGCGAGACCGGTCCTGCCGAGCCCGCTCCCGGCGGTGCTCCCCGCGACGGCGAGCGCACGGTCGAGGCGGTCGTCCACCCGCCGGTCGCCGCCGGCACGGGGGACGACGTGGTCTTCGCCCGTCCCGCCGGGGCCACCGGCTCCTTTGCGCCGCCGGAGCGGCTGCGCCCGGCCGCGGCGGCGCCGCAGCCGCCGGCCAGTCCCGCCCAGGCCGCCGCGTTCGGCCGCCCGGCCGCCGTCCCGGGCAGCTTCGCCGGGGACCGCCCGACCCCGCCCCCGCGGCCGGTGGCCCCGCCGCCGCCGGAGGCCGTGCTGCGCGCCTTCCGCGCCCCGGCCGGGCAGGCCGGGCTGCAGGAGCCGCCCGGCGGCCGGCCCGGGCGCCGTCGCACCTCGGCCGGACCGTGGTGGAAGCCGGACGCGAAGAGCGACCCGTGGCGCGACCCGCACGCCCCGGCCGGCCTCACCGGCCCCGCGGTGTTCGAGGAGGAGTCCGAGCAGGAGGGCCCGGTCGTCGTCGACCGGAAGGGCCGGAAGAAGCTGCGGCTGCGCGACCTGTCGGTGCGGGTGGCCCTGCTGGTCGTCCTCGCCGTCCTGCTCGCGGGCGCGCTCGGCGGCGGCGTGGGCTACCTGCTCACCCGCGAGGCGAGCGAGACGCCGCTGCTGGCGCCGGGCACCACGCTCTCGGAGACCGACGAGGGCATCAGCCGCGAGCCGGGCTCGGTGTCCGACATCGCCGGCCGGGTGGCGCCGGCGGTCGTGTCGATCGAGGTCCGCATCGGCGACGCCGGCGCGACCGGGTCCGGCGTGGTCATCGACGGCGAGGGCGGCTACATCGTCACCAACAACCACGTGATCTCCGGCGCCGACGGCGTGGACGGCGCGGAGATCCGGGCGGTGTTCAGCGACGGCAGCGGCTCGGCCGCGCGCATCGTCGGCCGAGACCCGGCCAGCGACGTCGCCGTCGTCAAGGTGGAGAAGCCCGGCCTGGTCACCGCCTCGCTCGGCAACTCCGACGACGTCGTCGTCGGTGACCCGGTGGTGGCCATCGGCTCGCCGCTGGGCCTGGCCGGCACGGTCACCAGCGGCATCGTCTCCGCGCTCGACCGGCCGGTGCGGCTGGCGGGGGAGGGCAGCGACACCAACGCCGTGATCAGCGCGGTGCAGACCGACGCGCCGATCAACCCGGGCAACTCCGGCGGCGCGCTGGTCGACGCGACCGGCGCGGTCATCGGCATCAACACCGCGATCGCCTCGCTCGGCGGCGGCAGCGTGGGCCTGGGCTTCGCCATCCCCATCGACACCGCCCGCGACGTCGCCGAGCAGCTGATCGCCACCGGCAGCGCGGTGCACGCGACCCTCGGGGTGAACACCCGGTCGGTCACCGACGGCACCCGCGACGGCGCGCTGGTCCTCAACGTGGAGCCGGACAGCCCCGCGGCCCGGGCCGGGATCCGCGAGCAGGACGTCGTCATCGCCGTCGACGACCAGGAGGTGGGCAGCTCCGAGGAGCTCGTCGTCGCCGTCGACGCCCACGACCCCGGCGATCAGGTGACCATCGAGCTGGTCCGCGGCGGGTCGTCGACGACCGTCCAGGCCACGCTCGCCCAGGCCTGAGCGGACCGCGGCACCGCATACCCTGGGACCGGCGGAGGAGGGAGCGACGCGTGTTCGACTCGATCGGCTGGGGCGAGATCGTCGTCCTGGCGCTGGCCGCGTTGTTCATCTTCGGGCCCGAGCGGCTGCCCACCCTGGCGCGGGACGCCGCGGCCGGGCTGAAGAAGGTCCGGCAGGCGATCACCGGGGTGCGTGCCCAGGTCGACGACTCCCTCGGTGAGGACCTCGCCGGCCTGCGCGACCTGGACCTGCGCAAGTACCACCCGAAGACGTTCATCCGGTCCCAGCTGTTCGAGGACGACGACGCCCCGCCGGCGCGCCGCGGCGACGCCGGGACCGCGGGCGCGACCGCGGCGAGCCTGGTGAAGCCCGCGACGCGCCCGGCCGTCGTCGAGCACGACCGGACCGTCCCGCCGCCGTTCGACGTCGACGCGACGTGACGTCGTCGGCCTACCGGCCGACACCGCGGCCGGCTGCCGTCCCCGACCGACGCTGAGCCCCGCCACGCCGTCCCGACCGGGGGCCTCCGGCCCCGCGGTCGGTCCGCCGTCCTCGCGGGGCGGCTCTCCGGGGCCGCGAACGCGCGGAGGCCCGGCCCCTCGAGGGGACCGGGCCTCCGGTGCGTGTGCGTCCTAGCGGCGGACGGGGGTGAGCCCCAGCGACATGCCCGACAGACCGCGCTGGCGGACGGCGAGGGAGTCGGCGACCTTCGTCAGCGCCTTCGCGGCCGGGGTCTCGGGGTCGGCGAGCACGATCGGCGCGCCGGCGTCCCCGGCCTCCCGCAGGCGGGTGTCGAGCGGGACCTGGCCGAGCAGCGGCACGTTGGCGCCGAGCAGCCGGGTCAGCGCCTCGGAGACCGCCTGGCCGCCGCCGGAGCCGAAGACCTCCATGCGGGAGCCGTCGGGCAGCTCGAGCCACGACATGTTCTCGATGACGCCCACGACCTGCTGGTGGGTCTGGGTGGCGATCGCGCCGGCCCGCTCGGCCACCTCGGCGGCGGCCTGCTGCGGCGTGGTCACCACGAGGATCTCGGCGTTGGGCAGCAGCTGGGCGATGGAGATCGCGACGTCGCCGGTGCCGGGCGGCAGGTCGAGCAGCAGGACGTCGAGGTCGCCCCACCACACGTCGGCGAGGAACTGCTGCAGCGCGCGGTGCAGCATCGGGCCACGCCACACGACCGGGGTGTTGCCCGGGGTGAACATGCCGATCGAGATGACCTTCACGCCCATCGACTGCGGCGGCATGATCATGTTGTCGACCTGGGTCGGCTTGTCGTCGACGCCCAGCATGCGCGGCACCGAGTGGCCGTAGATGTCGGCGTCCACGACGCCGACCGACAGGCCCCGCTTGGCCAGCGCCGCGGCCAGGTTGACCGTGACGCTGGACTTGCCGACGCCGCCCTTGCCGGACGCGACCGCGTAGACGCGGGTCAGCGAACCCGGCTGGGCGAAGGGGATGACGGGGTCGGCCGTGTCGGTGCCGCGGACGGTGCGGCGCAGCTCGGCGCGCTGCTCGTCGCTCATCACGTCCAGGCCGACCTGCACCGACGTCACGCCGGGGACGGCGGAGACGGCGGCGGTCACCCGGTTGGTGATCGTCTCGCGCATCGGGCAGCCGGCCACGGTGAGGTAGACCTCGACGCGCACGGCGCCCGGGTCGCCGCCGACGCCGATCTGCACGTCCTTGACCATCCCGAGGTCGGTCAGCGGACGGTTGATCTCCGGGTCCTGGACGGTGGCCAGAGCGGCGTTGACGGCGTCGAGCGCCGGCGAGCCGGTCAGCGTGTCGGACATGGGGGGATGTGTCTCCTTCGACGGGGGGACCCGGTCCGCGGCACCACACGGCGGCGACCTGCACTCCGGTCCACCTGCCACTGTACGGCGACGGGCACCGGGTGCCGCCCGGCGCGGAGGTGATGTGCTGCGCACCCGGGGGTGCCGTACGGGGCGGTCAGCCGCCCACGCGGTTCCAGAGGCGGTGCTCGACGCCGGCGTCCTGCAGCAGGCGGGTGAGCCCGCGGCCCCCGCCCCGGGACCAGGCCGCCAGCGCGTCGAGGACGTCGGCGTGCGCGGGCGCGCCGAGGGCGGCGAGCAGGGCCGGGAACTGCCCGGGCGCGACGTCGACGGCGAACTCGTACCCGTCGTCGCCGCGCAGGCTCTGGCCCTCGACCCGCAGGCCGGCGCCGGACAGCGTGGCCCGCTCGGACCACGTGCCCTGCGGCCCCCGGTCGTCCCGCAGCACCACCCGGCGGTCGCCCGCGGCCCCGGTCACGGGCCCGACCGTACGCAGCCGGGCCGTAGGCTGCGGCGACGTGCCCGCTCCCGCCCGTGCCGCCGTCCTCCGCGACGCCATCGGCCTGGGGGTGGCCGTCGGCCTCTACGGCGTCGCCTTCGGCGCGGCCGCCGACGCCGCGGGCCTGGACCCCTGGCAGGCGCTGACCCTGTCGCTGCTGATGTTCACCGGCGCCTCGCAGTTCGCGCTGGTCGGCGTGCTCGGCGCCGGCGGCGGGGGCGCGGCCGCGATCGGCAGCGCGCTGCTGCTGGGCACCCGCAACACCGTCTACGGCGTCCGCCTGGCGCCACTGCTGTCCCCGCGCGGCCGGCTGCGCCGGCTGGGCCTGGCGCACTGGGTGATCGACGAGACGACCGCGCTGGCCGTGGCCGCCCCCGACCGCGGCCTGTCCCGGCTGGCCTTCCTCGCCGGCGGGGCGTCGATCTTCACGGTGTGGAACGCGACCACGCTGGCCGGCGCGCTGGGGGCGGGGGCGCTGGGGGAGACCGCGGAGGCGGCGCTGGACGCTGTCGTCCCGGCCGCGTTCCTGGCCCTGCTGTGGCCGCGGCTGCGTGGCGGTGCCGAGGAGCCGGCCGTCGCCCGCCGGGTGGCGCTGGGCGGCGCGGCCGTGGCGCTGGCGCTGACGCCGTTCGTGCCGCCGGGCGTGCAGGTGGTGGCCGCCGTCGTCGCGGTGGTGCTGGCCGGGCGGCCGCGGGAGGAGGCGGCGTGAGCACCGGGACGCTCTGGGTGGTGGTCGTCGTCGGGTCGCTGGGCTGCTACCTGCTCAAGCTGGCCGGGCTGTCGGTGCCCGCGGCCTGGGTCGAGCGGCCGTGGGTGACCCGGCTGGTCACCTTCGTGCCCGCGGCGCTGCTGGCCGCGCTGGTCGCGGTGCAGACGCTGACCTCCGGGCAGGACCTCGTGCTGGACGGCCGGCTGGCCGGGGTCGCGGTCGCCGCGGTCGCCCTCGCGCTGCGGGCGCCGTTCATCGTGGTGCTCGTGCTGGCCGGCGCCACCGGCGCGCTGGTGCACGTCCTGACCACGTGACGCCGCTGCGGGCCGCGTTGCTGGGACTGCTGGCCGGGGTCGCCGCGAAGGCGGCCGACGAGTCGGGGGTCGCCTGGGCCGCCGCGCTGGGCAGCCAGCCGGCCGCGTGGGTGCTGGCCGTCGCCGCGCTCGGCCGCTGGGCGCCGTCGGCCCGGGCCGCGGCGGTCCGCGCGGCCACGTTCTTCGCCGCCATGACCATCGCCTACTACTCCTGGGCCGCGGTCGTGCTCGGGTTCGGCTGGACGCCGGGGCTCCTCGCCGCCTGGCTGGTCCTGTCGGCCACCGCCGTCCCGGCGACCGCGGCGGCCGCGTGGCGGGGCACCCGCGCGGACGGGCCGCTGCCCGGGGCGCTGATGGCCGGGATCGCGGGCATCGCGCTGGCCGGCGGGGACGCGCCCGCGCTGTGGCCGGGCGGGGCGGACCCGCGCCCGGTGCAGGCGGCTGCCGACGTCGTCACCGCGGTGCTGCTCACCGCCGTGCTGCCGCGGTGCCGGGGCACGCGGGCGTGGGCGCTCGCGCTGGTCGTCCCGGCGACGGCGGCGGCCGCCGCCGGGCTGCACGTGCTGCGCGCGGTGCTGGGCTGAGCCCTCGGCCGACCCTGCCCGCAGGGTCAGAACAGCCGGGCGTCCCGCTGCTCCAGGTCGAGCAGGAAGCGCTTGCGGGACAGCCCGCCGCCGAAGCCGACCAGGCTGCCGTCGGCGCCGACCACCCGGTGGCACGGGACGACGATCGCCAGCGGGTTCCGCCCGCACGCCAGGCCGACGGCCTGCGCGCCGCCGGGCTCGCCGACGGCCCGCGCCACCGCCCCGTAGGTGGTCGTCCGGCCGTAGGGGATGCGGGTGAGCTGCTCCCAGACGGCCAGCTCGAAGTCGCTGCCGCGTGGGCGCAGCGGCAGGTCGAACGCCTCCCGCTCACCGGCGAGGTACTCGCCGAGCTGGCCGGTCACGTCGGCGAGCGCGGTGTCGTCCCGCGCGCCGAGGTCGGCCTGCGGGCCCGGGGGCGAGAGGTACAGCCGGCCGAGCACCCCGTCGTCGGCGACGACGGTCAGCGGCCCGACGGGCGAGGCCACCACCGCGTGCGTGCGCATGCCCGGGAGTGTGCCGCGGGGGGACGACGGTCCGGGCGGCCCGGTGCGCTACGCCGTGGGGTCCGCGAGCGCCGGCTGGACGGCGTCCTTCGGCTTCTTCTTGGCCTTCTTCTCCCGCTCCTCGGGCGAGCGGCTCTCGGCGAGGCGGTTCAGCTCGCCGCGGATGAAGTCGCGGGTGGCGAGCTCGCCGATGGCCACCCGCAGCGCGGCGAGCTCACGGGCCAGGTACTCGGTGTCCGCGCGGGTCTGCGCGGCGCGGGCGCGGTCCTCCTCGGCCTGCACGCGGTCGCGGTCGGCCTGCCGGTTCTGCGCCAGCAGGATCAGCGGCGCGGCGTAGGCGGCCTGGGTGGAGAAGGCCAGGTTGAGCAGGATGAACGGATAGGGGTCCCAGCGCAGCCGGACGGCGAAGACGTTGAGGCCGATCCACAGCACCACGATCACCGTCTGGACGGCGAGGAACCGCCCGGTGCCGAGGAAGCGGGCGATCCCCTCGGCGAACCGGCCGACCGCGTCGGGGTCCAGCCGCAGGTAGCCGGTGATCCCGCGGGACGAGCCGCGGGGGACGTCGAGGCGGCGGCCGTCAGCCACGGCGGGCCCGCTCGCGCCAGTCCTCGGGCAGCAGGTGGTCGAGGACGTCGTCGACGCTCACCGCGCCCACCAGCCGGCCCCGGTCGTCGACCACCGGCGCGGCGACCAGGTTGTAGGTGGCGAAGTAGCGGGTGACCTCGCCCAGCGGCGCCTCCGGCCGCAGCGGGTCCAGGTCGTCGAGCACGCCGCTCACCAGGCTGGACGGCGGCTCGCGCAGCAGCCGCTGGATGTGCGCCAGGCCCAGGTAGCGCCCCGTCGGGGTGGCCGACGGCGGCCGGCAGACGTACACCTGGCTGGCCAGCGCCGGGGTCAGCTCGGGCTCGCGCACCCGGGCCAGCGCCTCGGCGATGGTCGCGTCCGGGGCGAGGATCACCGGCTCGCTGGTCATGATCCCGCCGGCGGTGTCCTCGGAGTACTGCAGCAGCTGGCGCACCGGTTCGGCCTCGTCGGGCTCCATCAGCTCCAGCAGCCGGTTGCGGTCGACGTTGGACAGCTCGGCGAGCACGTCGGCGGCGTCGTCGGGGTCCATGACCTCGAGCACGTCGGCGGCCCGGGACTCGTCCAGCGTGCCGAGGATGGTGACCTGCTCGGCCTCCGGCAGCTCGCCGAGCACGTCGGCCAGCCGCTCGTCGTCGAGGGCCTCGGCCACCTCGTGCCGCCGCTTGATCGGCAGGTCCTGCAGCGCGTGCGCGAGGTCGGCGGCGTTCAGCTCGCGGTAGGTGGCGATCAGCGTCTCGGCGCCCTGCCCGCTCTCCGGCAGCGCGAGCCCGGCGACCTCGTCCCACGCCAGCTGGTGCAGCTGCCCGCGGCGGCCGAGCCGGCCCGGCTCCTGCACGGCGAGGCGGGTGACCTGCCACTCGCCGGTGCGGGTCTGCTCGATCCCGGCGTCGACGACGGCGGCCGGCCGGCCCGACTCCGTGATGGTCACGGTCCGGTCCAGCAGCTCGCCGAGGACCAGCGTCTCGCCGCGCCGCTGCTCGAAGCGCTTGAGGTTGAGCGTGCCCGAGGCGAGCACCACCGCGCCCGGGTCGATGCTGGTCACCCGGCCCATCGGCACGAAGATGCGGCGGCGGGCCACGACCTCCACGACCAGGCCCAGCACCCGGGGGCTGGCGGTGCCCACGCGCAGCGCCACGACGACGTCGCGCAGCCGCCCGACCCGGTCCCCGTTGGGGTCGAAGACGGGCAGGCCGGCGAGCCGCGAGACGTACGCCCTGGTCACCGTGCTCACACTGGGTGAGGCTACCGTCGGGGCCGTGGCGAGCCCTGTGTCCGTCGGATCGGCGTCCGTCGAGTACGAGGTCGTCGACGTGTTCGCCCCGCGGGCGTTCGCCGGCAACCCGCTGGCGGTGGTGTTCGACGCCGACGCGCTGACCACGGAGCAGTGCCAGGCGCTGGCCAACGAGTTCGCGCTGTCGGAGACCTCCTTCCTCTGCGCACCGACCGAGCCCGGCGCCGACTACCGGGTCCGGATCTTCACCCCGTTCGCCGAGCTGCCCTTCGCCGGGCACCCGAGCGTCGGGGCCGCGCACACGCTGGTGCGCACCGGCCGGCTGGCCGCGGGCCCGCTGCACCAGGAGTGCGGCGCCGGTGTCCTGCCGATCGAGGTCACCGGCGACGGCGCGACGCTGACCGGCGGGCGGCCGACGGTGGAGGACGGCCCCGACCCGGCGGCGCTGGCCGCGGCGCTGGGCCTGTCGGCGGCCGACGTCGTCGGGCTGCCCGCGCACGTGGCCGGCTGCGGCCTGCCCTTCGCCTTCCTCGCCGCGCACCCGGACGTGGTCGACCGCGCCGTCCCGGACCCCGCCGCGCTGGCCGCGTTCGGCGTGGGGGAGGGCGTCTCGGTGCTGTCGTGGGACGGCTCCACCGCCTACGCCCGCGTGTTCGCGGGCGACCTGCGCTGGGGCGAGGACCCGGCCACCGGCTCGGCGGCGCTGGGCGCCGGCGTCTGGCTGGCCGCCACCGGCCTCGTCACCCCGGACGGGACGTCGTCGTACACCGTGCGGCAGGGCGAGGCGATGGGCCGGCCGTCGGTGCTGTCGTGCACGGTCACCGCCGACGGCGGCCGGGCGACGGCGGCCACGGTGTCCGGGGCGGTCGTGCCGGTGGCCTCCGGGCGCATCCGCGTGCCGTGAGCGCCGGGTCGACGGCGGCCGTCTCGCCGTGGGCGGTCCACCGCCCGGGCTCCCGCGACGTCGCGCTCATGGCGGTCGCCGTCGTCGGGGTCTCCTTCTCCGGCCCGCTGACCGCGCTGGTCGGCGCCTCGTTCCTGGCGCTGGCGTTCTGGCGCAACGCCGCCGGGGCCGCGCTGCTGGTGCCGGTGCTGCTGGGCCGCGAGCGCGCCACCCTCGCCGGGCTGCGGCCGCGGCACCTGGGCAGCTCGGTCGTGGCCGGGCTGTTCCTCGCCGCGCACTTCGCCGCCTGGCTGCCCAGCCTGTCGATGACCACGGTCGCCGCGTCGACGGCGCTGGTCACCACCACGCCGATCTGGACGGCGCTGGCCGCGCGGGTGTCCGGCGTCCGGCTGCCCGCGCAGGTGTGGGCCGGGCTGGCGCTGGCCGTCGTCGGCGCCGCGCTGATCGCCGGGGTGGACGTCGCGGTCAGCCTGGAGGCGCTGGCCGGGGACGGGCTCGCGCTGCTCGGGGCCGTCTGCGCCGGTGGCTACATGCTCGCCGGGGCCCGCGCCCGCACGCGCCTGGCGACGTCGGCGTACTCGGTGGTCTGCTACTCGACCTGCGCGGCCGTGCTCGCCGTCGCGGCGCTGGTGACCACCACCCCGCTCGCCGGGTTCCCCGCCCGCGACTGGTGGCTGATCCTGGCGATCACCGTGTGCGCGCAGATCCTCGGGCACACGCTGCTCAACCTGGTGCTCTCCAGCGTCGGGCCGACCGTCGTCGGGCTCGCGGTGCTGCTGGAGGTGCCCGGCGCGCTGCTCGTGGCGCTGGCCCTGCTCGGCCAGACCCCGCCGCTGCTCGCGCTGCCGGGGATGGTCGCCGTCGTCGCCGGGGTGGCGCTGGTGGTGCGGGCCGGCCGGCCGCAGGTGCCGGTCGAGCCGGTGACCTGACCCCGGCAGGAACGGCCGTTCCCGCCGCCTGGCTACCCTCCGGTAGCCGAAGATCCCGATCACCAGCGGAGGCACCGTGGCCGAGCTCCGATCCCGCCGTTCCAACCTCGCCGTGCCGGGCAGCAACCCGCGCTTCCTGGAGAAGGCCAAGGGTCTCCCGGCCGACCAGGTGTTCCTGGACCTGGAGGACGCCTGCGCGCCGCTGGCCAAGCCCGGCGCCCGGAAGAACATCGTGGCGGCGCTCAACGAGGGCGGCTGGGGCGAGAAGATCCGCACGGTCCGGGTCAACGACTGGACGACGGAGTGGACCTACCGCGACGTCATCGAGGTGGTCGAGGGCGCCGGCGCGGACCTCGACTGCATCATGCTGCCGAAGGTCGTCGACGCCCGTCAGGTGGCGGCGCTGGACTTCCTGCTCACCCAGATCGAGAAGGCCAACGGCCTGGAGGTCGGGCGGATCGGCATCGAGGCGCAGATCGAGACCGCGCAGGGCCTGATCAACGTCAACGACATCGCGTTCGCCAGCCCGCGGATCGAGACGATCATCTTCGGCCCGGCCGACTTCATGGCCAGCATCAACATGAAGTCGCTGGTGGTCGGCGCCCTGCACCCCGACTATCCGGGCGACCCCTTCCACTACATCCTCATGCAGATCCTCATGGCCGCCCGCGCCCGCGGCGTGCAGGCCATCGACGGCCCCTTCCTGCAGGTGCGCGACGTCGAGGCCTTCAAGGAGGTCGCCAAGCGCTCGGCCGTGCTCGGCTTCGACGGCAAGTGGGTGCTGCACCCGGGCCAGATCGACGCCGCCAACGAGATCTACGCGCCGTCGCAGGAGGACTACGACCACGCCGAGCTCATCCTCGACGCCTACGACTGGTACACGTCCGAGGCCGGCGGCAAGAAGGGCTCGGCCATGCTCGGCGACGAGATGATCGACGAGGCCAGCCGCAAGATGGCGCTGGTCATCGCGGGCAAGGGCCGCGCCGCGGGCATGGGCCGCACGTCGTCGTTCACCCCGCCCGACGCCGCCTGAGCAACCGCGTCGCACGGCCCGCCCGGGCACTCCCGGGCGGGCCGTCGTCGTTCCGGGAGGGGGTGACCGGGGACACGGCGACTCGTCGCGAGCGGTCGCCCATACTCCCCGGTAGCAACGGACACCGGAGTCCCCGAGGAGTGAGCGTGGCCCGACTGGCGCAGACCGCCGACCTGACCGACGTCCAGCAGGAGATCCTGTCGACGGTCAGGAGCTTCGTGGACAAGGAGATCATCCCGCACGCGCAGGAGCTCGAGCACGCCGACGAGTACCCGCAGGAGATCGTCGACGGGCTCAAGGAGCTCGGCATCTTCGGGCTGATGATCCCCGAGGAGTACGGCGGCCTCGGGGAGTCGCTGCTGACCTACGCGCTGGTGGTCGAGGAGATCGCCCGCGGCTGGATGAGCGTCTCCGGCGTCATCAACACGCACTTCATCGTCGCCTACATGATCCGCCAGCACGGCACGCAGGAGCAGAAGGACCACTTCCTCCCGCGCATGGCCACCGGCGAGGTCCGCGGCGCCTTCTCGATGTCCGAGCCGGGCCTGGGCTCCGACGTCGCCGGCATCCGCACCAAGGCGGTCAGGGACGGCGACGAGTACGTCATCGACGGCCAGAAGATGTGGCTGACCAACGGCGGCTCCTCCACGCTGGTGGCCGCGCTGGTGCGCACCGACCTGGGCGCCGACAAGCCGCACCAGAACCTGACGACGTTCCTGGTCGAGAAGCCGGCCGGCTTCGGCACCGTCGCCCCGGGCCTGACCATCCCGGGCAAGATCGACAAGATGGGCTACAAGGGCGTCGACACCACCGAGCTGGTGTTCGACGGCTACCGCATCGGCGCGGACATGGTCCTGGGCGGGGAGCCCGGCCGCGGCTTCGCGCAGATGATGGACGGCGTCGAGGTCGGCCGGGTGAACGTCGCCGCCCGCGCCTGCGGCATCTCCATCCGGGCGTTCGAGCTGGCCGTCGAGTACGCCCAGCAGCGGGAGACCTTCGGCAAGCCGATCGCGCAGCACCAGGCGATCGCCTTCCAGCTCGCCGAGATGGCCACCAAGGTCGAGGCGGCGCACCTGATGATGGTCAACGCCGCCCGGCTCAAGGACGCCGGCAAGCGCAACGACGTCGAGGCCGGCATGGCCAAGCTGATCGCCAGCGAGTACTGCGCCGAGGTGACCACGCAGTCCTTCCGCATCCACGGCGGCTACGGCTACTCCAAGGAGTACGAGATCGAGCGGCTCATGCGCGAGGCGCCGTTCCTGCTCATCGGCGAGGGCACCAGCGAGATCCAGAAGACGATCATCAGCCGCGGCCTGCTCAAGGAGTACGGCCTCAAGCGCTGACCGATCGGACGTCGCTTGGCCCGGGACCGGTTCGGTCCCGGGCCACGCGCGTGCTCAGCGGGCCGGACGGCGCTCGTAGTTCCGCCGCGCCCAGAGGTAGCCGGCCAGCGCGATCCCGGCGCACCACGCCGTCGCCACCCAGGCGCTGGAGCCGATCGCGGTGCCGGTGAGCAGGCCGCGCAGCGTCTCGGTCAGCGGGGTGAACGGCTGGTGCTCGGCGAACTCCCGCAGCCCGGCCGGCATCGACTCCACCGGCACGAAGCTGCTGGCGAGGAAGGGCAGCAGCATCAGCGGCATCGGCAGGTTGCTCGCGCCCTCCACGGTCTTCGTGGCCAGGCCCATCGCGACCGCGAGCCACGCCAGCGCGAACGCCGTCATGGCCAGGACGCCGACCGCGGCGAGCCACTCGGCCACGCCGGCGTCGGGCCGGAAGCCGACCAGCAGCGCGACCCCGACGACGACGGACAGGCCCACCAGCGTCTGGACGACGGCGCCGAGGACGTGCCCGGTGAGCACCGACGCGCGGGCGATCGACATGGTCCGGAACCGGCCGACGATGCCCTCGGTCATGTCCATGGCCATCGCGATCGCGGTGCCCTGCGCGCTGCCGGTCACCGCCAGCAGCAGCACGCCGGGCACCACGTAGGTGACGTACTCGGCGCGGCCGCCGGCCGCCCCGCCCAGCCCGGCGCCGAGCGTGCCGCCGAGGACGTAGACGAACAGCAGCAGGAACACGATCGGGACCGCGGCCACGATCAGGGTCAGCGACGGGTAGCGCACCGCGTGCCGCAGGTCGCGGCGCAGCATCGTGCGGCTGTCGGTCAGGGTGTGGGCGAGGCTCACGCCGGCACCTCCTCGGGGGTCGGGCGGCCGGTGAGGGCCAGGAAGACGTCGTCGAGACCGGGCGTCTCGACGCTGAGCGCGGCGACGTCGACGCGGGCGTCGTCGAGGCGGGCGAGCACGGACCGCAGCGCGGGAACGCTGCCGTCGGAGGGCACCTCGAGCTGGAGCCCGGCGGGGTCGGCCGTCCCGGTGCCGAGGACGCGGGCGGCCCGGTCGAGCGCGGCGACGTCGGCGAACCGCAGCCGCACCGACCCGCCGGGGACCAGCCGCTTGAGCTCGTCGGCGGTGCCCTCGGCGACCAGCCGACCGCCGTCGAGCAGGCCGATCCGGTCGGCCAGCTGGTCGGCCTCCTCCAGGTACTGCGTGGTGAGCAGGATCGTCACACCCTCGGCGACCAGCCCGCGGACGACGTCCCACACCGCCCGGCGGCTGCGCGGGTCCAGGCCGGTGGTGGGCTCGTCGAGGAAGACCACCCGCGGGTCGCCCATCAGGCCCATCGCCAGGTCCAGCCGGCGGCGCATGCCGCCGGAGTACGTGGCCGGCAGCCGGTCGGCCGCCTCGACGAGGTCGAAGCGCTCGAGCAGGCCGGCGGCGCGGCGCTGCCCCTCCCGGCGGCCGAGGTGGTGCAGGTCGGCCATGAGCCGGAGGTTCTCCCGGCCGGTGAGCAGGCCGTCCACGGCGGAGAACTGGCCGGTCACCGCGATCGCGGCGCGCACCCCGGCGGGGTCGGTGGCGAGGTCGCACCCGGCGACGGTGACCTCCCCGGCGTCGGCGGGGGTGAGCGTGGACAGGACGTCGACGGTGGTGGTCTTGCCGGCCCCGTTGGGGCCGAGCAGCGCGTACACCGTGCCCTCGGGCACGGTGAGGTCCAGGCCGTCGAGGACGACGGTGGCGCCGAAGGCCTTGCGCAGGCCGGCGACGGAGACGGCGGCGGTCACGGTCGGCTCCCCTCAGGCCCGGCGGACGAGGACGTCGCCGTACGCGGTGCGGGCGTGGATCTCCACGGTCTCCTCCGCGTCGCCGGGCCCCTCGGCCTCGCCGAGCAGGTTGCGGATGCGGCCGGAGCCCGACTGCACGTCGAGCCAGGCCGCCGTCCCCGCGCGCACGCCGGCCTCGACCTCGCCGTACGCGGTCTCGAGCACCAGCGACCCGCGGACCGCCTGGCCGACGCGCACCTGGCCGTACTTGGTGGTGCCGGTGACCGAGCCGAGCGCGCGGTCGACGACGACGTCCCCGCAGGCGGTCTCCAGCCGCGCCGTCCCGGTGACCTCGCCGACCCGGACGTCGCCGTAGGCGGTGTGCACCTCGGCCTCGCCGTCGAGGACCGCCGCGGTGACGTCGCCGCTGGAGGTGCGGGCCCGCACGCTCCCGGCGCGGTCGAGCTCGAGGTCGCCGTAGCGGCTCTCGACCTCGACGGTGCCCAGCCGCCCGGTGCAGGTGATCGACCCGGCGGCGGACCGGGCGACGAGGGACGAGCCCTCGGGCAGGGCGACGTCGACGTCGATCTCCGGGCCGGAGCCGAAGAACAGCAGCCGGGGCCGGCCGGTCGAGCGGACCAGCAGCTCGCCGGCGGTGTACTCGACGACGCAGTGCCCGGCGGCCGCGACGTCGGCGGAGCTGCGCTCGCTGCGCGGCCGGACGGTGACCACCGTGTCGGTCCGCTCGGCGGCCCGGACGCGGACGGTGCCCGCCGCGATCTCGATGCGGGCGCTGATCGGGTGGGGGGTGTCGAACGTGGGCATGGTCTGCGCCCTCCTCGGGGCAGGGGGGATCGCCCCCGGGCCGGTCGGCCGGGGTCGCGGTGCCGTGTCCAGGTGCGGGACGGGACGGGCTAGCGCGCCCAGCCCGTGTAGCTCGAGCCGCCGGTCCACCGGGACCGGCGGCCGTCGTCGGCGGGGCGGGGACGGTCGGCTCGCGTCACCGCGTCGCTGACGGCCCGGACCAGCCACGTGTTGACCGACGAGCCGAGGCGGGCGGCCGCCTCCTCGACGCGGACCTTCAGCTGCTCGGGCAGCCGGAGGGTGATGCGGATGGTGCCGCCGTCGTCGCCGTCGAGGACGGCCTCCGGCGCGGGGGCGTCGTGCGGCTCGGTGGCCGCCGGGGGCGGGGTGACGACGAAGCCGAGCTCGCTGCCGCGCAGCCGCACGTCGACCGAGCCGGGCGCGAGCTGGCCGGTCAGCTCCTCGGCCGCGGCCGACAGCGCGCTCAGCAGGGCCAGCCGGACCGAGGACTCCAGCGGCGCGGTGAGGCGCTCGGCCAGCTCGCGCGCCTCCTCGCCCCCGGGAGCGGCGGCCAGCACCAGCTCCCGGCGGAGCTGCTCGACGAACGGGGTGAGGTCCATGACGTCACGATGACACCATCACGACGTCACGCGCAACCCCGGTGGTGTCACCGTGGTGTCGCGCGGGCCCCGCCGAGCAGGAGCAGGAGCGCCGCCACGAGCAGCGCGGGCTCGAGCACGAAGGCCGCGGTGAGGCCGTGCGCGTCGGCCAGGGCGCCGAGCAGGAACGGAGCGGCGGCCGTGACCAGGCCGCCCAGCAGCTGGGTGCGGGCGTTGGCCCGGTCCTCGTGCCCGCGGGCGGCGCCCAGGGTGAGCGCCAGGGCGAGGGGGTAGAGGTTGGCGATGCCGACCCCGCAGACGAACAGGCCGAGGACGGCGACGGCCGGGCTGTCGGTGAGCCAGAACGGCACGAAGCCGGCCGCGGTCACCGCCAGGGAGGCGTGCAGGAGGGGGATGGTGCGGCCCGGGCGCCGGGTGAGCGCCGCCCCGCCGAGGCGGCCGACGAGCAGGCCCAGGTAGTTGCTGCCCAGCGCCGTCGCGGCGGTGGTGGTCGCGAGTCCCGTGCCGACGAGCACCTCGGTGCCGAAGTAGACGAGGCAGAACTCCACGGCCGTGGCGATCGCGGTCAGGGCGGCGAACAGCCAGGCGGCCAGGGGCAGCGGTCCGGGCCGCCCGGCGACCCGGCGGTCGGCCGGGGCTGGCAGCGGGCGGTGCCTCGAGCGGAGCCACAGCAGGGCGAGGACGAGCGCGGGGAGGGCGAAGGCGGCCCGCCAGCCGGCCGGCCCCGCGGCGAGCGCGCCGAGGGCGAGGGGTGCGAGGACCGCGCACGCCCCGGCGCCGACGTTGGCCTCGGTGAGCGCCCGGTCGCGCCGGGCGCCGTGCCGGTCGGAGAGGACGGCCTGCGTCGCCGTCAGCAGCACGGTGCCGGCCGTGCCCATGACCGCGGCCCCGGCCAGGGTCGGCGCGAGCCCGTTCCCGAGGGTGAACAGCGCGGCGCCGGCGGCGGTGCCCAGGGCCGAGGACCACAGCAGCGCCGAGCGCGACAGCCGGCGGGCCACGGCCGCGAACCCGGCGCCGGCCGCGGCCGCACCGCCGGACCACAGCAGGGAGTAGACGCCCAGCAGCGTGTACGAGAAGCCCAGCTCCTCGCGCAGCAGCGACAGCGCCGGGCCGAAGGCGTACAGCCAGCCGGTGAAGCACCCGAGCACCGCGTAGGCCAGCACGGTCGGCGCGTCCCGGACGAAGCCGCCGTCCCCGCCCGCCCCGGAGGGGGTGACCGCCTGCTCCTCGGCCCTTGTGTATCGATACACACCTAGACTGTACGGGTGGCCAGTCCTCCGGACCACCGGTCGCGCCGGCCGACGATGCGCGAGGTGGCCCGCGCCGCCGGCGTCTCGCCGATGACGGTGTCCTACGTCTACTCGCGGCCCGGCCGGGTCTCGGCCGAGGCGGCGGCGCGGGTGCGGGCGGCGGCGCAGGAGCTCGGCTATCCCGGGCCGCACCCGGCCGCCCGCTCGCTGCGGCGGGGGCGGGTCGGCAGCCTCGGCGTCGTGCTGGGGGAGCGGCTGGGCTACGCCTTCGACGACCCGCAGGCGGCCCGCTTCCTCGCCGGGGTGGCGGACGTCTGCGCCGCCGAGGGGGTCGGCCTCACGCTCGTCCCGACCACCGGGGCGCCCAGCGATCCCGAGCGGGTCGCGCGGGCCGTCGTCGACGGCTTCGTCGTCTGGACCACCAGCGACGACGATCCGGTGCTCGACGCGGTGGCCGACACCGGCCTGCCCGCCGTCGTCCACGCCGGCCCGCACCGCCGCGGCCTGCCGGTGGTCGGCATCGACGACCGCGCCGCCGCCGCGGCGATCGGGCGGGTGGCCTTCGCCGGGGCCCGGCGCCCGGTGGTCCTCGGCTTCCCGCTCGACCGCGACCGCGCCCGCCGGCTGCTCACCGGCCCCGAGGTGGGGGCGGTCCGGTTCCCGGTGACGCGCAACCGGTGGGAGGGCCTGCTCGGCGCCTGGACCGGCGCCGGGCACCCGGCGGCGGAGCTGCGGCTGGCCGTGTGCCCGGTCAACGACGCCGACGAGGGCGAGGCGTTCGCCGCCGAGCTGCTCGCCGGCCCGGACCGGCCGGACGCGATCGCCGCGATGAGCGACGAGTTGGCGCTCGGGGCGCTGCGGGCGGTGGCGGCGGCGGGCCTGGCCGTCCCCGGCGACGTGGCGGTCACCGGCTGGGACGACAGCGACGCCGCGGAGCCGGCCGGGCTGACCACCGTCGCGCAGTCGCTGCGCCGGCAGGGGGCCGCGTGCGCCCTCGTCGCGCTCGGGCGCGCGCCGGAGGTCCCGGCACCGGACGCGTGGCGCGTGGTGGAGCGGGCGAGCACCCGTTGAGCGCGCCGGCCCGCGCCCGGCCGGCGCCGGGCGGGGAGGTGGGGAGGCCTCCTAGGGTCGGGGCGTGCGAGCCGTGGGAGTGACCGAGTTCGGCGGGCCCGAGGCCCTCACCGTCGTCGACGTGCCCGACGAGCCCCTCGGGCCGGGGCAGGTGCGGCTGCGCGTGCGCGCCGCCGCGGTGAGCCCGACCGACACCCACCTGCGCGAGGGCGCCTACGCCGGCCGCGACCCGGTGAAGACCCCGCCGTGGGTGCCCGGCATGGACGCCGCCGGCGAGGTCGTCGAGGTGGGCGAGGGCGTCGACCGGGTGGCCGCCGGCGACGCGGTCATGGCGATCGTCGTCCCCACCGGCGCGCACGGCGGCTACCGCGAGGACCTCGTGCTGCCGGCCGGCTCGGTGGCCCGGGTGCCCGCGGGCGCCGGCGCCGTCGCCGCGTGCACGCTGCCGATGAACGCGCTCACCGCCCGGCTGGCGCTGGACCAGATGGCCCTGCCGCCCGGCTCGGTCGTCGCGGTGACCGGCGCGGCGGGCGCCTTCGGCGGCTACGTCGTCCAGCTGGCGAAGGCCGACGGGCACACCGTCGTCGCCGACGCCTCCGGGGCCGACGAGCAGCTCGTCCGCGACCTCGGCGCCGACGTCGTCGTGCGGCGGGGCGACGACGTGGCCGGGCGGATCCGCGCCGAGTTCCCCGACGGCGTCGACGGGCTGGCCGACGGGTCGGTGCAGGACGCGCTGGTGCTGCCCGCCGTGCGCGACGGCGGGAAGGTGGCCACCGTGCGCGGCTACCGCGGCGACGGGACCGGCCGGGTCGACGTGCTGCCCACGAGGGTGCGCCACTACGCCGAGAACGGCGCCGCGCTCGACCGGCTGCGCGAGCAGGTCGAGTCGGGCGCGCTGACGCTGCGGGTGGCCCGCACCTTCACGCCGGAGGAGGCGCCCGAGGCGCACCGGGCGCTGGCCGCCGGCGGTGTGCGCGGCCGGCTGGTGATCACCTTCTGAGGTCGCGCGCCCGGGCCCGTGTGCCAGGGTGGGGGAGCCCCCGGCAACGGTGCCCGGGGAGGAGCGCGGAGGAGCGGCAGATGGTGCACAGGCTGGTGGTCAGCTACGGGCAGCCGGAGGACCCGGCGGCGTTCGACGTCCACTACCGGGACACCCACGTCCCGCTGACCGTGCAGATGCCCGGCCTGATCCGGTTCACCACCGGCAGCCCGCAGGCGCTCGACCCGCGCCAGTCCGCGCCCTACCTGGTCGCCCACCTGGACTTCGACTCCGAGCAGGCGATGGGCGCGGCGTTCGCCTCCGAGGCGGGCAAGGCGAGTGCTGCCGACGTCCGCAGCTTCGCCAGCGGCGGCGTGACCATGACGCACTACGAGGTGAACGAGGTGCACGTCTCCCGGTGAACGGCGCCCAGGCACTGATCCGCACGCTCGTCGACGCCGGGGTCGACGTCTGCTTCGCCAACCCCGGCACGTCCGAGATGCACTTCGTCGCCGCCCTCGACGACGTCCCCGAGATGCGCGGCGTCCTCACCCTGTTCGAGGGCGTGGCCACCGGCGCCGCCGACGGCTTCGCGCGGATGGCCGGCCGGCCCGCCGCCACGCTGCTGCACCTCGGCCCGGGCATGGGCAACGGCCTGGCCAACCTGCACAACGCCCGCCGCGGCCGGACGCCGATGGTGAACGTCGTCGGCGACCACGGCCGCTCGCACAAGCGGCTGGACGCGCCGCTGGAGTCCGACATCGACGCCCTCGCCGGCACGGTCTCCGGCTGGGTGCGCCGGTCGCTGGCCCCCGAGGACGTCGCCGCCGACGCCGCGGACGCCGTCGCCGCCGCCGCCCGCGGGCAGGTCACCACGCTGGTGCTGCCGGCCGACGTGTCCTGGTCCGAGGGCGCGGCCGTCGCCGAGCCCCGGCCGGTGCGACCGCGGCCGCAGGTGGCGCCGTCGGTGGTGGACGACACCGCCGCGGTGGTCCGGGCCGGCGAGCCCACCGTGCTGCTGCTCGGCGACGACGTCGTCGCGTCGGAGGCGGGGCTGCTGGCCGCGGCGCGGGTGGCCGCCGGCACCGGCGTCCGGCTGATGGCCGAGACGTTCCCGGCGCGGATGGTGCGGGGCGCGGGGCTGCCCGCCGTGGGCAAGCTGCCCTACCCGCCCGAGGTGGCGATCAAGGCGCTGGCCGGCACCCGGCACCTGGTGCTGGCCGGGGCGACCTCGCCGGTGCACTTCTTCGCCTACCCCGGCACGCCGGGCACGCCGGTGCCGGAGGACTGCACCGTGCACGTGCTGTCGGCGCCCGGGGACGACGGCGTGGCGGCGCTCGAGGAGCTCGCCGCGAAGGTGGCCGCCGGCGCCGAGCCGGAGCTGCGCGAGGCCTCCCGCCCGGAGCAGCCGACGGGGCGCCTGACGCCGCGGGGCGTCTCCGCGGTGGTCGGCGCGCTGCTGCCCGAGCGGGCGATCGTGGTCGACGAGGCGATCACCTCCGGGATCGGCATCGTCGAGCAGACCGCGGGCGCACCCCGGCACGACTGGCTCGCCCTGACCGGCGGGGCGATCGGCGACGGCCTGCCGATGGCGGTCGGCGCGGCGGTGGCCTGCCCGGACCGGCCGGTGGTGGTCCTGCAGGCCGACGGCAGTGCGATGTACACGCTGCAGGCGCTGTGGACGATGGCCCGCGAGCAGCTCGACGTCACCGTCCTCCTCTACGACAACGCGTCCTACGCGATCCTCCAGGGGGAGCTGGCGCGGGTGGGGGCCGCCGGCGGCGGGGAGCGGGCCGGGCAGCTGCTCGACCTGGGCGGCCCGGCGCTGGACTTCGTCGCGCTGGCCACCGGGATGGGCGTGCCGGCCACCCGCGCCGAGACCGCGGAGGAGCTGGCCGAGCAGCTGGGCACGGCGCTGCACGAGCCCGGTCCGCACCTGGTGCAGGCGGTGCTGCGGCCGACCGGCTGACACACGGGCTCACCCCCGCGGGGGAACACCCGCCGCATCCGTTCCAGACGCATCCGTTTCGGACCGATGTCCGGCGTGTGTTGATGACCAGCGGCACTGCCGGAGTCGTGGGCGGCCGGCCGGTGGCCGTCGTCGCGTGCGCCCTCCTGCTCGCGGTGGTCGCGCTGCAGGGGCTGCTGCACGGGACGGCCGCCGGCACCGCGCTCTACTTCGCCGTCATCGGGCTGACCGTCGTCGCCGCGTGGGCCGGGGTGCACCGCGCGGGGCGGCGGCCGGTCGCCGTCCTGCTCGCCTCGGGCGTCAGCCTGTCCGCGCTCGCGGACGTCGTCTGGCAGGTGCAGGTGTCGCTGACCGGGTCGGGTGCGGACGTCGGGATGGCCGACCTCGTGTACCTGGGCAGTTACGTCGTCCTCGCCGTCGGGCTCGCGCTGCTGGCCCGGGACCGGCACGTCGACCGCGACCGGCGCGCGGCCGGCTGGATCGACGCGCTGGTCGTGTTCGTGGCCGCGATGCTCGTCGTCTGGGAGCTGTCGATCGCCACGACGGTCCTCGACGCCGGCCTCCCCGTCGTCGACCGCGTCGTCCTCGCGCTCTACCCGGCGCTGGACGCGGCGCTCATCGGCCTGGTCGTGCGGCTGCTGGCCACCCGCCGGCAGGGGGAGCGGACCTCGCTCGCCGTGGCCGCCGCCTGCGCCTGCTGGCTGGTCTCCGACGTCGCCTACCTGCTCGACGCCGATGCCGAGAGCATCGGCAGCTGGCTGGACGCCGGCTGGCTGCTGGGCAGCGCGCTGCTCGCGCTCGCCGTCCGGTGGTCCGCCGCCGGCACCGCCACCACGGGCGGCCCCGGCGAGGACGGCCGGTCGGGCCTGGCCCGCCTGGCCGTGTGCCTGGCCGCGCTCATGGTGCCGCCCGCGAGCGAGCTGGTCACCGACCTGGCCGGCGTCGAGGACGCCTCGGGCGCGGTGGTCGTCGCGATGGGCGCGCTGACCGCGCTGGTCTTCGTCCGCGCCGCGCTGCTGCTGCGCAGCGAGGCCACCGCCCGGGCGCTGGTGCGCTCGCGGGAGCGGTTCGCCGCCAAGCTCACCGCGCACTCCTCCGACGCGGTGCTCGTCGTCTCCCGCGACGGCCGGCTGCTCAGCGACCCCGCGCCGCTGGCCGCGCTGCTCGGGACCGTGACCACCGGCGTCGCCACCCCCGCGGACGCCGTCCGCCTGGCCGGGGTGGACCCCGAGCTGACCGGCGCGCTGTTCGCGCGGGCCCGGGCCGCCGGCGGCAGCGTCGTCGACGCCGAGCTGCCCGCCCGCCACCGCGGGGAGGACCGCTGGATCGGCGTCCGCATGGTCGACCTCGGGGACGATCCCGACGTCGGCGGCGTCGTCGTCCACGTCACCGACGTGACCGGCCGCCGCCGCGCGGAGGAGGCGCTGGCCCACTCGGTGCTGCACGACGGGCTCACCGGCCTCGCCAACCGCGCGCTGTTCACCGACCGCGTGGGCCAGGCGCTGCGCCGCACCGTCCGCGGCGGCGGCTCGGCGGCCGTGCTCTCCCTCGACATCGACGGCTTCAAGGCCGTCAACGACGCCCTCGGCCACACCGCCGGCGACGCGCTGCTGCGCGAGGTGGCGACACGGCTGCGCACCACCGTCCGCGCCGACGACACCGTGGCCCGCCTGGGCGGCGACGAGTTCGCCGTGCTGGTCGAGCAGACCGGCGTCGGCGACGACCAGGCGCTGGTGACCGCCACCCGCGTGCTCGAGGTGCTCTCCCGGCCCGTGGCACTGCCCGGCGGCCCGGTGACCGTGTCGGCCAGCATCGGCGTGGCCGTCGGCCGCGGGGCCGTGGCCGCCGACGCGCTGATCCGCGACGCCGACCTCGCGCTGTACGCGGCCGAGCTCGACGGCCGCAACCGGGTGCAGCGGTTCGAGCCCGGCATGCGCGCGGCGGCGGTGGCCGCCCGCGAGCTGGAGCAGGAGCTGCGCGGCGCGGTGACGCGCGGCGAGTTCCGGCTGGTCTACCAGCCGGTGGTCGCCCTGGCCGACCGCCGGGTGACCGGCTTCGAGGCCCTGCTGCGCTGGGACAGCCCGCGGCTGGGCCCGGTCGGCCCCGACCGGTTCGTGCCGGTCGCCGAGGCGGCGGGCCTCATCGACGAGATCGGCGCGTGGGTGCTGCAGGAGGCGTGCGCGACCGCGGCCGCCTGGCGGCACCTCGGCGCCGGTGACCCGGTGATGGCGGTCAACGTGTCGGCCACCCAGCTGACCTCGCCGGACCTGGTCGGCTCCGTCGCCGCGGCCCTGGCCCGGAGCGGGCTGCCGGCCGGTGCGCTCGTGCTCGAGGTGACCGAGACCGCGCTGGTCGGCGACCCCGAGCGAGCGGCCGCCTGCCTCACCGCGCTGCGCGCGCTGGGCGTGCGACTGGCGCTGGACGACTTCGGCACCGGCTACTCGTCACTGGCCCACCTGCGGCAGTTCACCGTGGACGTGCTCAAGATCGACCGCTCGTTCGTGGGCGCGATCGCCGAGTGCGAGCCGCTGCCGGCGATCGTGCGCGGCACCATCGACCTGGGCCGCACGCTGGGCCTGGAGGTCCTCGCCGAGGGCGTCGAGCACGAGCACCAGGCGCGGCTGCTGGCCGAGGGCCGCTGCGACAGCGCGCAGGGCTGGCTGTTCGCGAAGCCGCTGGAGCGCTGCGACGCCGAGGCGCTGCTCCTCGAGCAGGCCGCGGCGCGCGGCGGGAGGCCGGCGATCGTGCCGCTGCCCCGCGCGCCGCGGGCGCTGACGTCCCCGGTCTGACGCCGGGACGGTCAGCCGGCGGCCCCGGGCGCGGGCTCGAAGGTGACCGTGACGTCGTCGACGCCGAGGGACCGGGCCAGCGTGGTCAGCATGTCGCGGGTGCCGTCCTCGGCGCGGTCGAGCAGGTCGCTGTCCGCGGCGGCCGACTCCAGCCGGTGCTCGGCGAGCGCGAACAGCGCGCTCTCGTCGGTCGGGTCGTCGGCGAACGCGTCGCCCAGCCGCTCCACGAGGCCGCGGTCGCGGTCGAGCACGCGGCTCTCGTCCGGGTCGATCCGGGCCTCGCCGAGCTGCGGGGCCGGGAGGGTGATGGTGGCCGCCGTGCCGTCGGGGGAGAGGTCGACGCCGTCCTCGCCGAGGGCGCCGAAGTCGACGTAGGCGTCGACGTCGCCGGTGGCGAGGAACTGCACCCGCTCGCCGCTGATCGCCGAGGGCACCCAGGCGGTGTCGGTCTCCTGGTCGACGACGACCTGGAAGGTGCCGGTGGCGGCGTGGTACTCGTCGAGGTCGGCGATCGCCAGCAGCAGCGGCCTCGTGCTGCGGTCGACGGTCTCCTGCCCGAACGGCGCCGTCCAGTCGCCCACCCTGTCGGCCACGACGACACCTACCGGGACGACGACGGCGGCGGCGATCCCCGCCTTCAACCATCCGCGGCGGCGCCGTGCCGGCGCGGCGGAGGGAGCGGGGACACGGGACGGGAGCAGGACCGGCATGCGCGCGATCTCCTCGCGGTCGTGGGGGATGTGCCGTACAGCACCCCGCGCGCCGTATCTCTTCCCGCCGGGCGGGTGCGCTCGGGCCGCATCCAGCGTCCGGGAACGCTACAGCGGCGCACCCGCTCGCCGCGCGGCCGCCCGCGAGCCAACGACGACGACCTCGGCGCCGGCGAGCCGGCCGACCCGGTCGAGCGGGTGCTGCGGTCCCGGTCCACCTGGGCCGTCGTCACCGTGAACGGCTACCTGCCGGTTGTGACGACCGGCGGGTCGACGGCGACGCTTCCCTGGGTGTTCGCTGCGACGACGCTGGACATGTGCTGTGACTCGGGTCACAGTCCTCGCGGGGTCAGGGGGAGGCTCTACAGGGCCCTGCGACGGTCACGAGATCAACGGTCAGGTCGACACCGCTCAGCGAGGAGCCCTCATGAACCGTTCAGCACGTCTCGGCCTCGTCCTGGTCGCCAGCGGGACGATGACGCTCGTCGCGTCGCCGGCAGGGGCCCACTCCGGTGGACCGGCGCCGGACGACGGCGCCGGCTGGGTGCCGATCGAGGAGCTGCGCCCCGGCTACTACAACCCGGTCGACATCTCGGCCTGCGGAACGACGGTCACCATGGCCACCGGCGACGTCGCCGACGTGGAGGGCCGCGAGACCACGCTCCCGAACGGAGACCTGCTCTTCGAGACGCGGGGCGAGTGGACCGTCGACCTCACACGCCAGGACACGGGCGAGGTGATCGACGAGCTCGACATCTCCGGCCCCGGGATCGAGGTGATCTCCGCTGACGGGACGCACATCACCGATCACGTGTACGGCCCCTCGATCCTCTTCCCCATCCCGGAGTTCGGGCCGGTCGATGCCGCTGCCTTCGAGGCGGCCGGCCTGCCGGACCTGACGTACTACCGCGAGGGCGTCGTCACGTTCTCCGTCGTCCTCGACCCGGAGACCGGCGAGTTCATCTCCGAAGAGGCCGATGTCGACGCACGCGTCCACGACCTGTGCACGTGGTTCGACGGCGACCGCGGGCACGCCCACGCCCACGCCCACGCCCACGCCCACGCACACCACGGGTAGGGCGCACCACCGGACCGATCGGCGCGCGGGCGGCTGGGGTCCCGCCGGCTCACCCGCCCGGGTGGGGGATCGCCTCACCCGGGCGGGTGGCCGGTGTCCGCGGCCGGGTCACGGGTTGTCCACAGATCGGCTGACCGGGCTCCCGTCCCGGGCCGGGGCCGACCTACGGTCGCTGCCGTTCTGCAACGGGATGTGACGGGGGTGCGGTGCCGACCTCGACGAGTGCCCTGGACGTCGTCGACGGCGAGGTGCGCGAGCTCATCCGGCGCCGCGGGCTCGACCCGTTCACCGACCCCGCGCCGGTCCGCGTGCTGGTGCGCGACGTCGTCGCCGACTACTCCGAGCGGTCCCTGACCTCGGCGCTGCCGCCGATCGGCGACCCCGAGTCCGTGGTGCGCGACGTCCTCGACCGGGTGGCCGGGTTCGGGCCGCTGCAGCGGCACCTGGACGACCCCGAGGTCGAGGAGATCTGGGTCAACGAGCCCGGCCGGGTGTTCGTGGCCCGCCGCGGCCGCAGCGAGCTGACGACGACGATCCTCGGCGCCGGCGAGCTGGCCGACCTCGTCGAGCGGATGCTGCGCAGCTCAGGCCGGCGCATCGACATGAGCCAGCCCTTCGTCGACGCGATGCTGCCCGACGGCTCCCGGCTGCACGTGGTCATCCCGGACATCACCCGGCGGCACATGGCGGTCAACATCCGCAAGTTCGTGCTGCGGGCGCACGGCCTCGACGAGCTGGTCGCCACCGGGACGCTGACGCCGCAGGCCGCCCGCTTCCTCGAGGCCGCCGTCGCCGCGGGCCTCAACGTCCTGGTCTCCGGCGGGACGCAGGCGGGGAAGACGACGCTGCTGAACACCCTGTGCGCGGCGATCCCGGCGCGGGAGCGGGTGATCACCTGCGAGGAGGTCTTCGAGCTCCGCGTCCCGCTGCCCGACGTCGTCGCGATGCAGACCCGCCAGCCCAACCTCGAGGGCGCCGGGGAGATCCCGCTGCGCCGGCTGGTCAAGGAGGCGCTGCGGATGCGGCCCTCGCGGATCGTCGTCGGCGAGGTGCGGCAGGAGGAGTGCCTGGACCTGCTCATCGCGCTCAACAGCGGGTTGCCCGGGATGTGCACGCTGCACGCGAACAGCGCCCGCGAGGCCGTGGTGAAGATGTGCACGCTGCCGCTGCTGGCCGGCGACAACATCGGGCACGCCTTCGTCGTCCCCACGGTCGCGGCCAGCGTGGACCTGGTGGTGCACGTGGCCACGGAGGCCTCCGGCCAGCGCCGGGTGCGGGAGGTCGTGGCGGTGCCCGGCCGCGCCGAGGACGGCGTCGTCGAGCTGGCCGACGTCTTCACCACCCGCGACGGGCGGCTGGTCCGCGCCGAGGGCTTCCCGCCGCACGCCGAGCGGTTCGCCGCCGCCGGGTACGACCTGGCCGCGCTCCTCGGGACGCCCGCGTGGAGCTGACCGGCGCGCTGCTCGGGCTGCTGCTCGGCGTCGGCCTGCTGCTCGTTTGGCGCAGCGGGCCGCGGGCGCCGCAGCGGTCCGCCGGCCCGCGCCGTCCCGGCCGCCGGGCGCGGCTGCTGGCCGAGGCGGGCCTGACCGGGATCAACCCGGCGCAGCTGGTCGCGCTGCAGATCGGCCTCGGGCTGCTGGCGCTCGTCGTCGTCCTGCTGACCACCGGCACGGTGACGGTCAGCCTCACGTTCGGCGTGTTCGCCGCCGCCCTGCCGCACGTGCAGGTGCGCCGGCTGGCCGCCCGCCGCCGCGCCGACCTGCGCGAGGTGTGGCCCGAGGTGGTCGATAACCTGGCCTCGGCCGTGCGCGCGGGGCTGTCGCTGCCGGAGTCGCTGGCGGCGCTGGCCACCCGCGGCCCGGAGGTGCTGCGCCCGCCGTTCGCCCGGTTCGCCGCCGACCACCGCTCCACCGGCCGCTTCGGCGAGAGCCTCGACCGGCTCAAGGCCGACCTGGCCGACCCGGTGGGCGACCGGATCGTCGAGACGCTGCGGGTGGCCCGGGAGGTCGGCGGCAGCGACCTCGGCCGGGTGCTGCGCACGCTGGCCGGCTTCCTCCGCGAGGACGCCCGCGCCCGCGCCGAGCTGGAGACCCGCCAGGGCTGGGTCGTCCAGGCCGCGCGGCTCGCCGTCGCCGCGCCGTGGGCGGTGCTCCTGCTGCTGGCGACCCAGTCGACGACGCTGGCCGCCTACGACTCGCCGCCGGGCACCGCGCTGCTGCTCGGCGGGGGCGCGGTGTGCCTGGTGGCCTACCGGGTGATGCTGCGGATCGGGCGGCTGCCGCAGGACGTGCGGGTGCTCCAGTGAGCGAGCACCGCAGCGAGCGCCAGCGAGCGAGGAGCGGAGCGAACGGGCCGCGGAGCGGCGGGGAGTCACGGTGACGCTGCTCGGGATGCTGCTGGGCGGCGCGGCCGCGGCCGGCGTGCTGCTCGTGGTCACCTTCGCGCCGCCGTTCCGCTCGGTGCGGCTGGTCGACCGGCTGGCGCCCTACGTGCACGACACCCCGCCGCCGTCGCGGCTGCTCGGGACGGCGACCGAGCCCGGGCTGCTCACCGCCGCGCGCCGGGTGTTCGGGCCGGTGGTGACCGACGGCGCCCGGTTCGTCGACCGCGTGCTCGGCGGCCGCTCCGCCGTCCGGCGCCGGCTGGACGCGCTCGGCGGCGAGCGGTCCGTGGAGGACCTGCGCGTCGAGCAGGTCGTGTGGGGCGGGGTCGGCCTGCTGGGTGCGGCGCTGCTGGCGGCGCTCGGCGCGCTGGTGGCCGGCAGCGTCAACGTGCTGTCGGTGGCGCTGCTGTGCCTGGCCGGCCTGCTCGGCGGTGTGCTCGGCCGCGACTGGTGGCTGACCCAGCAGGTGCGCAGGCGCGAGGACCTGCTGCTCGCGGAGTTCCCCGTCGTCGCCGAGCTGCTCGCGCTGGCGGTGACGGCGGGCGAGGGGCCGGCGGCGGCGATCGCCCGGGTCACCCGCCTCTCCGGCGGCGAGCTGGCCCGCGAGCTCGGCGGCGCGCTCGGGCGGGCGCGGGCCGGCGTCCCGCTGACGGCGGCGCTGCAGCAGGTGGCCGACCGGACCTCGGTCGACGCGCTGGCCCGCTTCGTCGACGGCCTGCTCGTGGCCATCGAGCGCGGCACCCCGCTCGCCGAGGTGCTGCGCGCCCAGGCGGCCGACGTCCGCGAGGCCGGCAAGCGCCGGCTGCTCGAGGCCGGCGGCCGCAAGGAGATCCAGATGATGGTGCCGGTCGTCTTCCTGGTGCTGCCGGTCACCGTCCTGTTCGCCCTGTTCCCGGGGCTGATCAGCATCGTCTCGCTGGCGCGGTGAGCGCCGGTGCACAACGGAGGAGGACGACGGATGCGGGCGCTGGCCTGGCTGCTCACGGTGACGGCGGCGGTTGCTGCACGCCTGCGGGACGAGGATCCCGAGCGGGGCGACGTCCCCGGCTGGGTGATGATCACCGTGATGACGGCGGCCCTGGTGCTGGCCATCCTGGTGCCGTTCCGCGAGGCGATCGTGTCGGCGGTGCAGAACGCGCTGGCCTCCGTCACGAATGGCGGCTGACGCTCCTGACACCGCGGCCGACCGCGAGCGGGGCAGCGCCGTCGTCGACTTCGTGCTGGTGTCGGTGCTGGTCGTCGTGCTGCTGCTGGCGGTGCTGCAGGTCGCGGTCTACGTGCACGTCCGCAACGTGGTGACGGCGAGCGCGCAGGAGGGCGCCCGGTACGCGGCCAACGCGGACGTGCCCGCCGAGGCCGCGACCGGGCGGGCGCTGGAGGCGGTGGCGCGGGCGACCACGGCCGGCACCGCCGAGGGGCTGGTGTGCACCGCGGCCGAGGAGGTCGACGACACCGGGCTGGTGCTGGTCAGCGTGCGCTGCAGCGGCGCGGTACCGACGCTGCTGGCGGGCCTGGGCGACCTGCTGCCGCTGGACGTCACCGGCCGCGCGGTGGAGGAGGCCGCGTGAGGTGGCTGCGCGCCCGGCTCGGGTCCGGGGAACGCGGGTCGGCGGTCGTGGAGTTCGTCTTCGTCGCGCTGGTGGTGTTCGTGCCGCTGGTCTACGTCGTCGCCGGGTTCTCCGCGGTGCAGCGCGGGGTGTTCGCCGCGACCGCGGCCGCGCGGGAGGCCGGCCGCGCGCTGGCCACCGCGCCCGACGTCTCCACCGGGCTGGCGCGGGCGGAACGGGCGGCGCTGTTGGCGGTGGCCGACCAGTCGGTCGACGCCACCGACGTGCGTCTGTCCTTCTCTCCTCCAGGCGCCGAGTGCGGGACGGCGAGCTACGCGCCTACCCTCGCACCGGGGGAGGAGTTCGCCGTGTGCGCCACGGTGACCGTGCGGATCCCGCTGCTGCCGGAGTGGATCGACGCCAACACCGCCACCGGGCGGTTCGTCGTCGAGACCGACCGCTACGTCGACCGCTGAGGACCGGCCCCGGTCGTCGCGGCAGAGGGCGGGTCAGCCCATCGTCTTCTGGCCGTCGATCGACTCCCGCAGGATGTCGGCGTGGCCGGCGTGCTGCGCAGTCTCGGCGATGACGTGCAGGAACACCCGCCGGGCCGACCAGCGGGCGCCCGGCTCGAACCAGGGTGCCTCCGGCAGCTCGTGGTCGACGTCCAGGTCGGGCATCGAGGCGATCACCTCGTCGGTGTGCCGCGCCACCTCCTCGTAGCCCGCCAGCACGCTCTCCAGCGTCTCCCCGCGCTCGAGGTGCCAGTGACGGCTGACGACGTCCGGGCCCCAGTTGCGGTGCATCGCCTCGGACCCGCCCTCGGCGAAGCGCACCCACGACGCCTCCGTGCCCGCCACGTGCTTGATGAGCCCGGCCAGGTTCAGCGCGCTGGCGGTCGGCCGCCGGGTCGCCTGCTCGTCGGTCAGGCCGCGGACGGTGAACCGCAGGAAGGCCCGGTGCCGCCGCAGCGACTCGATCAGGTCGGCCCGCTCGCGCGTGAGGGTGGTCGAACCGGTCATGGGATCGCCTTCCGTCGTCCTCTGGGGGGTCGGTGGCGACGCTAGGGGGAGGGAGCGCCCGGTGGGACGGATCGGCATCCGCCGACGTCCTCGGGGCAACAGAACTGTCACACCCGCGACCTAACGTGCAGCTCACAGGCACAGGACGCGGAGGTCGCGATGAGCCCGACCATCACCAGCATCGACCAGATCGACCTCGACATCTCGGTCGCCTACATCGCGCTCGGCGTCGCCCGCACCTCGTGGGACCGGTGCCCGAGCGGGGAGAACGCCCGGGCCGTCGACGAGGCGGAGGCCTGCGTGAACCGTCTGCTCGACGAGCGGTTCGCGGCCCAGCAGTGACCCGCCGCGAGGAGTGCCCCGTCGCCTGACGAGGGCGGTGCGGGCCCTGCAGCGAGGGATGTCCGGCTCCGGCCCGTCGTCGGGTGTCTACTCGTGCGCAGGGACCGCCAGGACATGGCCGACGCCCGTGAGTAGCGGTGACGACGACGCGCGCCGCCGTCCGCCGGGGCGTCGTCGCCCTCGCCGCCGTCCTCGTCTACCTGCTGGGGGCCGTCGTCGCGCTGGGGTGCGTCGCCGTCCTGGCGTGGTTCCTCGGGCCGACGTCCGAGGCGCTGATCAGCCGGCAGATGGACTGACCGGCCTACGGCAGGGGCTCGTAGCAGTCGAAGGTCTCGTGGTCGACGACCCGGCCGTCCCGGACGGTGAGCAGCGCGGCCACGTGCGCGACCAGCTCCTGGCCGGCGCGGTGGGGGCCGGCGTCGACGCCGACGGTCCCGCGCCACGTGGCCCGGACGGCGGCCCGCGGGCCGGCGGTGACCACCTCGTGCACGTCGAACACCTGCTCCCGCAGCAGCGCCTTGCCGGCGCGGAAGCCGGCGAGCGTCCCCTCGAGGTCGCGGACGGCGCCGCGCGGCGTGACGGCGTTCGGGTGCTCCACCACCCGCAACTGCGCGCCGAGCAGCGGGCGCAGGTCGTCCTCGGTCGCGGTGAGGTCGGAGACGGTGGCGTAGTAGCGGCGGACGACCGTGGCGACGTCCGTGTCCGGTGCCGTGGTTGTCATGACCGCACGCTTGCACAACCATGGTTGTGTGTCCAGGTCCCCGGAGCTCGACCTCGCCTCCGTCCTCTCCCTGCTCGGCGCCGCGGTCGACGACGCCGTCCTCCGGGCACTCGACGGCACCGGGCTGCGCCGCGGGCACGGCTACCTCGTGCAGCGCCTGCTGGCCGGCCCCGCCACCGCGACGGAGGTGGCCGCCGAGCTGGGCGTCAGCCAGCAGGCGGTGTCGAAGACGCTCAGGGAGCTGGCCGACCTCGGCTACGTCGGGCCGGCCGGGGACGCCGAGGACCGGCGGTGGCGCCCGGTGGCGCTCACGCCGGCCGGGCGGCGGGTGGTGCAGGTGGCCCGGGAGACCCGCGCCGACGTCGACGCGCGGGTGCGCGCGGCGGTCGGCGACGAGCGGTTCGAGGCGTGCCGGGACGTGCTGCTCGACGCGCTCGACGTCCTCGGCCTGGGCGAGCAGGTGCGCCGCCGGGCGGTGCGGCCGCCCGACGGCGCGCTGTAGAGGGGAGGGCGGTCAGCCGCCCCAGGGCGCGTAGTCGGTGCCGCCACCCAGCGCGGTGAGCACGATCATCCCGGCGAAGGCCAGCGCGATGAAGGTGACCACGATCGCGAACAGCAGCCAGCCGCGTTCCTCGATGCCGCGCTTCTCCGGGGTGAGCGGGGTGGCCGGGGCGTCGGAGGGCCGCTGGACCTCCTCGGCCGGGGCGGGCGCGCCGGCGACGGCGGGCTGCTCGGCGGCGGGCGGACGATCGGTGGAGGCGGTCATGGCGACTCCCTGGGGTGGCGCCTCGGGCGCCGCGTGATCGGCGTCCGGCCCCGACGCTAGGACCGCCGCCCGGCGCCGCGGAGGGTCCTTGGGCCCTGCCGCCGCGGCCCTCGGTCAGCGGAGCCGGCCCGCGGCGGGCCCCACACCTCCTGGGACGGTCGCTCGTTGTGTTCCACGAGCGCGTGACCGGTGCGCGCCGGAACCGTGGGGAGACGTGACCCTCGATGACGAGGTCCCGACTGCTGACCGCCCTGACCACGGCCCTGGCCACCGCCGCGGCCGCCGTCCTCCTGGGCACCGGCACCGCCGGCGCCGCGCCCGCTCCCGCCGACACGGGCGAGTTCGCCCCGCTCGACCGGCCCGGCCCGAGGTTGTCGGTGCCGCGGGTCGACGTCGACGCGAGCCTGTCCTGCAACGGCTCCCTGCGCGGCCTGGCGCAGGACCCCGTCCTGCTGGTGCCCGGCACGACCATGGACCCGCAGGTCGGCTTCGGCTGGAACTACACCCGCGCGTTCGACCGCAACGGCTGGCGCTGGTGCACGGTCACGCTGCCCTCCGACGCCACCGGCGACGTCCAGGTCGCCGGCGAGTACCTGGTCCACGCCATCCGCACGATGGCGCAGCAGTCGCGCCGCGACGTCGACGTCGTCGGCTGGAGCCAGGGCGGGATGGTGCCGCGCTGGGCGCTGCGGTTCTGGCCCGACACCCGCGCCCTCGTCGACGACGTCGTGGGCCTGTCGCCGTCCAACCACGGCACCATGCTCTCCGGGGTCACCTGCGGGGACTGCAACCCGGCGTTCCACCAGCAGGCGGTCGGGTCGCGGTTCCTGCAGGCGCTCAACAGCGGCGCGGAGACCTTCGCCGGCGTCGACTACACCGTCGCCTACACGCTGGCCGACGAGGTCGTCGTCCCCAACGCCCTGACGCCGAGCTCGCCGCTGCGCACCGGCGCCGGCGCGGTCGCGAACATCGCCGTCCAGGAGGTCTGCCCGGCGGACGCGGCCGACCACTTCGCCATCGGCAGCTACGACGCCGTGGGCTACGCGATCGTCGCCGACGCGCTGACCCACGACGGGCCGGCGGTGCGCTCGCGGATCCCCGCGACCACCTGCCTGCAGCCGTTCCAGCCCGGCGTCGACCCGCTCACCTTCCCCACCGACCACGCCGCGTTCCTCGCCTACGCGGGCGACAGCGCGGGCAACGCGCCCGACGTCCCGGAGGAGCCGGCGCTCGCGCCGTACGTGTACCGCTGACCGGGGTGGCCGCCCGGGCACCGGGCGGCCACCCCGGTCGGGGTCAGCCGCCGCGCTCGACCTCGGCCTGGACGATGCCGCCGATCGCGGTGCGCAGCGCCGCGTTCGCGGTGTCGCCCTCGGCGAGCGCGGTGCGGGCGTCCTCGGGCAGCAGGGACGGGTCGACGTCGTCGAGCCAGCTCACGTCGTCGCCGTTGCGGCGGCCCACCTGCAGCCCGTCGTCGCCCTGCCGCAGCACGTACGTCTCGCCGTCGATCTCGAGTGTCAGGTCGTCGCTCATGGGCGGCCCCTACCCGGCGCGGCCCGGCGCACGCACCCGGAGGATGGCCGTCGTGGACGTCGTCGAGGTGGTCGTCACCGGGCCGGACGCCGACTGGCTGGCCGGCTACACGCGGACCCTGGTGGAGGAGCGGCTGGCCGCCTGCGGCCACCAGCTGACCGCGATCCGGTCGGTGTACCGGTGGGCGGGGGAGGTGCACGACGACCCGGAGGCCCGCGTCGCGCTGCACACCCGCGCCGCGCTGGTGCCGGCGATCGTCGCCCGCACCGCCGAGCTGCACCCCTACGACGTCCCGTGCGTCATCGCGCTGCCGCTGGCCGGCGGCGGTCCCGACTACCTGCGCTGGGTGGTCGCCGAGACCCGCGAGCCCTAGGGCACGAGCACGAGCTTGCCGCGGACGTGGCCCTCGCGGCTGCGCGCGAACGCCTCGGCCGCCCGCTCGAACGGATAGGTGCCGGCGACCGGCAGCTGCAGCCGGCCCTGCCGCACCAGCCCGGCGACCTCGGCCAGGCGGGGCGCGGCGCCGGAGCTGGACGACGTCACGTGCACCCCGAGCCCGGCCGCGCCGAAGTCGGCGATGGTGACCACCCGCCCCGGGTCGCCGGTGAGCGTGATCAGGTCAGGCACCGACCCCCGCCCGGCGGTGTCGACCGCGCCGTCCACCCCGTCGGGGGCGAGCTCGTGCACCCGGTCGACGAGGCCCGCGCCGTAGGTGGTCGGCAGCGCGCCGAGCGAGCGGACGAAGTCGGCGTTGGCCGGCGACGACGTCCCGACGACCGTCAGCCCGCGGCTGACGGCGACCTGCACGGTCACGCTGCCCACGCCGCCGCTCGCGCCGTCGACGACGACCGTGCGGCCGGCGTCCAGCCCGAGCAGGTCGAGCACCCGGACGGCGGTCTCCCCGGCCACCCCCAGCCCGGCGGCGACCTCGAACGACACCTCCGGTGGCTTGGGCACCCACCCGGTGAGGACGGCGTGCTCGGCGGCGGTCCGCCGGCCCAGGCCGAGCACCGCGTCGCCGACCCGCACCCCGGTCACGCCCTCGCCGACCTCGTCCACCACCCCGGCCGCGTCCACGCCGGGCACGGCCGGCCCGGCCGGCCGCTCACCGCGGGCCATCAGGCCGGTGACCTGCTTCCAGTCGAACTGGTTCACGCTCGCCGCGCGGACGGCGATCCGGACCTGCCCCGGCCCGGCGTGCGGCTCCTCGACCTCGGCGACGTGCAGGACGTCGGGCTCCCCGTACTCGGTGTAGACGACGGCGCGCATGCCGCGCTCCTCCCGCTCGGCGGTCGACGTGGCGCTGCAACCGCCGTGGGCGCGCGCCCGTTCCCGCCGTCAGCCCGGCTCGCCGCGCCGCTTGCGCCGGGCGACGACCACGAGGTCGACCAGCGCGACCGCGGCGAGGACGAACAGCACCACCGCGGGCCACGCGGGCAGGTCGGTGCGCCACCACAGGACGCCGAACACCGTGCAGGTGACCAGCCCGAAGGCGGCGAGCACCAGCCGGAGGGTGAGCGCCGACTGCGCCGGCGCCGCGCCGCCGATGCCCGCCGTCGGGTCGTGGTGGTCGGGCAGGCCCCGCGCGTACTCCTCGCGGGTGCGTCTGCGCCGCGGCTCGCTCATGCCGGAGGGGTACCCGGTGCCGGCCCGGTCACCCGGCGGGCCGCTGCGAGGATGGCGGGCGTGACCCCGCCCGCCCGCGACACCACCGCCGTCCTCCGCGACCTCGGCGCCGCCCTGCTCGCCGCCGCGCCGGCCGACGCGGCCCGCGTCCGCTACCGCGCCACGGTCGTCGGCGACGTCCGCCGCGACCTGCTCACCGCCGGGCCCGCCGACGGGGAGCCGGTGCCGGTGCCGGCCACCGCCGCCGTCCGGACCGCCGTCGAGGAGCTCAAGCGGGTCATGTGGACGCCGGAGCGGGGCACCTGGCTGCAGACCGACATGACCCTCGACCGGGCCACGAGCCGGCTGCTACCGATCTTCAACGCCGACGCCGAACCCGAGGGGCCGCCGCTGCCGCGGGAGGCGCTGCTCGCCGAGCTGCGCGACCACCCGCGGCCGCCGGACGCCGTCCCCCCGTGGATGGCCGACCGGATCAGCTGACAGCGCCCGGCGCTCCCGGACGGGCGGCGCACTACCCTGGATCGACGTGGCCGCTGACTTCCCCGTCGTCCTCGACGAACTCGACACGACCCTCTCGAGCATCGAGTCCGTCCTCGACGTCGACCGGCTCCGCCGCGAGGTGGCCGAGCTCGAGGAGCAGGCCGCCGCGCCGGACCTCTGGAACGACGTCGAGGCCGCCCAGGCGCTGACCTCCCGGCTGTCCTACCTGCAGGGCGACCTGCGCCGGGTCGAGGAGCTGCGCCGCCGGCTCGACGACGTCGGCGTGCTGCACGAGATGGCCGAGGAGGAGTCCGACGAGGCCACCGCGGCCGAGGCCGAGCGCGAGCTCGCCGCGCTGCGCAAGGAGATCGACGAGCTCGAGGTCCGCACGCTGCTCAACGGCGAGTACGACGCCCGCGAGGCGCTGGTGACCATCCGCTCGGAGGCCGGCGGCGTCGACGCCGCGGACTTCGCCGAGATGCTCATGCGCATGTACCTGCGCTGGGCGGAGCGGCACCGCTACCCGGTCGAGGTCTACGACACCTCCTACGCCGAGGAGGCCGGGATCAAGTCGGCCACCTTCGCGGTCAAGCAGCCCTACGCCTACGGGACGCTGTCGGTCGAGCAGGGCACGCACCGGCTGGTGCGGATCTCGCCGTTCGACAACCAGGGCCGCCGGCAGACGTCGTTCGCCGGCGTCGAGGTGCTGCCGGTCGTCGAGCAGACCGACCACGTCGACATCCCGGAGAACGAGATCCGCATCGACGTCTTCCGGTCCTCCGGCCCCGGCGGGCAGAGCGTGAACACCACCGACTCCGCCGTCCGGATCACCCACCTGCCCACCGGCATCGTGGTGTCCTGCCAGAACGAGAAGTCGCAGATCCAGAACCGGGCGGCGGCGATGCGCGTGCTCCAGGCGCGGCTGCTGGCCAAGCGGCAGGAGGAGCAGCGCGCCGCCATGGACGCGCTCAAGGGCGAGGGCTCCAGCTGGGGCAACCAGATGCGCTCCTACGTGCTGCACCCGTACCAGATGGTCAAGGACCTGCGGACCGAGCAGGAGACCGGCAACACCTCGGCGGTCCTCGACGGCGACATCGACTCGTTCATCGAGGCCGGCATCCGCTGGCGTCGTCAGCAGGAGACCGTCGCCGCCGGCTGAGGCGTCGGGTCGGTCACACCGCGGAGCAGTTCGCCGGGAGATCCCGCTGGGTGGGTGCGCGGGCCGGGGAACTGCTCCCGGTGCGTCTCCGCGCGAACCGACCATGGTGGGTCGCCGGGCAGGTACCGTGGCCCCTCGTGATCGAATTGCAACACGTCACCAAGCTCTATCCGGCCAGCTCCCGGCCGGCCCTCGATGACGTGTCGACGGAGATCGACAAGGGCGAGTTCGTCTTCCTCATCGGCTCCTCCGGCTCCGGCAAGTCGACCTTCCTCCGGCTGCTGCTCAAGGAGGACGACCCCACCCGCGGCACGGTCACCGTCAACGGCAAGACCCTCAACGGCATGAGCAAGTGGCAGGTGCCCAAGCTCCGCCGCACCATGGGCTGCGTCTTCCAGGACTTCCGGCTGCTGCGCAACCGCACCGTGGCCGAGAACGTGGCCTTCGCCCTCGAGGTCATCAACAAGCCGCACCGCACGATCAAGCGGGTCGTGCCCGAGGTGCTGGAGATGGTCGGCCTCGACGGCAAGGCCAACCGGCTGCCGCACGAGCTGTCCGGTGGTGAGCAGCAGCGGGTCGCGATCGCCCGCGCGTTCGTCAACCGGCCGCTGGTGCTGCTCGCCGACGAGCCCACCGGCAACCTCGACCCGGAGACCAGCGAGGGGATCATGCTGCTGCTGGAGCGGATCAACCGCACCGGCACCACCGTGATCATGGCGACGCACGACTACCACATCGTCGACTCCATGCGCCGTCGCGTCATCGAGCTCAACGGGGGCCAGATCACCCGCGACCAGTCGCGCGGCGTCTACGGCGTCGGCCGCTGACGGTCGGTCACCCCTCCTCGGACCTGCACCTCACGACAGGGAATCCATGCGCGTCAACTTCGTCCTCTCCGAGGTGGCCACCGGGCTGCGTCGCAACCTGACCATGACGGTCGCGATGATCCTGACGACGGCCATCTCGCTCGGTCTCATGGGGACCGGCCTGCTCATCGCCGGGATGATCTCCGACATGAAGGAGATCTACTACGACAAGGTGCAGGTCTCCATCTTCCTGGCCGACGACGTCACCGACGAGCAGCGCAGCACGATCGAGCAGCAGCTGTCGGACTCGTCGGAGGTGAAGAGCTTCATCTACGAGTCCAAGGAGGAGGCCTACGAGCGCTTCCGGCAGCAGTTCTCCCAGCAGCCCGAGCTGGTCGAGAACACGCCGCAGGACGCGCTGCCGGAGAGCTTCCGGGTCGAGCTGGTCAACCCCGAGCGCTACGAGGTCATCGCCGCGGAGTTCCCGAACGGGCAGGAGGGCGTCGACCAGGTGCGCGACGAGGGCGACTTCCTCGACCGCCTGTTCAGCCTGCTCAACGGCGCCCGCAACGCGACGATCGCCGTCGCGGTGGTGCAGGCACTCGCGGCGTTGCTGCTGATCTCCAACACGATCCAGCTGGCCGCGTTCAACCGCCGCAACGAGACCAACATCATGCGGCTGGTCGGCGCCTCCCGCTGGTACACCCAGCTGCCGTTCATCCTCGAGGCCGCGCTGGCCGGGCTCATCGGTGCGCTGCTCGCCGTCGGCGGCCTGGTGCTGACCAAGGTGCTGTTCGTCGACAAGACGCTGGCCGGCCCGATCAAGGCCGGGATCATCCCGCCGGTCGACTGGGGCGCGATCGCCACGATCAGCCCGATCATCGGCGCCGCCGGCGTGGGCCTGGCCGCGATCGCCGCCTACGTCACGCTGCGCCTCTACGTCCGGCTGTAGCCCCCACACACCCTCGTCGAGATCCCGCGATCTCGTCCGCCGGCGGAGCCGGAGCGGACGAGATCGCGGGATCTCGCGCGTGAGGGGCCGCTCGGGGGTAGGGACCGGGCATGACGACGACGGGCGAGGCGCTGGGGCGGGCCGGGGACGTCGACACCGGGCGGGCCGACGTGCGGCCGGCGCTGCGGCGGCTGGGCGCGATCGGCGCGTTCGAGCGGGACGACGACGACCCGACCGAGGCGCTGCTGGCCTCGGTGCGGATGGTCCGGGAGCTCGCGTCGGTGTCGCTGGCCACCGCCTTCGCCGCCTGGTCGCAGCGGATGGTCCTCGAGTACCTGCGCTGCTGCCCGCCGCCGCAGCCGCAGCCCGAGCTGGTCGCGGGGCTGCGGGCGGGCACCGTCCCGGGGGCCACCGCGCTCGCCCCGGCGGTCGCCGACCTCGCCGGCACCGGCACGCTGCCGCTCACCGCCACCCGCGACGGCGCCGGCTGGCGGCTGTCGGGCACCGTCGGCTGGGCGTCCAACCTCTTCGACGACGCCGTCGTCGTGACCCCCGCGCGCACCCCGGACGAGGGCCGCGTCGTCGTGCTGTTCCGGCTGACCGACCCCGGCGTGACGCCGACCGGGCACTTCCACCTGCTCGGCCTCAACGGCACCGGCACCGGTGGGCTGCACCTCGACGGCGTCGCCGTCGGGCCGGGACAGGTGCTCAGCGACGACCTGTCCTCCTTCGTGGCGGTGTGCCGGCCGGCGATGCTGCTGCTGCAGACCTCCCTGGCCCTCGGCGTCGCCGACGCCGCGCTGGACGCGGCGGCCGAGCACGTCCCCGGCGTGCTGCGGGCCGACGCCGACGCGCTGTCCGAGCGCCGCGACGACGCCGCCCGGCGGCTGGAGGACCTCGCCGGCGACCGGGTGGGCGTGGGCCCCGGCGACCTGGCGCGGCTGCGGCTGGCCGCCCTCGACCTCGCCGCCGAGGCGGTGCGGCTGGAGTCGGCCGTCAGCGGTGGGCAGGGCTACCTCGCCGCCAGCGACACCGCGCGGCGGGTGCGCGAGGTGGCGTTCCTGCCGGTGCAGGCGCCCACGTACGCGCAGCTCCGGCGGGAGATCACCGCGGCCGGGCACCGGCAGTAACCTGGGGACATGCCGCGTGAACAGGGGCGCAAGCTCATCGCCCAGAACAAGAAGGCGCGGCACGACTACTCGATCCTCGACACCTACGAGGTCGGCCTGGTGCTCACCGGCACCGAGGTGAAGAGCCTCCGCGCCGGCCGGGCGTCGCTGGTCGACGGCTTCGCCACCGTCGACGACGGCGAGGTGTGGCTCCAGCACGTGCACATCCCCGAGTACACGCAGGGGACCTGGACCAACCACGCCCCGCGCCGCAAGCGCAAGGTGCTCATGCACCGCGAGGAGATCGACAAGCTGATCGGCAAGACCCGCGAGGGTGGCCTGACGCTCGTGCCGCTGGACCTGTACTTCAAGGACGGGAAGGTCAAGGCCACGCTCGCGCTGGCCAAGGGCAAGAAGTCCTACGACAAGCGCCAGGACCTCGCCGAGCGCGACTCGCGGCGGGAGATCCAGCGGGCGTTCGGCCGCTACGTGAAGGGACGCAGGTGATCGGGCAGGCATGAGGGGAATGCGTTGAGGGGCGTCGCGTACGACCGGTTCGGCGGGTCCGAGGTCCTGACCCTGCGCGACGACCTGCCCGAGCCCCCGGTCGGGCCGGACACGGTGCTCGTCCGCACGCACGCCGCCGGGGTCAACCCGGTCGACGTCGCCATCCGCGAGGGGCACCTGGCCGGGGCCTTCCCGCACCACTTCCCGATCGTGCCGGGATGGGACCTCGCCGGCACCGTCGAGGCGGTCGGGCCCGCGGTGCACGACCTCGCCCCCGGGGACGAGGTGTTCGGCTACCTGCGCCGCGACGACGTGCAGTGGGGGACCGCCGCCGACCTGGTGCCCGCGCCGCAGCGCTGCGTGGCGCGCAAGCCGGAGTCGCTGTCGTTCGCCGAGGCGGGGGCGCTGCCGCTGGCCGGGCTGACCGCCTACCAGGCGCTCACCGAGACGCTCGACGTCGGCGAGGGGGACCGGGTCCTGGTGCACCGCGCGGCGGGCGGGGTCGGCTTCTTCGCCGTCCAGATCGCCGTCGCGCTCGGCGCGCACGTCATCGGCACCGCCAGCCCGCGCAACCACGGCTTCCTCCGCGACGCCGGCGCCGCCGAGGTGCTCGACTACTCGGCCGGGCCGATCAGCGCGCAGCTGTCGGAGCCGGTCGACGCCGTCCTCGACCTCAACGGCGGCGACGCGCTCACCGACGCCCCCAAGCAGGTGCGTGACGTCGCCCGGATCGCCGGCGTCGTCGACCCGGCGGTGAACGAGATGGGCGGGCGGTACGTGTTCGTCCGGCCGGAGCGGCACGACCTCGAGGAGCTCGGCCGGATGGCCGACGCCGGTCAGCTGCGGGTGTCGATCGCCCGGGCGTTCCCGCTCGAGCGCACCGCCGAGGCCCACGACCTGGTGGCCGGCGGGCACGTCCGCGGGAAGGTCGTCGTCACGCTCCGCTGAGTGCACCCGGCGTGGCGGCCGGCTCCCCGGGCGGCGGCCTACCGGGGTGGCGCGGACGCGGAGCAGCCTGCCCGCATGCCCGGGTCGCGGCGTGCGCTGTCCCTGCTGGTCCCGCTGGTCACGGCGGTGGCGCTGGCCGGTGTGCCGGCGACGGCGGTCGCCGATCCCGCGCCGGCGCCGCACGCCGGGGCGCTGCGGGCCGCGCTGACCGACCTGGTCCAGCAGCCCGGCGGCCCGCCCGGGGCCGTCGTGACGCTGGGCCGCGGCGGGGACCTCGACGTCCTCACCGCCGGCGTCGCCGACCTCGCCACCGGGCGCCCGCCCGCGGCCGGGGACGCCATGCGGGTCGCCAGCGTGGCCAAGGCGTACAACGCCGCCACGGTGCTGGCCCTGGTGTCCCGCGGCGTCCTCTCCCTGGACGAGCCCGTCGGCACCTGGCGGCACGACCTGCCCCCGGCCTGGCAGGCGCTGACCCTGCGCCAGCTGCTCGGGCACACCAGCGGCCTCCCGGACTTCAGCCGGAGCGAGGCCTTCGTGGACGCGCTGCTGGCGTCGCTGCAGGACCCACCCCCGCCCCGGGAGCTCCTCTCGTACGTCGAGGACGAGCCGCTGCTGTTCGCCCCCGGCACGGAGTACCGGTACTCGAACTCCGACAACGTCCTGGCCGGCCTCGTGGTCGAGGCGGGGACCGGCCGCCCCTACGCCGAGGTGCTGGCCGCGCTGGTGCTGCGGCCCGCCGGCCTGACCGCCACGGGCCTCCCCGTCGGCCCGGACCTGCCGAGCCCGTACCTGCACGGCTACGACGTCTCCGAGCAGCCGCCCGAGGACGTGAGCACGGCGATCGCGGCGGGCTGGTCGTGGGCCTCGGGCGGGGTCGTGTCCACCCCGGCCGACCTCGCCCGGTTCGTCGGCGCCGACGTCCGCGGCGCGTTCACCGACCCGGCGACCCGGGCCGAGCAGTCCACCTTCCGCCCGGGGTCGTCGGAGCCGCCCGGACCGGGGGAGAACGCCGCGGGCCTCGGGCTGTTCCGGTACGACACCCGCTGCGGCACCGTCTTCGGGCACACCGGCAACACCGCCGGCTACACCCAGTTCGCCGCCGCCACCGCCGACGGCGCCCGGACGGTCACCGTCTCGGTCACCGGGCAGCTCACGCCGGACAGCGCGCCGGACCTGTTCCCGCGGCTGCGCGCGGTGTTCGAGCTGGCCACCTGCGCCGCCGTCGGACCGCACCGGTGAGCCCGGTCCCCGGGCCGGCGCTACGTTCGCTCGGGTGAGCTGCGATCCCCCGGTCGACGACGACGACGTCCCGCGGTTCTGGCGCGAGCTGGGACTGCCCGGCCTGGTCGACGTCCACGTGCACTTCCTGCCGCCGCGGGTGCAGGCCAAGGTGTGGTCGTACTTCGAGGCGGCGGAGACGCACTACGGCACCGGGTGGCCGGTGGCCTACGCGCTGCCCGAGGACGAGCGGCTCGCCGTCCTGGACCGGCTCGGCGTCCGCGCCTTCCCCACGCTGCCGTACCCGCACAAGCCCGGGATGGCCGCCTGGCTCAACGACTGGTCCTCGGACTTCGCCGACGCCCACCCGCAGGTGCTGCGCTCGGCCACGTTCTTCCCGGAGCCCGAGGCGCCGTACTACGTCGCCGAGGCGCTCGACCGCGGGGTGCGGGTGTTCAAGGTGCACGTGCAGGTCGGCGCGTTCGACCCGCGCGACCCGCTGCTGGACCCGGTGTGGGCGCGGCTGGAGGAGACCGGCACCCCGGTCGTCATCCACTGCGGCTCCGGTCCGTTGCGCGGCGAGCACACCGGCCCCGGGCCCGCGGCCGGCCTGCTCGAGCGCCACCCGCGGCTGCAGCTGGTGATCGCGCACCTCGGCATGCCCGAGTACCGGGACTTCCTCGACCTCGCCGAGGCGTACGAGCGGGTGCACCTGGACACCACGATGTTCGCCACCGCCTTCACCGAGCGGCTCATGCCCTTCGACCGCGTCGACCTGCCGCGGCTGGCCGCGCTGCGGGACAAGGTGCTGCTCGGCAGCGACTTCCCGTCCATCCCGTACCCCTACGCCGAGCAGCTGGCCGCGCTGGCCCGGCTCGACCTCGGCGACGACTGGCTGCGCGCGGTGCTGCACGACAACGGCGCCCGGCTGTTCGGGATCGGTGCCCGGTGATCCGGCTGACCGCCCCCGTCCTCGGCACCCCGGACCCGCGCGGGCTGGCCCGCTTCTACCAGCGGCTGCTCGGCTGGCCGATCCGCGACGACGGGCCCGAGTGGGCCACGCTGCGCCCGGACGACGGCGGCACCGGGCTGTCCTTCCAGCTCGAGCGCGACCACGTCCCGCCGGTCTGGCCGCCGGAGCCGGGCACCCAGCAGATGCAGGTCCACCTCGACCTGGAGGTCGACGACCTCGACGCGGCCTGCGCGCTCGCCGAGGAGGCCGGCGCCCGGCGCATCGGCGGCTACGACGACCCGGACGAGCTCGTGCGGATCTACGCCGACCCCGCCGGCCACCCCTTCTGCCTGTTCACCCACGTGGAAACCCGCTCGCCCGCGCCGGGGGAGCCCGCCTAGCCTGACCGCCCGTGACCGACGTGCTCGCCGCCGACGTGACCGGCCTGCCCGGCGGGCTGACCGCCCGCCCGCTCACCCTCGACGACGCCCCCGCCGCGGCCGACCTGCTCGCGGCCGCCGAGGCCGTCGACGACACCGGCGAGCACGAGGACACCGGCGACCTGGCCGAGTGGTGGGGCCGGGAGCTGGTCGACCTGCCCTCCGACGGCCGGGCCGTGGTCACCGGGGACGGGCGGCTGGTGGCCTGGGCGACGTCGATCTCCCAGCGCGGCGGCCGCGAGGCGCTGCGCGTCTGGGCCGAGGGCCGGGTGCACCCGGACTGGCGCGGGCGCGGCATCGGCCGGGCGCTGGTCGACTGGCAGGTGCGCCGCGGCACCGCACAGCACGCGGCGTTCGCGCCGCCCGGGCTGCCCGGCCGGCTCGTCGTCAGCGCCTGGCCCGCGATGACCTCGCTCGAGCGGCTGCTGCAGCGCCGGGGCTTCGCGGTCGAGCGGCTGTTCGCCACCATGGAGCGCCCGCTCGACGCGCTGCCCGCCGCCGTCCCGCCCGCCGGGATCGAGCTGGTGCCCTTCACCTGGGACCGTGACGACGAGGTGCGCCGCGCGCACAACGCCGCGTTCACCGAGCACCACGGCTCCACCGAGCGCGACGAGACCGCCTGGCGCACCTGGTTCACCGGCGTGCGGGCGTTCCGGCCCGACCTCTCGGTGCTCGCGCTGGACGGCGACGGCGCCGTCGCCGGGTACGTCCTCGCGTACGTGTACGAGGCCGACACCCGCGCCACCGGGATCCCCACCGTCCACCTCGGCCAGATCGGCGTGCTGCCCGGCGCCCGCGGGCGCGGCGTGGCGGGCACGGCCATCGCCGCCGCGCTGGCCGGCGCCGCGGCCGGCGGCTGCCGCGCCGCCCGTCTCGACGTCGACACCGAGAACACGACCGGCGCGTTCGCGCTCTACGAGCGGGTCGGCTTCCGGGTCACCCGCACCCACCACGCCTGGGCGTTCCCGGTCCCGCCGGTCGCCGGGTGACGCGCCCGGCGCGGGAGGCGGACCTGCCGCTGGTCGAGGCGGCCGAGCGGGCGTACGTCCGGGACGTCGAGCCGGCCCAGGAGGCGGCCTGGACCGCCGCGCTGGACCGCAACCGGGCGCTGTGGCGGGCCAACCTGGCCCGCACCACCGTGCTCGAGGTGGAGGGAGAGCCCGCCGGGTTCGTCATGTGGACCCCGGACGACGGGGCCGCGCTGGTGGTGACCGTGCAGGTGCTGCCGCCGTTCCGCCGGCGCGGCCACGGGCGGCGGCTGCTCGAGGCCTGCGCCGCCGACGCCGCGGCCGCCGGCCTGGCCGAGGTGCGGCTCGGCGTGCACCGGGACAACCCGGCCCGCGCCCTCTACGAGACCGCGGGCTTCGCGCCGGCGGGGGAGGACGGCGACTACCTGCTCTACCGCCGGGCGGCCCGGGCCGCTCGCTAGGGTCGCCCGCATGGTCACCGCCGATCAGCCCGTCCTGGACCCCGCCCTCGTCGGCCGTGCGCACCGCGCCGTCGAGCCGCTGCACAACCACGTGTACTTCGTGCCGGAGACGGAGCAGCACCTGACGGCGATCGGCCTGCGGCCCGGGCGGATGGTCTACTTCGCCGGCCGCGCGGCCCCGATGGGCGCCGTCGGCCCGGGCGTGGTGACGGCGACCTTCTCCAACTTCTCCCCGGCCATCGTGGCCCGCCACATCCCGCGGGCCTGGACGCTGGCCTCGCCCGCGCAGGTGGTGGAGACCCGGTTCGCCTCCGCCCGCGCCTCGCTGACCCGGCTGCTCGGCGGCGAGGAGGCCGCGGCCGCCCCGGAGGTCACCGAGCTCGGCGACCTGCTCGCCGACGCCTGCTCGGTGCTCCCCGCGCAGGGGCGGCCGCTGTACGCCGGCCACGCCGACCTGCCCTGGCCGGAGGACCCGGTCACCCGGCTCTGGCACGCCGCGTCGCTGCTGCGCGAGTGGCGCGGCGACGGGCACGTCGCCGTCCTGGTCCGCCACGGCCTGTCGGGCCTGGAGGCGCTGGTCACCCACACCGCCACCGGTCGCGGCTTCCTGCCCGCGTCGGCGAAGGCCACCCGCGGCTGGAGCGACGAGGACTGGGCCGCCGCGGCCGCGCGGCTGGCCGGCCGCGGCCTGCTCGGCGGCGACCGCCTCACCGAGGCCGGGCAGCGGCTGCGCGCCGACCTCGAGGCCGAGACCGACGCCCTGGGGACCACGCCGTGGGCGCACCTGGGCCCGGAGCGGACGGCGCGGGTGGTCGAGCTCGGCAAGCGGCTGTCGGCCACGCTCGTCGCCAACGGCGCCTACCCCTCCGGCGTCTTCGCCGGCCGGTGACCCCGCGGCTGCCCGAGGCGCCCGGCGAGGGGCCGACGGCGGACCTGCTGCGCGCCCGGCGCGGCGGCGACCTCTCCACCCTCGACCGGCTGCTGCTGCACAGCCCGCCGGTGGCCGAGGGCTGGAACGCGCTGCTCGGCGCGCTGCGGGGCGCCACCACGCTCCCCGCCGACCTGCGGGAACTGGTGGTCCTGCGGATCGCCGTGCTCGCCGGCGCGGAGTTCGAGTGGGCCGCGCACGAGCCGATCGCCCGCCGTGCCGGGCTCACCGACCTGCACCTGCGCGTGCTGCGCGCCGACGACGCCACCGCCGAGCCGGTGTGGACGCCGGCGCAGGCCGCCGTGCTGGCCTTCACCGACGCCTCGGCCCGCGCCGTCACCGTCCCCGACCCGGTGTTCGCCGCGGTGCGCGCGCACCTCGACGACCGCGGGGTCGTCGAGCTCACCGCGCTGGTGGGCGGCTACGCGATGGTCGCCCGCTTCCTGGTCGCGCTGCAGGTGCCCCCACCGGACGGGGAGGTTCCCGGCTGACCCGTTGCTCCCTATCGTGTGCTCCAGGTCACACCACCGGGGAGCTGCCATGACCACGACCGACCGTCCTCCGCAGCGCACCGACGTCGACGCCGCCTTCCGCGGCACGGCGACCTACCGCAGCCTGGGCGAGCAGCAGCTCAGCCCCGCCGAGGAGCGCTTCGAGAAGGGCCGCCGGACCGTCGGGCTGTTCCTCGCCCCGGTCGTGACGATCGTCTTCGCGCTGCTGCCGCTGGACCTGCCCCGTGACCAGCACATGCTCGCCGCGATCCTGCTGGGCGTCATCGTCCTGTGGATCACCGAGCCGGTGCCCATCCCGGTGGGCGGCCTCATCGGCGTCGGCGCGATCGTCGTCCTCGGGGTGGTGCCGGCCGACGACGCGGTGGCGCCGCTCGGCTCGACGACGGTGTTCACCTTCATCGGCGCGTTCATCCTGGCCGCCGCCATGCTCAAGCACGGCGTCGCGCGGCGGTTCGCGATGGCGATCCTGTCGATGCAGTGGGTCGGCGCCTCGACCGCGCGGGTGATCATCGCGTTCGGGTTGATCACGGCGCTGCTGTCGGCGTTCGTCTCCAACACCGCCACCGTGGCGATGCTGCTGCCCACGGCGATCGGCATCCTCTCCGTGATCGCCAAGCTCATGCAGGACAAGGGTCTGGTCCGGCCGGACTTCGACCCGCTGCGGCTGCGGGTCGGCGTCGCGCTGATGCTCATGCTGGCCTACGGCGCGAGCGTCGGCGGGCTGATCACCCCGGTCGGCACGCCGCCGAACCTGATCGGCCGCGGGCTGATCGAGGAGGCGACGGGGGAGCGGATCGGGTTCCTCGACTGGATGCTCATGGCGCTGCCGATCTGCGCGCTCATGTTCGTCGCGCTGGCCGCGGTCCTGCTGCTGCTCAACCGGCCGGAGATCAAGCGGATCGAGGGCGTGCACGAGTACGTGCAGCAGGAGCGCGCGCAGCTCGGCCCCGTCTCGCGGGCGGAGAAGAACACGCTGACCGCCTTCGGCATCACCGTCGCGTGCTGGATCTTCCCCGGCGTCATCGCGTTGACCGCCGGCACGGAGTCCGACCTCTACACGACGATCAGCGACCGGATGGACGAGGGCGTCATCGCCGTCCTCGGGGCGTCGCTGCTGTTCCTGCTGCCCACCGACTGGAAGCGGCGGGAGTTCACCCTCAACTGGTCCGACGCCGCGAAGATCGACTGGGGCACGATCCTGCTGTTCGGCACCGGGATCATCTTCGGCTCGCTGCTCGCCGACACCGGCCTGGCCGAGACCATCGGGAACAGCTCCGCCGACTGGCTCGGCCTGACCAGCACGTTCGCCATCACGGTCTTCGCGGTGATCCTGGCGATCGTCATCAGCGAGACGACGTCGAACACCGCCTCGGCCGCGGTCGTCGTGCCGATCATCATCCCGGTGGCCGTGGCGGCGAGCATCAACCCGTTCGTGCCCGCCCTGGCGGCGACCTTCGCGGCGTCCTTCGGGTTCATGCTGCCGGTGTCGACGCCGCAGAACGCCATCGTCTACGGCTCCGGCGTCGTGCCGATCACCAAGATGATCCGCTCGGGCATCTCCTTCGACGTCCTGGGCGCCCTGCTGATCGTGGTCCTGCTGCCGGTGATGGTGGACCTCGTCCTCAACGTCTGAGTCCTCGACGTCCGGGTCCTCGACGTCCGGGTCCTCGACGTCCGGGTCCTCGACGTCCGGGTCCTCGACGTCCGGGTCCTCGACGTCCGACGGGTGAACGGAGAGGGAAGTCTCCCTCTCCGGCGAGCACTCCCGCGCGGGCACGTGTCACGATGGACGACGGCCCGAGCGATGCCGGGCACCGGTCGACGGGAGGGAGGGCGAGCCGTGCGCAGCGAGCCCCCCAGTCCCAGTCCCGAGGCCCTCCCCGCCTAGCTCCCGGTCGTGCCGCGCGCGCCGGGGCGGTGCTGCGTGGAGGGCCTCCGCTGAGTCCCGCCGCCCAGCGTCCCCCGGGAGCCCGTCATGGCCGACCGTCGCCTCGCGCCCCTCACCGCCCTGTCCACCCTCGGCCGCCGTCCGCGGCCGCAGGTCCTGCGGCCGGTGCCGTCCCCGCCGCCGGCGCCGCCCCGGCCCGAGCGCCAGTCGCGCCTGGTCGACAACGCCGTCTACGCGAGCGGCCGGCGCATCGCCACCCCGCCGTCGGCGGAGGAGAGCCACGACTGGCTGACCGAGGGCTTCGAGGACCGGCTGGTGTGGCTGGGCCTGTACCGGCCCGAGCCCGCGGAGCTGGGGGAGCTCGCCGAGCAGTACGACCTGCCCGAGCTCGCCGTCGAGGACGCCATCCAGGCCCACCAGCGGCCCAAGTTCGAGCGCTACGGCGACACGCTGTTCGTCGTCCTCAAGGCCGCGCGGTACCTGGACGCGGCCGAGGAGGTCGAGTTCGGCGAGCTGCACCTGTTCCTCGGCCGGCAGTTCGCGATCACCGTCCGGCACGCCGAGTCGCCGGACCTGGCCCGCGTCCGGCGGCGGCTGGAGAGCGAGCCGGCGCTGCTGGCCAAGGGCAGCGAGGCGGTGCTGTACGCGATCCTCGACGCCGTCGTCGACGGGTACTCGCCGGTCGTCGCGGGCCTCGCCAACGACATCGACGAGATCGAGACCGAGGTCTTCCGCGGGGACCCCGGGGTCTCGCGGCGCATCTACGAGCTGTCGCAGGAGGTCCTGGAGTTCCAGCGGGCCGCCCAGCCGCTGACCGGGATCCTCGCCGCGATCACCGCCGGGTTCGACAAGTACGGCGTCGACGAGGAGCTGCGCAGCTACCTGCGCGACGTCGCCGACCACGTCACGCAGGTCAACGAGCGCATCGAGGCGTTCCGGCTGCAGCTGCGCGACATCCTCACCGTGAACGCGACCCTGGTGGCGCAGCGGCAGAACGACGAGATCCGCGAGCTGACCGAGGCCTCGATCGCGCAGGGCGAGGAGGTCAAGAAGATCTCCGCGTGGGCGGCCATCCTGTTCGCGCCGACGCTGGTGGGCACGGTCTACGGGATGAACTTCGACGACATGCCCGAGCTGTCGTGGCACCTGGGCTACCCGTTCGCGCTGGTGCTGATGCTGGGCGTGAGCCTGACGCTGTACGCCGTCTTCAAGCGCCGCGACTGGATCTGACGACCGGCGCCACCCGGTGGTCGACGTCCCGTGGCGTCGGGGAACAACCCGGTGGCCAGGCCGGTTACGATGGGTGCACAACTACACAGGGGGTGAATGGTCTCGACTGCGGTCGGGTGACCAGGGGAAGCGAGCCGAGGAAGCCGACGATGAGCTCGTTAACCACGCGTCGGAAAACACACAAGCGCCGACAAGAGTCAGCGCGCGTACGCCCTCGCTGCCTGATCAGCGAGTGTGACGCTGTCAGCCCGGGTTCCGTCATCGGCCCGGTGTCTGGCATCAGCTAGATGACTCACCGTGCGTGCCGGTCGCGGGCGCGCACGGGACACCTCACAGCGACTGGGCCCGTCATCCCGTCTCGTCCGTGAGATCGGGAGGGTCGAGCAGAGGCGCAGCGGACTGCGCTCGGAGAAGCCCTGGTGATGCGTCGCAGGACGCGGGTTCGATTCCCGCCACCTCCACCCCTGGGTCCCGGCCGATGCCGGGGCCCGCTGCCGGCGGAGAGCCGGGGGACACGGCGAACAGTCGTGCCCCCCGGCTCTCCGCCGTCCGCGGGCTGGAGACCTCCTTCCGCCCGTCAGCTCCAGGGCCGCAGCCGCGGGATCCACCCCCGGACGTTCCGCCGGTACTCCCGGTACTGGTCGCCGTACTGGAGCTCCCGGGTCAGCTCCTCGTAGCCCCGCACGAACGCCACCACCGCGAGGAGCACGACGCCCGCGTGGAGCAGGGCACCCCAGCTCCCGAACAGCAGTGCCTGCCCGAGGACGATCGCCAGCACCGCCAGGTACATGGGGTTGCGCACGTGCCGGTACGGCCCCACGACGACGAGACGCGCGGTCGGCACCGGTGGCGCGGGGGTCCCGTCGGCACGCGCGAAACGGGCGAAGGCGTCGAGCAGCACGACGACCCCGCCGAGGACGGCGACGGCCGCCACGATCGCGACCGGCCAGACCCAGGCGCCCGTCCACGGGATCCGCCAGCCGGTGATCAGCCCCGGGACCAGCCCGGCCACCACGCCCGGTGTGAGCACGAGGAACACGAGCGTGCCGGCCCGTGCCCGGACCCGCACGCGATCCACCGGCCGAGGGTGGCCACGGCGCCCGGTGCGCTGCCGGGTCCGCCGCCCTACCGGTGCGACTCCCGTGCCAGGCGCCGGTGCCTGGCCTCCGCCCGCTTCCGGATCCCGCGCAGCATGCGCCGCATCATCGGGTAGTCCCCGAACTCCATCAGCACGACCGTGCCCAGGACCAGCGGCCGCGACCACTCGTAGACGGTGGCCAGCCGGGTGACCAGCCTCGTCCGTCCGCCGGGGAGCGGCACCAGGCGCCAGGCGAAGGTCCGGTTCGGGGTCCGCCACAGCAGCCACTCCGGGGCGACGAAGCCGTCGACGACGAACGCCGTCCGCTCCGACGGCCGCGGGACCATCGCCAGCCGCTGGCCGACGTGGATGTCCTGCAGCTCGGGGACGACGTCCCGGGCGCTGGGGAGCGCGAAGTCGTCGAGCAGGTCGTCGGCGTACCAGCCGCCGCGCCGGTACCCCACCTGCACCAGCCACGGCCACACCTCCTCCGGAGGGGCGGAGACGGTGATCGCCCGGGTGGCGACGTACTGGGCGCGGGGGAGCAGGTCGTCCCCGGGCATCGGCGCCGCGACCTCCTCGGGACGGGCCCCCCACGTGCGGTGCCGGCGCCGGAACAGCGGGGCGACCAGGCAGAGCGGCAGGTCGACGACGGCGTTCGCCAGCTGGCGGGGCAGGTCTGCCGCGGTGTCGCGGTACGACGGCGGTCGCGCGCGGGACGAGGGCGGCGTCCTCGGGGCGACGGCGGCCGGCCCGTGCTGGGGGTCCGGCGGTGCGACGGCGTCGGGAACGGACATCTGCGCTCCTCGAGGGGGTTCGGGTCCGTGCCGCGGCCCGGCGCGGCCGGCGCTACGTCGGGAGCGGGGTGCGACCGGTCGCTCGCGCCGCGAGGAGCCTCCGCGACTCGGTGACGAGCGTGACGATCCCGGTCACGAGCAGCACGGCGGCGAGGACGCCGAGGACGAGCTCGATGCCGCCGCTCGTGGCCCGGCCGTCCCCGGTGGCCTCCACGACGGCCGTGGCGGCCACCACGCCGACGCCGCCGACGCTGATGAGGACGGTGAGGAGCACGCTCGTGCCCTCCGCGGAGCGCGCGGGCGGCAGGACGTTCTGCACGGCGACCTGGCCGAGGGAGAAGCCCATGCCGGTGGTGACGCCGCAGAGCGCGAGCGCGACGACGTAGAGCGGCAGCGGGCCGGCCACGGCCAGCAGCACCAGCGCCGGCGCGGCCAGCAGGACGGCCACCCCCATGACGATCCCCGCCGGGAAGTGCACGGAGAGCGGCCCGGCCAGGGGCCCGCACGACGCCAGCCCGACCGAGGAGGCGAGGAAGACCAGTCCCGCGGCGGCCGCGGACAGCCCCCGGACGTCCTGCAGCTCGAGGGTCGCGAGGACGATGAACACGCAGGCCCCGATGTTGGCGATGGTGCCGGCGACGGTGAGCACCACGAACACCCGGTCGCGCACCAGCGACGGGCGCACCAGGGGTGCCGGGACCCGCGTCTCCACCACCGCGAACACCGCGAGCAGCGCGGAGCCGGCCACCAGCGGCACGATCGTGACCGGGCTCGCCCAGCCCTCGGCGCCGACGTCGTCGATGGCGACGCTGACGAGGGCGAGCCCCCCGACCACCGAGACCACGCCCCACCAGTCCAGCTGCCGGAGCGTGCGGGGCCCGGTCTCGTCGCGGGACTCGGGCAGTCGCCGGACCCCCCAGAACGCCAGCGCGGCGATGGGGACGTTGAGCAGGAACACCCACCGCCAGCTGACCTCCGAGGCCAGCACGCCGCCGACGACCGGGCCCAGCGCCGTCCCGACGCCGGCGATGCCCAGCAGGGTGCCGGTGACCCGCGGCCGCTCGCCCTCGGTCGTCGCGTTGGTCACCAGCGCCAGCGCCGTCGGCATGATCATCGCGGCGCCGAGGCCCTGCGCCACGCGGGCGGCGATCAGCACCGGGACCGCCGAGGTGAGCCCGCACACCAGCGACGTCAGCGCGAACACGGTGGTGCCGAGCAGCAGCACGCGACGCCGTCCCAGCACGTCACCCGATCGTCCGGCCGGGATCAGCAGCGACCCCAGGGCGATCATGTAACCGCTCAGCAGCCACTGCAGGTCCGTCGTGGTCGACCCGAGGTCGGTCGCGATGGTCGGGAGCGCCAGGGCGAGCGAGAAGAAGTCCAGCTGGATGCAGAACAGCGCCCCGGCCACGGGCAGGAACGGCAGCGTCCGCCGCAGGGTCCCGGGTGTCGTCATGAACGACCGCCCCCTCGTCGCGCCCGGCCAGTGTCGCAGCGCGGAGGCGCGGGCGACAACGACCTCGACCGCGGCCGCGCCCGGTCAGGACCGCCGGGGCGGCGTCACGTGCGCAGGCCCTCCGCGGGCGCGGAGAACAGGGCGGCCGCGTTGTCGTCGAGGAGGGCGAAGCCGTCGACCATCTGGGCGCTCACCCGCCAGCGTCCGGGGGCCGCGTCCCGGCGGAACCGCCACGTGTGGAAGGCCTGCCCGGTGAACTCCTCGCTCACTGCGGCCTCGGGGAGCCGGCGGCGCAGGAAGAAGCGCAGCCGGGTCCGTGCCGTCAGCTCGTCCTCGGAGGTACGCCGGGCGTCCATCACCTGCAGGACCTCGTGGGACTCGTCGAAGAACACCGACCGGGAGGCGAGGAAGTCGGCCAGCCCGTCCGGCCCGCGCCACACACGGCCGCCGACGAACCCCGTCTCGAAGTCCTCCGTCAGGACCTCCGCCAGCATCTCCTCCGCGGGCACGTGCGCCTGGAGGAGGCGGAAGTAGTCCTCGATCGCGGTCAGGACCAGGGGCTCGAGGACCTCGGGATCTACCATGGGATCTCCCTGTGCGCTACCGGCGCAGCCGGCGTCATGCTCGCACCACGAGGGGCTCCGGGGGAGGGAGAGCCGCCCCCGGCTCCGGGGGGACGGCCGCGGGGGCCGCCACCACGGGGCGGATCACGTCCTCCAGGCCGGCAGAGCCGAGCCGGTCGTCGGCGACCGTGCCGCGTGGGCAGGACGGGAGGGGCTCCGTCGCACGGCTGTCGCGGGCCCCGTCGACGGCCAGGGGCCCGCCGGGCGGGACGCTCGGCTCTGTCGTGCGCGGCGGGAGGCGGGGACAGTGGGCCGCGCGGCGATGCCGCAGGGGCACCGCCGCCTGCTCGAGAGAGGAGCGGTGGCATGTACGCCCGGACCACCACCATCCGCGGCAACCCGGAGCGCGTCGACGCCGGCATCACCTACACGCGCAACGAGGTGCTGCCCGTGATACGGCACGTGGACGGTTTCGTCGGCCTCTCGATGCTCGTCGACCGGGACGCCGGCCGCTGCATCGTCACCTCCGCCTGGGAGGACGAACGGGCCATGCGCTCCAGCGCCGCGCAGGTGCGCCCGATGCGCGTGCAACTGGTCGGGGTGTTCGGCGGTGAGCCGGAGGTCCGGGAGTGGCAGATCGCGGTCCTGCACCGCGCGCACGAGACCCACGACGGCGCCTGGGCGCGGCTGACCTGGACGCGCGGGGACCTCGCGGGCATCGACCGGGCACTCGAGGTCTACCGCTCGACGACGATGCCGCGGATCGAGCAGATGCCGGGCTTCTGCAGCCTCAGCCTCCTGGTCGACCACGACAGCGACCTGGCGGTGGGCACCGTCACCTTCGACGACCGCGACGCGCTCGAGGCCTCCCGGGAACAGGCCCGGTCCCTCCGCGAGGAGTCCGTCCGTGCGATGGGCCGGGAGGTGGTCGACGTCGCCGAGATGGAGCTCGTCCTCGCCCACCTGCGGGTACCCGAGACCGTCTGAGCGGCCTGCCGCGCGGGCCCGAGCGAGGGCCCCGGCCGGGAGGCCGGGCGGGGTCGTGCGGCGTAGCGTGGACCCGTGCCCGGATCGGGTCACGCCGGCTCCGTCCGGAGCCGTGGTGCACGAGGTCACCTCTGCGTCCTCCACGACGACGTCGCGGAGTACCGCCGCCGCGTCGTCGCCTTCTTCGCCGAGGGCCTGCGCGACGGCCTACGCGTGGTCTACGTCGCCTCCGGGTCCCCCGAGGGAGCGGCGGAGGACCTCGCCGGGCTCGGGGACCTCGAACGGCTGCAGCGTGGCGGCAGCCTCCAGGTCCTGACGCTCGGTGACGTGTACGGATCCGGCGGTCCGGTGCGGGCCGGCGAGGTGGTACGGCACTGGGCGGCGGCGACCGAGCGGGCCCTGGCCGACGGCTTCCGGGGGCTGCGGGTCAGCGCGGAGGGTTCTGAGCTGCTCCGCCCCCCGCACCAGCGGGACGCCTTCGCCCGGTACGAGTTCCTCGTGGGGCGCTACATGGCCGACCACCCGATGTCGGCCCTGTGCGGCTTCTCGACCGACCTCGGGATCGACCTCGTGACCGAGTTCGCCGCACTGCACGCCCCCGATCCGTCCGGGCAGCCGGCCCTGGGGGTCTCCGCCCGCACCGACGGCGCGCTCGGCCTCACCGGGGAGACCGACCCGGTCGCCGTCACCGCGCTCGGGCGGGTGCTGGCCCGCCTGGGGGCGGGAGCCGACACCGGGACGCTGGTCGTCGACATGGGCGACGTCGAGTACGTCGACCACCGGTTGCTGCGGACCCTCGACGACTACGTCCGCCGGACCGGGGTACGTCTGACCATCAGATCGACCCCGCCGTTCGCGGCCCGGCTGCTGGACCTGTTGCCGGCGTCCTACCTGCGGCTCGCAGACGTGGGAGCGGAGTCATGAGAACGGGTGCCGCACGGGGCCGGACCGGCAACTTCCACGAGGCCGGCTTCTACTCGTCGGACGACGAGTTCCTGGCGCTCATCGTGCCCTTCGTGACCCAGGGCACCACCGTCGGCGAGCCGGTGGTCATCGGGTACGACAGCCGCAAGTGCGACCTGCTCCGGGCGGCGCTGCCCCGGCCGGACGGGGTCACCTTCATCGAGGACGCGAGCCTCTACGCCTCGCCCGCGCGCGCCATCGAGGCGTACCGCCAGCAGTTCGAGCGGCACGTGGCCGCCGGCGCGGGGCAGGTCCGGATCGCCGGCGACGTCCCGCACGAGGGCAACGGCGGGCGGTTCGAGGGCTGGGACCGGTACGAGTCGGCGGTCAACGTCGTCTGGCAGGACTACCCGGTGTGGAGCCGCTGCCTGTACGACGCCACCACCGTGCCGGACGCCGTGCGCGAGGTCGTCGGCCGCACCCACCCCCGCCTGGTCACCCCGGACGGCGGCGCCGGCGCCAGCCCGCGTTACCAGGACGTCGCCGAGTTCGAGGGGCTGCCGCCGGCCGTCGACCCGCTGGAGCGGACGGCGCCGGTCGTCGACCTGACCGACGTCTCGCTGAAGCAGACCCGGCGCCGCGTCCGCGACGCCGTGCAGGACCTGGTCGGCGCCACGGCGCTCGACGAGCTGCTGTTCGCGCTGTCCGAGGCCGTCGTCAACGCGCAGCTGTACGGCCGGCCGCCCACCACCGTCCGGGCCTGGACCGGGGACGGCCGCGTCGTCGTGCACGTGCACGACACCGGCCCCGGGCCCGCCGACCCCCTCACCGGTCTGGTCCCCGCCCCCGACAGCGCGGCCGGCGCCGGGCTCGGCCTGTGGCTCAGCTGCCGGCTCGCCGAGGTCGACGTCGCGCTCCTCACCACCGACGGCTGCACCGTCCGGCTCCGCACCGGCCGGCCGCCCGCCCCCGCGCCGGAGGCCGGGGGCGTCCCGGTCCTGCGTCCCGGCACCGCGCGCGGGGAACCCCGCGGTCCGGGCGCCGTCCACGCCGTCGACGGCGACGGCTCGTCGTTCTGCGGGAGCGTGCCCGCCGACCGACTCGACCCGGTCGGGGACCGCTCCTGGTCCGACGTCCCTCCCGAGGAGCGGTGCCGCCGGTGCGGGCTCCTGGTGGACCACCACGGCCTCGGCTAGCGGCGTCCCTCCCGTGCGTCCTCCGAGGACAAGGACCCTGGTGGGTGCCGGGGGAGCCGCCCTACGTTCGGGGCGGCCGAGGAGGCGGCCACCGAGCGCGACCACCGGAGGCGTCCCATGGACAGCCCCTACCGGGGTCAGGCCGACGTCCACGTCCTGCCCACCAACCTCTCCCTGCCGGGGGTCGGCGTCCTCCCGATCAACGCCTACCTGATCACGTCCGAGGAACCGGTCCTCATCGACAGCGGCCTGGCCGTCGACGCGGACCAGTTCCTCGACGCGGTCGGCTCGATCGTCGACCTGGAGGCCCTGAAGTGGGTGTGGCTCACCCACGACGACGCCGACCACACCGGGAACGTCCAGCGCATCATGGAGGCGGCCCCGAACGCGCGGCTGGTCACGCACGGGTTCTCCGCCCTGCGCATGTCGACGTGGTGGCCCGTCCCGATGGAGCGCGTGCACGCCATCCGGGCCGGCGACGAGATCCACGTGGGGGACCGCACGCTCACCGCGGTCGCCCCGCCGCTGTTCGACAACCCGATGTCCCTCGGGATCCTGGACCGCTCCACCGGGGCGCTGTTCACCGTCGACGCCTTCGGGGCGCTGCTCCCCGAGCCCACGCAGGACGCGGCCGACGTGTCCCCGGAGGCCCTCGCGGGCGGCATGATCGGCTGGGCCACGGCGGACTCGCCCTGGGTGCACATCACGGACGAGGCCGAGTTCGGCCGGGTCCTCGACCGCGTCCGGCAGATCCAGCCCCGGCGGATCTTCTCCTCGCACCTCCCCGTCGCGAGCGGGACGGAGCTGGAGGAGTTCCTGCGCGTGCTGGCACAGGTCCCCACCGCCGAGCGGTTCGTGCCACCGGACGCCGAGCAGTTCACCGACATGATCAAGGCCATGGCGGAGATGCAGCGCGCCGGCGAGCAGGTCCCCGCGACCCCGACGGTGGCCGACGCGGCACCCGGGCCGGGCGTGTCCCCGCCGGCGCCGCGAGGGCCCACGTCGCCGGCGGGCGAGACCGTCCGGAGCCCGTAGCCGCACACCCAGGGGTCCCGTGGCCGCAGGACCCCCGGGCGGCTCCGGCCGGCGGCCGGACCCCTCGCGCCCGGTCCGGTGCGGCGGGATCATGCCGGGCGTGGGCCGGCAGGTCGACGTCCGTACCGAGACGGTCATCCGCCGTCCCCGGGCGGAGGTGGCCGCCTACGCCGGGGACCCCGCGAACGCCCCCGGGTGGTACGCGAACATCGAGTCGGTCGACTGGCGGACCGCGCCGCCGGTCGCGGTCGGGTCCCGGGTGGACTTCGTCGCCCGCTTCCTCGGCCGCCGGCTCGCCTACACCTACGAGGTCACCGAGCTGGTGCCCGGCGAGCGGCTGGTCATGCGGACGGCTCAGGGGCCCTTCCCCATGGAGACGACCTACGCCTGGGAGGCGCTGGACGACGGCCGGACCCGGATGGTGCTGCGCAACCGCGGCCGGCCGCACGGGTTCTCCCGGTGGGTGGCGCCGCTCCTGGCGGGCGCCGTCCGCCGGGCCAACCGCGCCGACCTCGCCCGGCTGCGGGCAGTGCTGGAAGTGCACTGACCGACGTCAGGCCGGGACCGGCACCGGCCGGGCGGGGCCGGACTGCACGGGGGCCGCGGGGCTGCGGAAGCCCCGCGCGATCAGGTACACCGCGAGGCCCATCTCCCAGACGGTCACGGGGAGGGCGGCGAGCCCGGCCACGGCGGACACCTGGTCGTGGAGGCCGAACAGGACCGCGGTCGAGGAGAGGAACACCACCGGGCCGCCGACCAGGCCGGTCACCGCGATCCACCGGGGTGCCAGGCGGCCCCGGTACACCAGCGTGGCCAGCAGCAGCGTGTTGACGCCGATGACCAGGCCGGGGCCGACGAGGAACGTCGCGTCGTGCAGGGCCACCAGCCCGCGGGCGACGCCGACCAGGGACGCGTCGTGGTCGCCCTGCCGCAGCGCGACCACCGCGAGGACGCTGACGATCCCGGTGACGATCACCGCCGCCTCGAGCAGCCGCCCGCACACGTAGCCGAGGGCCAGCGCCCGGCCGTGCCGCTCGACGACCGGGTAGGCCGTGACCGCGGTGCCGATGCACGCCGCGGCCAGTCCGACCTCCAGCAGCGCGCCCCAGCGCACCTGCGTGTCGGCGCCGGCGCCCAGCACGTACCCGGGGTCGCCGAGCAGCGGCTGGTACAGCGCCAGCGCCGCGACCGCGGTGACCGCGGCGACCAGGAAGAACACGCCCGTGACGACGGCGGCTCCGCGGGACTCCCTCACGACCTGCTGCTCCCTCCGATGGTGGTGTACGGCGTACACCGACGGCGGGGACGGTACGGTGTACGCCGTACACCCGTCAAGCAGGAGGGTCGGATGGCACGGGAGCCCCTGAACCGGGCGCGCGTCCTCGCGGCCGCGGTGGCGCTCGCCGACGAGGCCGGCCTGGCCGCGGTGAGCATGCGGCGGCTGGCCCAGGAGCTCGGCGTCGTCCCCATGGCGCTGTACAAGCACGTCGCCGACAAGGACGAGCTGCTCGACGGGATGGTCGACGTCGTCATCGGGGAGTTCGAGGAGCCCGGCCCGGGCTCGGACTGGCGGACCGCGGTCCGGCAGCGGCTGCTCTCCGCCCGCCGGGCGGTGCTCCGGCACGCCTGGGCGCGGCAGGCGATCGAGTCGCGCACCCACCGGACGCCCGCCGTCCTCGGCCACATGGACGCCGTCGCCGGCACCTTCCGGGCCGGCGGGTTCTCCGTCGACCTCACCCACCACCTCATGCACGCCCTCGGCAACCGCATCTGGGGCTTCAGCCCGGAGCTGTTCGACGCACCGCGCGACGACGAGGCGCCGGAGCCGACCCCGGAGGAGCGGCAGGCGGTGGCCGCCGAGTTCGCGCGGCGGTTCCCGCACGTGCTGGAGATCGCCACGGCGGCCACCGGCGGCGACCTGTCCGGCGTCGGGCAGGGGTGCGACGAGGACTTCGAGTTCGCCTTCGCCCTCGACCTGCTGCTCGACGGCGCCGAGCGGCTGCACGCGCGGGGCTGGCGCAGCTCGCCGTCCTGACGGGTGCGCGGCGGCTCAGGCGGCGAGGAGCTGGTGGACCAGCCGGATCGCGATCGAGCCCTCGCCGACGGCGGAGGCCACGCGCTTGACCGACCCGTGCCGGGCGTCGCCGGCCGCGAGGACGCCCGGGACGCTGGTCTCCAGCGGCAGCGGGGGACGGCCGAGGGCGCGGGCCGCGCCGGCGCTCACGTCCGGCCCGGTCATGACGAAGCCCCCGGGGTCGCGCTCGACGGCCGGCGGCAGCCAGTCGGTGTGCGGCCGGGCGCCGATCAGGAGGAACAGCGCGTGCGCGCGCACCGTCTCCACCGCGCCACTGGCCCGGTCGCGCAGCACGAGGTGGTCGAGCCGGCCGTCGCCGCCCCCGCCGACGACCTCGGTGCCGGTCCGCACCTCGATGCCGGGGGTGCCCTCGACCTGGCGCACGAGGTAGTGCGACATCCCGGCGTCCAGCGACGCGGCCCGGACCACGAGCGTGACCCGCGCCGCGAACCGGGCCAGGTGCAGCGCCGCCTGCCCGGCCGAGTTGGCGCCCCCGACGACGTAGACCTCCTCGCCCGCCACCAGCGGGGCCTCCGACGCCGCGGCGCCGTAGGAGACGCCGGCCCCGCGCAGCGCCTCGAGCGACTCCACCCCGAGGCGGCGGTAGCTCGCGCCCGGGGCGAGGACCACCGCACGGGCGACCACGACCCCGCCGGTGGCGAGCGAGACGACGATGCCGTCGGACTCCCGCACCAGGTCCGTGACCTCCTGCATGAACGCGAACCGGGCCCCGAACAGCCACGCCTGCTCGTAGGCGCGGCGCGCCAGCTCCCCGCCGGTCACGCCGCGGGGGAAGCCCAGGTAGTTGCGGATCGCCGAGCTGGAGGTCGCCTGGCCGCCGATGCTGCCGGAGTCGACGACGATCGTGCGCAGGCCCTCGGAGGCGCCGTACACGCCCGCGGACAGGCCGGCGGGCCCGCACCCGACGATCACCAGGTCGTACCGGTCGCCGGACGGGTCGATCGCCGTCCCCGCCGACTGCGCGATGTCGAGGTCGGTGGGGTCCTCGAGCACCGTCCCGTCGGGCATGACCAGCAGCGGCAGCCTCCGGTGCTCCCGGTCGGTGAGCAGGGCGCGGCCCTCGTCGGAGTCCGCCAGGCAGAAGCGGTGCGGCATCGCGCAGCGGCCGAGCACCTCGCGCAGCTCGTACGCCCGCCCGCTCCAGGTCTCCCCGACGACGTCGATGGTGTGCGGCGCGCGGTGCCGCGTCTGCGCCCACGCGAGCAGGAACCCCGAGACCGCCTGGTGGAACTGCTCGTCCGGCGGCGACGCCGGCCGCACCAGGTAGTGGTCGATGCGGCCGCGGGCGATCGCCTCGAGGACCGCGTCCCCGGTGCCCGGGTCCCCGACGTGCCCCCACGGGACGAGCAGCGCGCGCTCGGCGTCCGGGAACCGGCTGCGCACCTCCGCCAGCAGCTCCGTGCCCGGGGCGCCGGAGACCGTCTCGCCCGCGAGGACGAGGGCGACCTCCTCGCCGGCCTGCGCGAGCTCGTCCAGCGAGGCGAGTGCCTCGTCCGCCGACCCCAGGCACAGGACGCGGTAGTCCCGCTCGTACCGGCTGCACAGCTCCCGCCCGACGGCGCCCAGCAGGGCCGGGTCGTCGTCGACGGCCATCAGCACCGGACCGCTCATGCGGGCGGAGCGTAGGGAGCCGACGCCGGGCGGCCCAGGGTCGTGGGACCCGGGACCGGCCGGGGTCAGTCGTGCGGCGGGGTGAGCCGGCGCGGCACGCAGGCGTTGACCAGTTCCGCGCCGTGCAGCTGGGGGTAGGTGGCCGCGCACCACGCCTCGACGTCGGCCCGCCCGGCGGCGCCGGTGTCGACCACGGTGATCCACCAGGGGTCGCCGTCGGGTGCGGTCGACCGCCGCCCGAAGTCGGTGCCCTGCAGGACGTACAGCGCCGACGGGTCGGTCACCGTGGCCAGCCCGGCCCGGCTCTCGGCCAGGACGTCGACGGCGGAGAAGGTGTGCGAGCCGTCCTGCGCGGTCTGCAGCGGGTCGGTGGTGCCGACGTCCTTGGACGCGAGCTGGGCGACCCACCGGCCGTCCAGGGGCACCCGGGCCAGCGACTCCTCCCGCAGCGCCGCGAGCTCGGCCAGCGCGCGGGCCTCCGCCTCGGGCTCTCCCGCGTCCTCCTGCGGCTCGGCGGCCGCGGCGGTGCTCGGTGCGGGCTGCTCGGCGCCGGGCGCGCACGGCGGCAGGTCGCCGCGCGCCGGGACGGGCGTGCACGGGCCGGTGTCGACGCGGGCGGCGACGCCGGTCCACCACGAGGTGGCACCCATGGCCCCGGCCCACGACAGCGAGACGTGCACGTGGTCGGTGTGCGGGCTGGCGCCGTCGTACGGCTGCCACCCCCGGCCCGGCGACCAGATCTCCCGGTCCCAGATGACGTACATGACGCCGAGCCGCCGCGCCGCCCAGGCGGACTCGCCGGAGGGGCCGGGCGCGGCGAGCCACGCCAGGAACCCCTCGGCGACGGCCCGCTGCGCCGGGACGCCCGCGTCGAGCATCCAGTCGAGGGCGCGGCCCTCCTTGTGCTCGCTGGGCCCGCCGACGGCGCAGTCGCGGGAGATGCCGACGCTGCCGGCGCCGTAGTGGGCCAGCAGCGCGTCGGCCAGGTCGCGCGTGCCGGGCTTCGGTGCGGGGTCGCAGACCGCCTGGGCGACGTAGGGGGCGGGCGCCTCGACCGTCGGCGGCGCGGCCGCCGGGGCGGTCGGCCCCGCGGTGGTGGCGGAGGCGGGGGACGCGAGCAGCACGGCCGCAAGGCTCCCGGCGAGGACGGCGCCGACCAGCGTGCGGCGGGGGAGCGGGGTCGGGCGCACGGCGTCCTCCGCGGTCTCGGGAGTCCGGCGCGGCTCATCCCAGGGGGACGGCGCGGCGGCGGTCCAGCCCCCGGGTCGTCCGCGTTCCGGCTCCGCGGCGTGGCGGTACGGCCTGCGACCGCCACGCCCGACGGGACTCAGGCGTCGACGGCGTGTGTCCGGCCGCGCAGCGTGTCCAGCGAGCGGTAGACGCCGACGGCGACCGCGCCGAGGGCGACGACCCCCTCGTCGTCGGCCGTGGCGGAGTCGCGGAGCAGGGCGGTGAGCCGCCGCAGTGCGTCACCGGCGTCCCGGACCGCGTCGTCCCCGCCCCCCGCACCACCGGGGGCGCGGACCAGCCGGGCGAGGCCGTCGAGGGCGTCGGCCAGCAGCCAGCCGGTCCCGCCGTCGATGCGGTCGATGCCCCGGCGGTGCGGGGGCAGGTGGGCGACGAGCGTGGTCAGGTCGTCGACGAGGACGGCGACCCGGTCCAGGGCCCGCGACTCCTCCCGGACCCGCGCCGCGGTGCCGCCCCAGCGCCGCGCCCGCGGGTTGGCCAGCCGGGCGCGCTCGACGACGGCCTCGGCCGCCCGCATCCGGTCCAGCGCGGCGTCCAGGTCCCGGCGGGGCCCCTCCCACGCCCCCGGCGCGGGCAGCTCACCGTGCCGCAGGCCGCCGGCGATGTCGTGCAGGTGCCGGGCCAGCAGCGCCCGCGTGGTCGCGATCGCCCGGACGGCCGCGGTGAGCTGCATCGGCGGGAACAGGACGGTGGTGACCAGGACGCCGATCGCCGCGCCGAGCAGGGTCAGCCCGGCGTAGGCGACGGCGTAGCGCGCGGGGTCGGCCGCCGTCCCGACGGTGAGCATGAGGACGGCGGCGAAGCTCACCCAGCTGGCGTGCTCCTGCAGCACCCGCCACTGCTCGACGCCCACGGCCAGCGCCACGATCAGCGCGATGGTGAGCGCGCCGGGCAGCGCCTCGGCGGTGAGCTGGTGCACCGTGACGCCCAGGCCGAAGCCCAGCAGGATGGCGAGGACCGTCCGCCAGGCCGCGCCGGCGGAGTCGGCGACCGTGGGGTGCACGGCGACGACCGCGCCGAGCGGGGCGTAGTACGCGTACTGGGGGAACGGCGGCGGCAGCAGCACCGCCACCTGCCAGGCGAGCGCGGCGGCCAGCGCCGCCCGCACCGCACGCTGCACCCAGGGCCTGCGCAGCAGCTCGCCCGTCCGGGCCCCCGTTCCCGGTGTCCGCACCGCGGTGCGGCTACCCGCCCGGCCGGGCGCGGGCGGCGGGTTCCACCCCGTCGCCCGCGGGCGCCGGCCCGGCCGTGTTCCCGGTGACCCGCACCGACGGGACCTCCGGCGTGCCGTCCGCGCCGTCCCCGCCGGCCTCCACGACCAGCGCGAAGTCCTCGCCGTGCCGGGTGATGCCCTCGACGACGGCCTGCTCGACCGCCTCGACGGCGTAGGTGCGGCGCAGCACCATCGGGTCGGTGCGCACGTCCTTCGCGAGCGACACGGCCAGGCCGACCATGACCAGCGCGAAGGGCAGCGCCGCGATGATCGTCAGGTTCTGCAGGCCGGTGAGCGCCTCCCCGCCGCCGACCAGCAGCATCACCGCCGCGACGGCGCCCATGACCACGCCCCAGAAGACCACCGTCCCGCGGCGCGGCCGCAGCGTGCCGCGCTCGGACAGCGAGCCCATGACGATCGAGGCGGCGTCGGCCCCGGAGACGAAGAAGACCGCCACCAGCACCATGACCAGCACCGTCGTGGCGGTGGCCAGCGGGTACTGCTCCAGCACCCCGAACAGCTGCCCCTCGGAGGTGGCCTGCCCGGCGACGTCCGCGCCGGACCGCTGCGCGGCGATGCCGGCCCCGCCGAAGACGGCGAACCACACGAGGCTGACCCCGCTCGGCACCAGCAGGACGCCGGTGACGAACTGGCGGATGGTGCGGCCGCGGCTGATCCGGGCGAGGAAGACGCCGACGAACGGCGTCCACGAGATCCACCAGGCCCAGTAGAAGACCGTCCAGCCGCGCAGCCACGTCGCCGTCGCCTCACCGCCGCTGGCCTCGGTGCGCGCGGCCATCCGGGCGAGGTCCGCGGCGTAGTTGCCGACCGCGCCGGGGACCAGGTTGAGGATCAGCACGGTCGGTCCTGCGACGAAGACGAAGACGGCGAGGACGAGGGCCAGCACCATGTTGACGTTGGACAGCCACTGGATGCCCCGGGCGACCCCGGAGACCGCGGACGCGACGAACGCGGCGGTCAGCACGGCGATGATCCCGACCAGGACGCCGTTGCCGACGTCGCCGGCCCAGCCCAGGATCTCCACGCCGCTGCCGATCTGCAGCGCGCCCAGGCCCAGCGAGGCCGCCGAGCCGAACAGCGTGGCGAAGATGGCCAGGACGTCGACGACCCGGCCGGCCCAGCCCTCGGTGCGGCGCCGGCCGAACAGCGGCTCGAACGCCGCGCTGACCAGCTGCCGGCGGCCGCGGCGGAACGTGCCGTAGGCGATGGCCAGTCCCACCACGGCGTAGATCGCCCAGGGGTGCAGCGTCCAGTGGAACAGCGTCGTGGCCATGGCGGTCTGCACGGCCTCGGGGGTCTCGGCGGCCACCGTGCGCGGCGGCGGCGTCACGTAGTGCGCGAGTGGCTCGGCGACGCCGTAGAACATCAGCCCGATGCCCATCCCGGCGCTGAACATCATCGCGATCCACGAGACGGTGCGGAACTCCGGCGTCTCGTCGTCGCGGCCGAGCGGGATGCGGCCGTACCGGCTGGCCGCCAGCCACAGCACGAAGACGACGAACGTCGAGGCCAGCGTCACGAACAGCCAGCCGAGGTTCGACTCGATCCACACCAGCGCGCTGCTGCTGGCCGAGCCCAGGCCGGTCGGGCTGACGAACCCCCAGGCGAGGAACGCGAGGGCCAGGACCGCGGCGACGGCGAACACGACGCGGTCCAGCCGGCCGTGCGCGTCGGCCGCCGGGCGAGGCGGCTCGGCGATCGCGGGGTGCGGGTCTGCGGGGGACGGGACGAGGGCCGGTGCGGCCGTCGCGCCGTCGGGGTGTCCGGGCGGTGCGGGGGAGCTCACTGGTACCCGTCCGCGCGCAGGCGCGGGCGAACCTCCGTTCGGTGTGCGGTGGGGGACGGTGTCCCTGGCGGGGGAGGTGTGCGCGCACGGTCAGCGCGCAGGCCCCGCGGATCCAGGGTCGACGCGATCCGGCGGTCGCGCAAACGGGCCGGTCGCCCCACAGCTCCCGGGTCCGCCGGACGGGGGACGTGCGCCGCGCCGGGATGACGGGGCGGGGGCGCCGGGTTGTTGAACGTGCAAGCACTTCACCCCCGCACGAGGAGAGCGCCCGCATGACCACCTACGCCGTCACCGGAGCCACCGGCCACCTCGGCCGCCGCGCCGTCGAGGAGCTGCTCGACCGCGGCGTCCCGGCGCCCGACGTCGTCGCCGTCGCCCGCCGTCCCGAGGCCGCCGCCGACCTGGCCGGGCGCGGCGTGCAGGTCCGCCACGGCGACTACTCGAGGCCGGACACCCTGCCCGCGGCCCTGGCCGGCGTCGACCGGCTGCTGCTGGTGTCCGGCAGCGAGCCGGGGCAGCGGGTCGCCCAGCACGAGGCCGTCATCGACGCGGCGGTGGCCGCCGGGGTGCAGCGGGTCGTCTACACGTCGATCGCGCACGCCGACACCTCGGCCAACCCGCTCGCTCCCGAGCACCGCGGGACCGAGGAGGTGCTGCTCAAGGCGGACGTCCCGGCGACCGTCCTGCGCAACAGCTGGTACCTCGAGAACTACACCGCGCAGCTGGACCGGTACCTCGCCACCGGCGAGATCGTCGGCGCCGCGGGGGCGGGCCGGGTGTCGATCGCCCCGCGGGACGACTACGCCGTCGCCGCCGCGGCCGCGCTGCTGACCGACGAGGAGGGCACCGTCGTCCTGGAGGTCGGCGGGCCCGGCGTGACCCTCGCCGACCTCGCCGCCGCCGTCACCGAGGCCACCGAGACGACGGTCCGCTACCGCGACCTCCCGGCCGACGAGCTCGTCGCGACCCTGCAGGGCGCCGGCCTCGACGCCGGCACCGCCGGGTTCGTCGCCGCCATCGACACCTCGATCGCGAACGGCGAGCTCGACACCGGCGACGCCGACCTCGTCGCGCTGCTCGGCCGGCCGGTGACCCCGCTGGCCGACGCCGTCCGCGCCACCCGCGCCTGAGCCCGTCCCGCGGCCGCCCGGGTCGACCCCGGGCGGCCGCGGACGTGCCCGCGGCCGTCCGGTCAGTCCGCGGGCACCGAGTGGTGCTCGTGGGTGACCAGCCAGCGCCCGTCCACCCGGCGCAGCCCCACGGTCAGCCGCACGTCGAAGCCCTCGGTGCCGACCGCGCCGACCCGCAGCAGGCCGTGCGCGAAGGCGACGCCGTCCCCGGCCACCACCGTCAGCCGCGAGACGTCGAACAGGCCCTCGCCCTGCGCCTCCCAGAACAGCCGCCACTGCTCCAGGTAGTCACCGATCCCGGTCACCACCATCGGCGGCGGGGCGTCGAACAGCACGACGTCGCCGGTGTGCACGGCCGTCACCGCGTCGACGTCGGCGCGCCGCACGGCCTGCGCCCACGCCTCCAGCACCTGGCGGACCTGCACCTCGTCGGAGTCCATGCAGGGCAGACTGCCCCGGGCCCCGGATCTCGTCCCCCGGGGTGAGGTCCGCCGCCCGGCTGCACCCGGCCCGCGGCGGTGCCGATCCCCGGGGCATGAACCCGATCGCGTGCCGCGCCGTGGCGCAGGCGGGCCTGGTCGCGGCCACCGCCTCGGCCGACGACGAGCGCCCCTGGCCGCTGCTGCTGGTGGCCGGCCGGCACACCACCGCCGCCGACCTCGTGCCGGCCGACGCCCGGTTGACCGCGGAGCTCGCCGCCCTGCCGGTCTGACCGCCCGGAGCCCTTGGGCCCTGTCCGCTTCCCGCGGTCCGGGTGGAGGGTCGCTCCACACCTCACCGGTCTGCCCGCGGGGAGGACCCGATGACCGAGACGTCCGTCCGATCCGTACCGGCTGCGGATCGCGCGGGAGGTGGCGGGCACGCGGTCGTCGTCGGCGGCAGCATGGCCGGTCTGCTGGCCGCACGTGCCCTGGCCGGGCACCTCGACCGGGTCACCGTCGTCGAGCGGGACGTGCTCCCCGAGGGGCCCGGGCACCGCAAGGGGGTGCCGCAGGACCGGCAGTTGCACGCGCTCCTGGCCCGCGGCCGAGGCAGTCTCGACCGGCTGTTCCCCGGCTTCAGCGCCGAACTCGAGGCGGCCGGGGCAGTGTGGGCGCGGATGCCCGCCGACTTCGCTCTCCTCGGTCCCTTCGGGTGGATCGACCGGCGGGCGGCCGGCTGGACGGGGCTGTTCGCGAGCCGCCCGCTGATCGAGGCCACGGTGCGCCGCCGGGTGCGGCAGCTCCCGGGGGTGACCGTGCGCGAGGGCTGCGAGGTCACCGGCGTCCGCGCGTCCGAGGACGGACGGGCGGTCAGCGGCGTCACGGTCCGACGGCTGGACACCGGGGAGACCACCCGGCTCGACGCCGACCTCGTCGTCGACGCCTCCGGCCGGGGCTCCCGCGCGGTCGCCTGGCTGACCGCCCTCGGCTACCCCGAACCGGAACGCAGCGAGGTCGACCCCGACATCGCCTACGCCAGCCGGCTGGTCCGCATCCCGGAGGGGTTCACGGCGGACTGGAAGGCCGTGATGCTCACCTCCAAGCCACCGACGGTCCTGCGGACCGGGTACGTCTTCCCGATCGAGGGACGCCAGTGGCACGTCGCGGCGATGGGCGCCGCCGGTGACCACCCGCCGACCGACGACGCGGGCTTCGCCGCCTTCCTGCGCAGCCTGCGCCACCCCGTCCTCGCGGACGCCGTCGAGCGCGCCGAGCCGGTCACCCCTGTCCGGAGCCACCGGGGGACGGCCAACCGGCGGTGGCACTTCGAGCGGATGCCCCGCCGGCCCGAGCGGTTCGTCGTCGTGGGCGACGCCGTGTGCGCCTTCGACCCCGTGTACGGCCAGGGCATGAGCATGGCCGCCGTCGAGGCCGAGATCCTCGACGCCTGCCTCTGCGAGCAGCGCCGCCGGCAGCGGGCCGGGGACCTCGACGGTCTGGCGACCCGCTTCCAGCGCCGGCTCGCCCGCGCCCTCGCCGACCCGTGGATGTTCTCGACCGGTGAGGACCTGCGCTTCCCGACGACCACGGGCACGGAGGTGACGCGCACGAGCCGGCTGATGCACCGGTACCTGGACCGCGTGCTCGCCGCGTCCACGCAGGACCCCCGGGTCGCCGATCTCTTCGCCCGGACGCTCGGGATGCTGGAGCCGGCGTCCGCCGTCTTCCGCCCGCACGTGGTCGCCGCGGCCCTGCGCGCCCGCCTCGACCGGGAGGGCGGGGTCCCGCCCCGGAGGCCGGCGGAGGCAGCACTCGCCGGTGCGGACGCCTAGGAGGCCGTCGTGACCACTCCCACGACCGAGCAGCTGGCAGAGGTGACCGAGGGCACCGTCGCCGTCGCCGGGATCCGCAGCCGGGTCCTGTCCGCCGGTCCCGAGGACGCCGCGGAGGCCGTGGTGTTCGTCCACGGCAACCCGGGCCCGGCCGACGACTGGCGTCGGCTGGTCGCCCGCACGGGGGTCTTCGCCCGCGCCGTCGCCCCCGACATGCCGGGGTACGGCGAGGCGGACAAACCGGAGCGGTTCGTCTACACCGTGGACGGCTACGCCCGGCACCTCGCGGCGATGCTGGACGCCCTCGGCGTCACCCGCGCGCACCTGGTCCTGCACGACTTCGGCGGGCCGTGGGGTCTGGCCTGGGCGGCCGACCACCCCGACCGCGTGGGCAGCCTGACGCTCGTGAACATCGGCGTCATGCGGGACTACCCGTGGCACTCCCTGGCCCGGATCTGGCGGACGTCGGGGCTGGGCGAGCTGTTCATGCGGACGACGTCGCTGCGGGGCATGCGGATGATCCTGGGCCGCGGCTGCCCCCGGGGACTGCCCGAGGAGGCCGTCCAGCGCATGTACCGCAGCGCCCGGGATCCCGGCTGCCAGCGCGCGGTGCTCCGGCTCTACCGCGCCACGGACATCGCCGCCCACGGCGAGGACCTGCACCGCCGGCTGGGTGACCTCGACCGGCCGGTGCTGGTGGTCTGGGGACGGCACGATCCGTACCTGCCCGTCGCCTGGGCGGAGCGGCAGCGCGAGACCTTCCCGTCTGCGCGGGTCGTGGTCCTCGACGACAGCGGGCACTGGCCGATGCTCGACGACCCCGTCGCCTTCGAGCACGCCGTCCTCCCGTTCCTCCGGGAGGTGACCGCGGCCGGCCGGGTGCCCGCCGCGCCCTGACGGCCGCGCCTCCCGCGGCGGAGGGTGCCTGCGTGTCCGGGTGGGCCGGTCCTCGTTGAGCCCTCCGTGATCCCGGACAGCGCCCGCACGGCCGCCCGCCGCGCCGACGACGTGCTGGCCTGGGCCCCGAGCGGCCGGATCGCCGTCCCGCTCATCGTCGCGCTGGTCGTCGTCGCCGACCTGGTCGGCGTCGGCACCGTCACCATGCTGCTGCTCGGCGTCTCCGACGACGGGGACGAGGCCGGCCGCGGCCCCACCCTGCTCGCCGCGCTGGCCTACCTGCTCGTCGCGCTGCCCGCGGCCACCCTCGCCGGGCTGCGCCGGCAGCGGGCCACCACCGCGTGGCTGGTCGCCGGCCGCGACCCCACCCCGGCCGAGGCCGCCCGCGCGCTGCGGCTGCCGGTGGACGCCGCGCTGATCGCCGCCGTGGTGTGGCTGGCCGGGGCCGTCCTGACCGGCGCCGTCGCGGCGGCCGCCTTCCCCGACCCGCTGGTCGGCCTGCGGGTCGGCGTCGTCGCGCTGCTCGGCGGCGCGGTCACCGCCGGTGTGGTCTACCTGCTCGTCGCCCGCGCCGCCCGCGCGCTCACCACCCGCGCGCTGGCCGCGCACCCGCCGTCCGGCCGCCTCGCCCTCGGCGTCCGCCCGCGCCTGCTGCTCACCTGGGGCCTGACCAGCGCGGTCCCGCTGCTCGGGGTGGTGCTGCTGTTCGCCGACCCGAGCAACCCCGGCGGGCCCGGCCGCGCCGCCGTCGTCTTCCTCGCCGTCGTCGCCGTGCTCGTCGGCGGGCTGGCCACCCTGCTCACCGCCCGCGCGGTCGGGCAGCCGCTGCGCGACCTGCGGCAGGTGGTGCAGCGGGTCGGCGCCGGCGACTACGGCGCGAGCGTCACCGTCGACGACGCCGGCGAGATCGGCCTGCTGCAGGAGGGCGTCAACACGATGGCCGCCGGGCTCGCCGAGCGGGAGCGGCTGCGCGACCTGTTCGGCCGGCACGTCGGGACGACGGTCGCCGCACGGGCGCTGGCCGAGGGCGCCTCGCTGGGCGGGGAGCTGCGGCCGGTGGCGGCGCTGTTCGTCGACGTCGTCGGGTCGACGGCGCTGGTGCGGCGCACCGGCCCGGAGGGGATGGTCGGCCTGCTCAACCGGTTCTTCGCCGTCGTCGTCGACGCGGTCGAGGCCGAGGGCGGGCTGGTGGACAAGTTCGAGGGCGACGCCGCGCTGTGCGTGTTCGGCGCGCCCACCGGTCACCCCGACGCCTCCGGCGCCGCGCTGCGCGCCGCCCGCCGGATCTGCGACGACGTCGCGCGCGCCGGGGAGGTCGACGTCGGCGTCGGCGTGGCCTGCGGGCCGGCGTGGGCCGGGCAGGTCGGCACCGCCAGCCGGATGGAGTACACCGTCATCGGCGACCCGGTGAACGAGGCCGCCCGGCTCACCGAGCTGGCCAAGGACCGGCCCGGGCGGGCGGTGGCCAGCGAGGCCGCGGTCCGCGCCGCCGGCGGGGGCGAGGCCGCGCACTGGGCGCCCGACGCGGAGGTGGAGCTGCGCGGCCGCGGCGAGCCGACCCGCACCTGGGTGCCCCGCACGTCGTGACGCTCGGAGTCCTTCTGCCGCGGCGCGGCCACCGGGACACTCCGGGACGGGCCGGCACGGGGGGCCGGTGAACAGCTCGGGCACCCCGGAGCTACAGGTGCAGCATGAGGCAGGAGCCGCGCTCGGACGGTGACCTGCTGCAGGCCGTCGCCGAACGGGACCGGGCAGCGCTGCGGGAGCTGTACGACCGGCACGCCCCGTGGCTGCGGGCGCGCCTGGCCCGCCGCTGCGGTGACGGGGGCGTGGTCGAGGAGGTCCTGCAGGACACCTTCCTCGCCGTCTGGCGCAGGCCTGCGGGGTACCGCGGCTCCGGGGACGTCCCCGCGTGGCTGTGGGGCATCGGCGTCCGCCGCCTGCTGGCCGCGGTCCGGCCGCGGCGTCCGCTGCCCCTGCGACTGCTGGTGCCGCCGCCGGCCCCCTCCGCCGAGGACGAGGTGCTGCTCGCCGTGGAGCACGGCGACCTCGCCGCCGCGGTCGGCGGCCTGTCCCCGGAGCTGCGCGCCGTCGTGCGGGCCGTCGTGCTCGACGGGCTGACCAGCAGGGAGGCCGCCCGCCTGCTCGGCGTGCCGCCGGGCACGGTGCGCACCCGGATGGCCCGCGCCCGCGCCCAGATGCAGGCGGCACTCACCCAGGAGGCACGGACATGAGCTGGCACGTCGACCCCGGGACGTCGGCCGGGTACCGCGCCGGTGCCCTGACCGACGCCGCGGCGGCCTCGGTCGAGGCGCACCTGCTGGACTGCGCGGCGTGCCGGGCCGGCCTCGCCGCCGCGCCGCCCGGGGCGGACCGGGCCGCCCACGAGCGCACCTGGGACGCGCTGGCCACGGCCCTCGACGACCGACCGGCGTCCGCGGGCGAGCGGCTGCTCGGCCGCGTGCTGCCCACGCACGTCGTCCGGCTGCTGGCTGCAGCGCCCGCGCTGCAGCGCGCCTGGTGGGCGGCGGGGACCGGGCTGCTGGTGGTGGCCCTTCTGGCCGCCCAGCTGGGCAGCGGTGCCCTCGGGACGGCCGTCTTCGTCGTCTCCGCCCCGCTGCTGCCGCTGGCCGGGGTCGCGCTCGCCTACGGCGGGGTCGACGACCTGGCCGGGGAGGTCGCGGGCACCACGCCGTTCTCCCGGTTCCGGCTGCTGCTCATGCGGACCACGGCGGTCGCGGCGGCCACCCTGCCGGTCACCGCGGCGCTGGCGTCGGCACTGCCGGGTGGGACGCGGCCGGCGGTCCTGTGGCTGGCGCCCGCCCTCGCGCTGTGCGCGCTGACCCTGGCCCTGTCGGCCCGCACCGACCCACGCCGGGTGGCCGCCGTCCTGACCGTCCTGTGGCTGGCCGCCTCGTGGGGAGCCCTCCGCCCGCCGCGGTCGCGGCTCGCGGTCGACGAGGTGCTCGACCGCTCGCTCGCCTTCCGCCCCGCGGGCCAGGCCGCGCTGCTGTGCGTGGCCGCGCTCGCCCTGGTCGCCGCCGTCACCCGCCGCGCCACCTTCGAGGACAGGAGCAGGAGATGACCCTCCCCGTCGCGCTCGCCGGCGTCGGCAAGCGCTTCCGCGGCACCACCGCGCTGCACGAGGTCACCCTCGACCTCACCCCGGGGGTGACCGGGCTGCTCGGCCCCAACGGCGCCGGGAAGACCACCCTGCTGCGGATCGTCGCGACCGCGCTGTCGCCCGGCACCGGCGTGGTGCGGGTGCTCGGCCACGACCCGGCCGACCCGGCGGGACGGCTGGCGATCCGCCGGCGGCTCGGCTACCTGCCGCAGGAGTCCGGCGCCTACGGCGGGTTCACCGCGTTCGCCTTCGTCGACTACGTGGCCGTCCTCAAGGAGATGACCGACCGGGCCGCCCGGCACGCGGAGGTCCGCCGCGTGCTGGACGTCGTCGGGCTCGGGGACCGTGCGCACCGGCGCATCCGCGCGCTCTCCGGCGGGATGCGCCGCCGCGTCGGCCTGGCGCAGGCCCTGCTCGGCCGGCCGGACCTGCTGGTCCTCGACGAGCCGACGGTGGGCCTGGACCCGGAGCAGCGGCTGCGCTTCCGCGAGGTCCTCGCCGGGCTGCCCGCCGACTGCACGGTCCTGCTGTCCACGCACCTCACCGAGGACGTCGCCGCGCTGTGCCCCCGCGTGGTCGTCCTCGACGCCGGCCGGGTGCTGTTCCACGGGGAGACCTCCGCCCTGGCGGCGCTGGCCGACGGACGGGTGTGGGACGCCGACGGTCCGGACCCGCGGGCCGCCGTCTCCTGGCGCACGCCGGAGGGCCGCTTCCGCAACGTGGGGTCGCCGCCCGCGGGGGCCGACCTGGTCCCCGCCGGTCCCGAGCACGGCTACCTGCTGCTCACCGGCGCCGCGACCGCCGAACAGGTGGCGTCGTGACCGCCGCGACCGCGACCCGCGACGTCGTCGTCGGTCGCTCCACCGTCGCGGCGCTGGCCCGGGCCGAGCTCGGCCACGCCGCCCGGAGCCCGCTGCTGTGGGCAGGGTGGGCCGGCTCGGTGGCCCTGGCCGTCTGGGCCGGTGCGGACGGCGGCTTCTCGGAGCCGGGGCCCATGGTCGACGGCTACGTGCTGTGGGAGTACCCCGTGGCGCCGCTCGCGTTCGCCGCCTTCCTCGCGGCGAACGCAGCCGCCCTCCGGGACCGGCCCGCCCCGACCGCGGAGCTGTTCGGCAGCACCCCGGCCCGCGGGTGGGAGCGGACGGCGGGGTTGCTCCCCGCCGCGGTGGTGCCCGCCGTCATGGCCCTGGCCGTCCTCACCGGCCAGTACCTGACCGTCCTGGCGGGAGACGGCGCGGTGCTGGGCGACGGGCGCTGGACCAGCACGTTCGACCCGGCACCGGTGGAGCTGCTGGGCGGGCCGCTGGCGGTCGCGTGCTCGTCCGCCGCCGGGGTGGCCGTGGCCCGGCTGGTGCGCTCGCGGGCAGCCGGCGCCGTGCTCGGCGTCGTCGGCTGGGCGGCCTTCTCCACCATGTACTACACGTGGCTGTACGCCCCCTTCGGCCTGTTCGCCGTGACGCGCTCGTCGGTGGTCGCGACGGACCTCGGCGTGGACCCGCCGGCGGCGCAGCTGGCGGCGCACCAGGCCGGCGAGCCACCGGGCGGGTTCGTCGACGGGTTCCTCGCGCTGGACCGCTCGCTGGCCTTCTACGGGACGCACCTGGTCTACGTCGCCGGCGTCACGCTCACCCTCGCCGGCCTCGCGCTGGCGCTCAGTGGCCGGGACCGCCGCACGCGGCGGGTGCTCACGGTCGGCCTGGCCCTCGTCGCGCTCGGCCTCGCCGGGGAGCTCGGGACCCACGACGGCGACCTCGGCTGGCTGGCCCCGCTGTGAGCACCGGCGTGCCCTGGCCGGCCCTGCTCGCCACCACCCGGCCCGTGGTCCCGTGGCGCACGCTGGCCGCGTCGGGCGGCGCCGCGCTGGCGGTGACGGCCCTGCTCACCGTCCTGCCGGCACCCGCCGACGCCCAGGTGGCGGGCACGGCGGTGCTCGTGCTCGCCTGCGGCCTCGGCGGGGTCGCCGACGACGGGACGGCGCGGCTGACCGCGGCCACCCCCGTGACGGTCCGCCGGCGCCTGCTGGCCCGGGTGGCGCTGGCGCTGCCGGTGTCGGCCGGATCGCTGGCCGGCGTCGTCCTCCTCGCCGCCGCGGCGGGGGCCGACCCGGGGTGGGATCTGGTCCGGCTGTGGGCGGTGCTGGGCCTGCTCGCGCTGGCCGCGGGGGCGGTCGGCCGCCGGGCGGGGGTTCCCGGGGCGGTCACGGCGACGGTGCTGCTCGGCGCCGGGCTGGTCGCGCAGACGGCACTGCCGGAGTCGGTGCTGCACGCCGCCCCGTGGGACTCCGCCGGCGAGCGGACCGCGCTCGTCCTGGCCGTCGCCGGGACGGCCGTGGCGTCGGCGACCCGGGACCCCGCCGCGCGGTGGCCGGGTCAGGCCTGGGAGCGGGCGAACACCTGACCGTCGGGGCCGTGCGAGCGGACGACGACGAGCACGTCCTCGCTCTGCAGCGTGCCGATCAGCGGGTCGTCGAAGCGCAGCGTGCGCCCGCCCCGGGTCACCGACAGCACGATGTCGCGCAGGTCGCGCGGGCCCAGGCCGACCTCGCCGGAGCGGACCGTCCGCTGGGAGAGGTCCAGCCCCTGCCCGCCGGTCAGCAGGTCCTCGACGACGGACACCACCCGCGGGCTGTCGGTGGACAGGCCCAGCAGCCGCCCCGACGTCGCCGACGTGGTGATGACGGTGTCGGCGCCGGACTGCCGCAGCAGCTGCGCGTTCTCCTCCTCGCGCACGGAGGTGGTGATCGGCACGCTCGGGTTGAGCTGGCGGACGGTGAGGGTGATCAGCACCGAGGCGTCGTCGCGGTTGGCCGCCACGATCACCGCGCGGGCCCGCTCGACGTGCGCCCGCCGCAGCACGTCGGTGCGCCCGGCGTCGCCGACGATGCCGGTCAGGCCGATCGAGTTGGCCTCGTCGATGGCCCGCTGGTCGCCGTCGACGATGACGATGTTCTCCAGCGGCGTGCCGGTGGCCCGCAGCGAGCGGACGGCGCTGCGGCCCTTCGTGCCGTAGCCGCACACGATGACGTGCTGACGCACGCGGGACCTCCAGCGTCGGATCCGGAACTCCTCGCGCGAGCGCGCGGTGAGCGCCTCGAGCGTGGTCCCGATGAGGACGATCAGGAACATGACGCGCAGCGGCGTGATGAACAGGATGTTCACCAGCCGCGCGCCCTCGGTGATCGGCGTGATGTCGCCGTAGCCGGTGGTCGAGAGGGTGACCGTGGAGTAGTAGACGGCGTCGAGCAGCGAGATGCCGACCTCGTCGCCGTCGCGGTAGGAGTCGCGGTCCAGCCAGACGATGAACACGGTGAGCGCCAGGAAGAACGCCGCCAGCACCACCCGCTGCCACACCTGGCGGACCGGGGACTGCTCGACGTGCGCGATCTGCACCCCGGTGTGCGGGTCGTCGCCCGGCCCGTGTCCGCCCATCACGTCCGGCGACGATAGCGACCGGGTGGTGGCCGCACCGGGATCCCGGCACGGCCACCACCCGGACGCGTCACGATCCGGACACGGCCTCCCGCTCGCGGGCGGCCAGCTCGCGCTTGAGCACCTTGCCCGCCGCCGACACGGGGATGGCGTCGATGAAGACGACGTCGCGCAGCCGCTTGTAGTGGGTGACCCGCTCGTTGACCGCGGCCATCAGCGACTCGGCGGTCAGCGCCGCCCCGGCGTCGTCGGCCTTCCGGACGACGTAGGCCACCGGCAGCTCCCCGGCCGCCTCGTCGGGCCGGCCGACGACCGCGGCGCCGGCCACGCCGGGCACGCCGAAGAGGATCTCCTCCAGCTCGCGCGGGAACACGTTGTAGCCCTTGTAGAGCAGCATGTCCTTGGTGCGGTCGACGATCGACAGGTAGCCGTCCTCGTCGAGGATCCCGACGTCGCCGCTGTGGAACCAGCCGTCACCGTCGATCGCCTCGGCGGTGGCCTCGGGCCGGTGCGCGTAGCCGCGCATGACCTGCGGCCCGCGGATGCACACCTCGCCGCGCTCGCCGGCGGGCAGCGGGTCACCGCCGCCGAGCGGCCGGATGCTGATCTCGGTGTCGAAGATCGGCAGCCCGACCGTGCCGGCCTTGCGGGTGCCGGAGCGGAACGTCGGGTTGCCGGTGGCCATCATCGTGACCTCGGTCAGCCCGTAGCCCTCGCCGATGACGGCGTTGGGCAGCAGCGCCTGCAGCCGCTCGATGAGCGACACCGGCAGCGGTGCGGCGCCGCTGGAGACGCCGCGGACGTGCGACCAGTCCTGCTCGGCGAACCCGGGCACCTGCAGCAGCGCCACGAACACCGGCGGTGCGCCGCCGATGCTGGTCACCCGGTAGCGCTGGGCGTCCTCGACGTACCTGACCGGGTCGAAGCGCATGTGGATCACGGTGGTGGTGCCACCCATGACCATGCCGTTGAGGTAGCCGATCGCGCCCATGGCGTGGAACCACGGCGTCAGGTTGATCAGGACGGCCTCGCCCAGCCGGGTCGGGCACTCGTCCTCGCCGAGCACCTGGCGGATCGTGACGTCGCCGGCCTCGTCGAGCTCGGGCAGCGAGCCCGAGGTCCAGCACGACGACTGCAGCACGTTGGTGACCACGTTGCGGTGCGGCAGCTCCACGCCCTTGCTCACCCCGGTCGTGCCGCCGGTGTAGGCCAGGTGCGCGAGGTCGGCGGCGGGGTCGAGCCCGGCGTCGAGGTGCCGGTCGGTGGGGTCGGCGGCCAGCAGGTCGGCCAGGTCGACGTCGGGGTCCTGCAGGCCCTCGAGCCGGGCGGCGAAGTCGAGGGCGTGCGCCTCGCCGGTGACGACCACCGTCTGCACCGGCGTGGCCTCGAGCGCGCCGCGGACGAAGGGCAGCACCTGGTCCCAGGTGACCAGGACCTTCGCGCCGGCGTCGGTGAGCTGCGCGGCGAGGTCGGCCGCGGGCAGCAGCGGGTTGGTGGGGGAGAAGACGGCGCCGGCCATCACCACGCCGTAGTAGACGGCCGGGTACTGGCGGCAGTTCGGGATGTGCACCGCCACGACGTCGCCGCGGCCGACGCCGTGGTCGGCCAGCCAGTTGGCGACCGCGGCGGCCCGCTGCCCCAGCTCCTCGAAGGTGAGTTCGACGTCGTGGTCGACGAACGCCGTCCGCGTGCCCCAGCGACGCACCGCGGCACGCAGGATCGACCCGACCGGCACCAGCGGGTACTCCAGCGAGCGCGGCAGTCCCGGCGGCCAGCCGGCGGCGGCCTGGCGCGTCGGGTCGGGCGCCTGCGCGGCGTCGGTGGGCGCAGGGTGCGTGGCGGTCATGCGTGTCCTTCCGTCCGGATCGGTGCCGTCAGGGTGGTACAGCTCACATCCGCTGTCGAGCAGCGCTGTGCACACCCGCGGATGTGCACAGCGCACAGGCGGGCGCTCAGACGGCGGGGTCGGAGACCAGCGAGCCGGCGCGGTGCTCCTCGCGCAGCGCGGTCTTGAGCACCTTGCCGCTCGGGTTGCGCGGCAGCGCGGACACGACCGAGTACTCCCGCGGGTGCTTGTAGCGGGCCAGCCGCTCGCCGCACCAGGCCGACAGCTCGGCGGGGCTGGGCGGGTTCTCCGGGTCCCGCGGCGCGATCACCGCCAGCGGCGCCTCGCCCCAGCGCGGGTCGGGCACCCCGATCAGCGCGACCTCGGCGACGCCGGGGTGCGCCGCGAGGGCGTCCTCCACCTCGGCGCAGTACACGTTCTCGCCGCCGGTGATGATCATGTCCTTCTTGCGGTCGACGACGTAGAAGTAGCCGTCCTCGTCCTCGCGCACGAGGTCCCCGGAGTGGAACCAGCCGCCGGCGAACGCCTCCGCCGTCGCCTCGGGCTTGCCCCAGTACTCCTTCATGACCATCGGGCTGCGGTAGACGATCTCGCCCACCTCGCCGCGCGGCACGTCCTGCATGGCGTCGTCGACGACGCGGACCTCGACGTTGAGCATCGGCGTCCCGACCGAGCCGATCTTGCGGATCGAGTCCTCGCCGCGGAGCAGGCAGGTGACCGGGCTGCACTCGGTCTGGCCGAACGCGGTGACCACCTCGGCCTGCGGGAAGGTGTCGATCATCGTGCGCAGCAGGGTGGTCGACGCCGGCGCGGCGCCCCAGGAGATCCGCTTGAGGCAGGACAGGTCGCGCTCGGCGATCCCCGGCACCGCCACCACCGCCGCCCACATCGCCGGCACGAGGAAGAGGTTGGAGATCCGCTCCCGCTCGATGAGGTCGAGCGTGGCCACCGGGTCGAAGCCGCCCGAGGTGAGGATGACGTGCGTGCCGCCGAGCAGCAGCGACGGCAGCCCGCCGGCCAGCCCGGCGATGTGGAACAGCGGCGCCCCCGGCGCGCCGACCCGGTCGTCCGGGCCCACCCCGAGGGTGGCCACCTGGCTGAACACGTGCATCAGCAGGTTGTGGTGGGTGAGGACGGCGCCCTTGGGCCGCCCGGTGGTGCCGGAGGTGTACATGACGAACGCCGGCGCCGCCTCGTCGACCTCGACGTCGAGCGGCTCGGCCGACGCCGCCGCCAGCGCGTCCTCGTAGTCCTGGCCGATCGTCAGGACGGTGTGCACGCCGGGCGCCTGCTCGCGCGCCTTGGCCGCGACGCCGGCCAGCGCGGGGTCGACCACCAGCGCGGCGGCCCCGCTGTCGGTGAGCACGTAGGCCACCTCGTCGGCGACCAGGCGGAAGTTGACCGGGACGACGATCGCGCCCAGCCGCACGCCGGCGAGGTAGGACTCCCACACCTCGATCGAGTTGAGCCCCAGCACGGCCACGCGGTCGCCCGCGGCCACGCCCCGGCCCGCCAGCGCCCGCGCCAGCCGGGTGACCCGCTCGTCGAGCTCGGCGTAGGTGCGGCCGGTGCCCGAGAAGCGCACGGCCACCGCGTCGGGGGTGCGGCGGGCCCAGCGGGCGAGCTGGTCGGCCGTCGTCATGCCGCGCCCCTGCAGCCGGGGGGTCGGGTCGTCCACGTGTTCCTCCTGCGCCGCCGCCGGGTGTGACCTGCGTCATGCTGGCGGGGTGGCGGGGGGCGGTCAACCCTGACCGTCAGGGCACCCGGGCGGCCGCGCCGACGAGCATCGGGTTGACCAGGACGGCGTCCGCGGCGGCGGCCTCGGCACGCAGCCGCCGCTCGAAGTCCTCCGGTCCCACCTCCGCGGCGGTGGCCGTGCCGGTGCGCTCGAGGACCGGCAGCAGGCTGGTGAGGTCGCCGGCGACGACCGCCCACCCGGCCGCGTCGCCGCCCCGCTCCAGCGGCTGGGCGGAGGTGAGCACGGGGTCGGGCAGCCCGGCGGCGCGGAAGACGCCGGTCAGCCGCAGGCCGGCGTCGAGGGGGACGCCGGACCGGCCGAGCGCGGTGCGCAGCCACCGGTCGTAGGCGGTCAGCAGCGGCAGCGGCGGGTGCGCGGCCCGGCTGGTGAGGACGACGTCCTGGAAGGCGACCACCCCGCCCGGGCGCACCAGCCCGGCCGTGCGGGCGACGAGCGCGACCGGGTCGGGCAGGTGCAGCAGCACGAGCCGCCCGAGGACGGCGTCCACCGGCCCGGCCGGGGACCAGGTCGTGACGTCGGCCCGCACGAACTCGGCGTGGGCGTACCCGGCGGCCTCCGCCCGTCGCCGGGCCACCGCCAGGTGGCGGTCCGAGGCGTCGACGCCGACCACCCGGCCCGTGGGCCCCACCCGCTCCGCGGCGGCCAGCGCGGCCACGCCGGGACCGCAGCCGAGGTCGACGACCGACGCGCCGGGGGCCAGGCCCGCGCTGTCCAGCCAGGCGCCGGTGGCCGGGGCGTAGAGGCGGGCGAGCACGTCCAGCCGGGCCAGCTCGGGGTCGGTGTCGCCGAGGACGTAGCCGGTGCCGGGTCCGTCGCGGGTGTCGCCGGTCATGCACCCGCATCGTGGCCCGGGGCGACCGCGCCGTCAGCCCTCCGCGGGCGGCGTCAGCATCCGCGCGGCGAGCCCCTTCCAGAGCGTGAGGTGCGGGTCGGTGGCGGCGGGCCGCTCCTCGAAGGCGTACACGCAGGCCACCCCGCGCATGCTGGTGAACAGCAGCTCGCAGACCTCGGCGTAGCGCGGGGCCGAGGCGATCCGCGGGCCCCAGATCCCGTCGGCCACCCGGCGGATCGCCGCGCGCAGCCGGCGCTCCTCGACCCGCAGCGCCGCCCGCAGCTGCGGGTCGGTGCGGGCGGCCAGCCACAGTTCCATCGCCGCCCAGAACGGCGGCTCCTGGAACGTCGCCCACATCAGGTCGATGGCCCGGTCGATCCGCTCGGGCCCGGCCGGCTCGTCGGCCATGACCGCCGCCGCGCGCTCCTCCACCTCGGTGAGCAACGTGCTCGACAGGTGCCCGGCGGCGGCGACCAGCAGCTCCGCCCGCGACGGGAAGTGGTGCAGCAGCCGGCCGCGGGACACCCCGGCCCGGGCCTGGACGGCGAGGGTGGAGGCCCCGGCGTAGCCGGACTCGACCAGGCAGGCGACGGCGGCGTCGAGGATCAGCGCGCGGCTGTCGGCCGTGCGGGTCGACCGGCGGCGGGGGCCGTCGTCCGGGAGAGGGTCGGCGCTCACGCGCCGCAGGCTAGGGCCCCGGCGCCCCGCTGAACAGTCACCGTTGACCGTCGAGGGTGACCGCTGTCACGCTGCGGCGCGTACCGCTCGACGACGAGGAGGGACCGGGTGGACTTCGACGACACCCCCGAGGAGGCGTCCTACCGGGCGCACGTCCGCACCGTGCTCGACGAGCACGCGTCCGAGCTGCTGCACGTCTCCCCGGGGGAGCCGGTCGACGCGCGCTCCCGCGAGGCGGAGCTGCGGGCCACCCAGCGGGTGCTGGCCGAGGCGGGGCTGGTCGGCGTCACGTGGCCGCGGGAGTACGGCGGGCAGGGCGGCACGCTGGTGCAGCAGGCGATCGTGGCCCAGGAGCTCGCCCGCGCCCGGGTCCCCACGCTGGTCAACCACATCGGCATCGGCATGTGCGGGCCCACGGTCATCGCGCACGGCAGTGACGACCAGCGGTCCCGCTACCTGGCCCGGCTGCTGCGCGCCGACGACGTCTGGTGCCAGCTGTTCAGCGAGCCGGGCTCCGGCTCGGACCTCGCGGCGCTGCGCACCTCGGCCGTCCGCGACGGCGAGGACTGGGTGGTCAACGGCCAGAAGGTGTGGACGACGCTCGCGCACGTCGCCGACCTCGGCATCCTCCTCACCCGCACCGACCCGGCCCGGCCCAAGCACGCCGGGCTGACGATGTTCGTCGTCGACATGCGCGCCCCGGGCGTGACCGTCCGGCCGCTGCGCCAGATGAGCGGTGGCGCGGACTTCAACGAGGTGTTCTTCGACGACGTCCGCATCCCCGACTCCGAGCGGCTCGGCGAGCCCGGCGAGGGCTGGCGGGTCGCGCTCACCACGCTGATGAACGAGCGGGTCGCGATCGGCGGCGCCGGCAGCGACATCGGCCCGGCGCCGGAGTCGCTGGCCGCGCACGCCCGCGACCGGCTGCCCGCGCTCGACCCGCAGCGGCAGGCGCTGGCCCGGCAGGCGGTCGGGCGGGCGCTGGTCGCCTCGCTGGCCGCCCGCTACACCGGCTACCGCCGGTTCACCACGCTGTCCCAGGGCGGCGTGCCCGGCCCGGAGGCCAGCGCCGGCAAGCTCGGCGGCACGGCCGCGGCCCGGCTGGTCGCCGACGCCGGCGTCCGGCTGCTCGGCGACGACGCCGTGTACGGCGCCACCGCCGACGGCGACGACACCTGGCAGCGGGCGCAGGCCTACGTGCCGGGCATCGCGATCGCCGGCGGCACCGACCAGGTGCTGCGCAACATCCTCGGCGAGCGGGTGCTCGGCCTGCCGCCGGAACCCCGCACCGACAAGACCGCGCCGTTCTCCGGAGGTGCCCGGTGAACTTCGACCTGTCCGACGACCAGCGGGCGGCCGCCGCCGGTGCGCGCGAGTTCTTCACCGGCTCGGTCACCCCGGCCGCCGCCCGCGCGGCGCTCGAGGGCGCCGGCGTCCCCGGCCCGGGGCGCAAGGCGCTGGCCGACATCGGCTTCCTCGGCATCACGGTGCCGGAGTCCGCGGGCGGCGCCGGCGGGAGCGTGCTCGACCTCGCCGTCGTCGCCGAGCAGGCGGGCGCCGTGCTGGCCGGGCCCTCGCTGGTCACCGCGGCGCGCGCCGCGGTGCTGCTGGAGTCCGCACCCGACCTCGCCGCGCAGCTGGCCGACGGGTCGGCCGCGCTCGCCGTCCTCGACGGGCCGGTCACCGGCTCGGCGCCGTCGCTGGACGCCGCCGACGCCACGCTGTTCCTCGGCCTGGACGGCGGCGCGCTCGTCGTCGGCGAGGGCGAGGTGACCCCCGGCCGGCCGATGGACGCCACCCGCGGGCTGGCCTCGGTGCGGATGACCTCCCGCCGGGTGCTCGCCGAGGACGCCGGGCAGCTGTGGGCGCGGGCCCGCCAGGTGGGCGCGGTGGTCCTCGCGGCCGAGGACCTCGGCGCGGCCGACCGCGCGGTGCTGATGGGCGTGGAGTACGCCCGCCAGCGGGAGGCCTTCGGCCGGGTCATCGGCTCCTACCAGGCGGTCAAGCACATGCTGGTCGACGCGTGGGTGGGTGTGGACCAGCTGCGCTCGCTGGTGTGGTGGGCGGCGTGGGCGGCCGACTCCTCGCCGGCCGAGCTGCCGCTGGCCGCGGCCGCCGCCAAGGCCTACGCCGCCGAGGTCGCCGAGCGGGCCACCGAGACGGCGATCCAGGTCCACGGCGGCACCGGGTTCACCTGGGAGCACGACGCGCACCTGTACTGGCGCCGCGCCAAGGTGGACCGGCTGCTGCTCGGGGACGCCGCCGAGCACCTGGACACCGTGGCCCGGCTCGCCGAGGCCGGCGCCCTGGGATGACGTTCGAGCAGCTCCGGTACGAGGTCGCCGACCGCGTCGCCACCATCACGCTGTCCCGGCCCGACCGGCTCAACGCCTTCACGCCGGGGATGGCCGCCGAGCTCGGCCGCGCCGCGGCGGCCGCCGACGCCGACGAGGCGGTGCGGGTCGTCGTCGTCACGGGGGAGGGGCGGGCGTTCTGCGCCGGCGCCGACCTGGGCGCGGGCTCGGGGACCTTCGCCGACCGCGACCGCGGCGGGGGCCCGCCGGTGCAGGGGACCGTCGACGGCGTCGCGCGGGACTGGGGCGGCGTCGCGTCGCTGCCGTTCGCCGCGCTGCGCAAGCCGGTGATCGCCGCGGTCAACGGCCCGGCGGTCGGCATCGGCGCGACGATGGTGCTGCCGATGGACGTGCGGATCGCCGCGGCGTCCGCCCGGTTCGGCTTCGTCTTCGCCCGCCGCGGCATCACGCCGGAGGCGGCGTCGACGTGGTTCCTGCCGCGGGTGGTCGGGATCAGCCAGGCGGTGGAGTGGGTGGCCACCGGCCGGGTCTTCGGTGCCGACGAGGCGCTGCGCGGCCGGCTGGTCAGCCGGGTGGTCCCCGACGCCGACCTGCTGCCCACCGCGCTCGACCTGGCCCGCGAGATCGCCGACAACACCTCCGGGGTGGCGGTCGCCGCGGCCCGGCAGATGCTGTGGTCGATGCTCGGGGCGCCCTCGCCCTGGGACGCGCACCGGCTCGAGTCGCGGGCGCTGGCCGAGCTCGGCCCCGGTCCCGACGCCGCCGAGGGCGTGGCCGCCTTCCTCGCCAAGCGCCCGCCGGCGTTCGCCACGCCGTTGGGGGAGGGGCTGCCGGCCGGCGTCCCGCCCTGGCCCGCACCACCGGACGACGTCCGCCCCTAGCGCCAGGTCCCCGCGATCACGGCGCCATGACCACCTCCGCACCTCCGCGGATGGTCACGGCGCCGTGATCGCGGACTAGACCGCCGCGATGGCGGCGACGGGGGCGGTGCGGGCCGCGCGGCGGGCGGGCAGCACCGAGGACAGCAGCCCGGCGAGGGCCGCGACGACGACGATCCCGCCGACCTGCAGCCACGGGACGTCGAGCAGCACCTCGTCCTGCCCGCCGAGCACCGATGCCGTCCCGATCAGCCCGTAGCCGCCGCCGAGCAGCACGCCGAGCACCGCGGCGACGCCGGCGACCAGCACCGCCTCCCAGGCCAGCAGCGCGCGCAGCTGGCCGCGGGTCAGCCCGAGCGCCCGCAGCAGGCCGTTCTCCTGCCGCCGCTCGACCACCGACAGCGCCAGCGTGTTGCCGACGCCGATCAGCGCGATGAGCACCGCGACCCCGAGCAGACCGGTGACCACCAGCAGCAGCACGTCGAGCACCGAGTCGATCGCGGCGCGCTCGCTCGCCAGGCCGGTGACGTAGGCGTCCGGGGCCGCCGCGCCGGTCAGCTCGGTGACCTCGTCGATCGCGGCCCGCTGGCCGGCGCCGTCGTCGAGCCGCAGCCACAGCGTCGCGGGCGCCGCGCCGGGCACCAGGGCGTGCAGGTCCGCGGCCGTGACCAGCGGCGTCCCGGCGTCGCCCGCGCCGAGGACGACCGTGAGCGCCCGGGTGCGGTCGCCGGCGCGCAGCGTCAGCGTGTCCCCGGCGCGCAGGCCGTGGGTGTCGGCGGCCCACTGCGGCAGCACCGCCTCGCCCAACGCGGGCAGCGTCAGGCCCGCGGTGCTGCGCAGCACCGGCGCGGCCGTGGCGGGGTCGACGCCCTGCACCCACAGCGGCTGCCCGTCCGGCGCGGTCACGTCCGCGCCGAGCAGGGCCGTCCCGCCCGCCACGCCGTCGACCTCCTGCAGCCGCGGCAGCAGCGACCCCGGCAGCTCGGCGTACGCGCCGATCTCGACGTCGGCGGGGTACGCGGCGTCCAGTCCCGCCTGCGCGGTGGCCCGGGTGGACGCCGCGCCGACGACCATCGCGGTGGTCAGCGTGACCCCGATGAGCAGCGCGGTCGCGGTCGCCGCCGTCCGCCGCGGGTTGCGCGAGGCGTTGCCCGCGGCCATCCGGCCGGGCACCCCGCCGAGGCGGCCCAGGGCCCGGCCGGCCGCGGCCACCACCGGCGGCACCGCCCGCTGGGCGAGCAGCACGACGCCGAGGAAGCTCGCCACGCCGCCGGCCAGCGCGGCGTACACGGTCACCTGCAGGACGCCCAGCGCCATGAGCGCGGCGCCGCCGAGCACGAGCAGCAGCCCGGCGGTGAACCGGAGCCGGCCGCCCCGGCTGCGCAGCGGCGCGGGGTCCTGCGGCCGCAGCGCGGCCAGCGGCGCCACGCGGGTCGCCGCGCGGGCCGGGCCCAGCGCCGCGAGCAGGGTGGTCAGCGTGCCGACCGCCAGCCCGGCACCGACCGCGTACAGCGGCACCGTGACGCCCTCCAGCGGCAGCGGCGAGTCGGTGCCGACCAGCGCCGAGACGAGCGCGGCGAGCCCCACGCCGGCGCCGACCCCGAGCGCCGAGGCGGCCAGGCCGGTGGCGGCGGCCTCGGCCAGGACGCCGCGCCGCACCTGCCGGGAGGTGGCGCCCACGCAGCGCAGCAGCGCCAGGTCGCGGGTGCGCTGGGCGACCAGGACGGCCAGCGTGTTGGCGATGACCAGGCCGGCCACCAGGACCGCGACGGTGGCGAACACGAGCAGCACGGCGGCGAGGGCCAGCCGGTTGCCGGTGACGTCGGCGACGGCGTCCTCGGCGGCCTGCTCGCCGGTGCGGACCTCCACCGCCGCGAAGCCCAGTGCGGGCGCCAGGGACGCGGCCAGCGCCTCCGGGTCGGTGCCCGGCCCGCCGGCGACCCGCAGCTCGGTCGGCTCGGCGGCGCCCCAGGCCGCCACCTGGTCCGGGACGGCGAAGGCGCGCGCGAACAGCCCGGCGCTCGGGTCGCCGCGGAGGTCGACCCGGCCGGTGACGGTGGCCGCGGCGGTCGTGACCACCTCGCCGGTGACGGGGTCGTACACGGTGACGGCCACGACGTCGCCCACGGCCGCCCCGGTCGTCGTCGCGACCGCGATCTCGCCCGGCCGGTCGGGGAGCGCGCCGTCGGTGACCCGCTGCCAGCGCAGCGCGGGGTCTGCGGCGACCGACTGCACCTGCAGGTACGCCTCGGACCGGCCGGGGAAGCGGGCCTGCACGTCCGCGGACGTGGTCGGGTCGACGGCGCGGACGCCGGGCACGGCCGCGACGGCACCGGCCGCCCCGGCCAGCGAGGAGCCGTCGGTGGTGGTGACGACGACGTCGGTGCCGACGTACTCGGCGCCCGCGGCGCGCAGCAGCGTGGCGCGGGAGGTCTCGTTGAGGACCAGGGTCGCGACGACGAAGGCGACCGCGATGACGACGGCGAGGGTGGCGGCGACCAGCCGCGGCAGGTGCGCGCGCAGGCTCGCCAGCGTGGTGGACAGCACCGGTCAGCCCCCGAGCCCGCGCAGCGCCTCGAGCACGGACGCGGCGGTGGGCCGCTCGACCTCGCCGGCCGGGCGGCCGTCGGCCAGGAGGACGACGCGGTCGGCGTAGGAGGCCGCGGTCGGGTCGTGGGTGACCATGACGACGGTCTGGCCGGTCTCGCGGACGCTGCTGCGCAGCAGGGCGAGCACCTCCGCGCCGGCGCGGGAGTCGAGGTTGCCGGTGGGCTCGTCGGCGAAGACGACGTCGGGGCGGGGGAGCAGCGCCCGGGCGATGGCCACGCGCTGCTGCTGGCCGCCGGAGAGCTCCGGCGGGCGGTGCCGCAGCCGCTCGCGCAGGCCGAGCCGGGCGATCACGGCGTCGAACCAGGCCGGGTCGGGGCGGCGGCCGGCCAGCTGCATCGGCAGCACGACGTTCTCCCGCGCGTCGAGCACCGGCAACAGGTTGAACGCCTGGAAGACGAAGCCGAGGCGGTCGCGGCGCAGCCGGGTCAGCTCGTCGTCGCGCAGGCGGGTCAGCTCGGTGTCGCCGAGGAAGACCCGGCCGGAGGTGGCGGTGTCCAGGCCGGCGAGGCAGTGCATGAGCGTCGACTTGCCCGAACCGGACGGGCCCATGATCGCCGTGAACTCACCGCGCGCGAAGGCGACGTCGACGCCGTCCAGCGCGCGCACGGCGGTCTCACCGGAGCCGTACACCTTGGTCAGGCCGGTGGCGCGGACGGCGGCGGACGACACCGGCGCCGGCGGCTCGCCGGGGACGGTCAGGACGGGGACGGACACGGGGGACCTCCGCGGATCGCTTCTGGGGACGCCGCAGACCCTCGCCGTCGTGGCCGTCCCCCCGCGTCGGAGCGGGGGCCGGTTCCCGCGGCCGCGCCGGTGCGCCCGCGGGCGGAGGGCGTGTCATCCTCCGGTCGGACACGGGGTGGGCGGATGACCGGCACGGCGGAGGCGTCCGCCACCCGGCGCGTGCCCCCGCGGTGGTCGACGCCGCTGCTGCTGCTCGTCGTGCTGGTCCGGGCGGTCGCCGGCTGGCACACCGGGTGGGCGGCGGCCGGTCACCTGACCGACCGGCTCTCGGACACCTCCTTCCTCTGGCCGTTCACCACCCCCGCGTACTCACCCGCGGAGGCGCAGGACGACGCCCTCGTCCTGGCCGCGACCGCCACGGGGATCCCGCTGGCGGGCGCCGCGCCGGCGGCGTGGTGGCGTCGCAGGGCGGCGGCGGTCTTCGGCGGCGGTGCGGTCGTCGGGCTCGTCCTCGGCCTGGCCCTGTGGGCCCTCGGGCGGCAGGAATGCCATCCCTGCCGCTCAGGCGTCGCGGAGCAGGTCGGCGGGGGAGACCAGCCCCGTCCGGTAGGCGAGGACGACGGCCTGCACGCGGTCGCGCGAGCCGGTCTTCGCCAGCACCCGCCCGACGTGCGTCTTCACCGTCGCCTCGCTGACGAACAGCCGCTGCGCGATCTCGGTGTTGGTGGCGCCGAGCGCCATCTGCACGAGGACCTCGCGCTCGCGCGGCGTGAGCTCGGCCAGCTCCCCCGCCGGCGCGGGGGTCGAGCCGGCCCCGCGCAGCATCGGCGCCACGTGCTGCAGCAGCCGCCGGGTGGAGCTGGCCGCGATCACCGAGTCGCCGGCGTGCACCGTGCGGACGGCGTCGAGCATCTCCTCCGGCGGCGCGTCCTTGAGCAGGAAGCCGCTGGCCCCGGCGCCGATCGCGGCGACGACGTACTCGTCCAGGTCGAAGGTGGTCAGCACGACCACCCGCGGCGGGTCGGGCAGCGCGGTCACCTGCCGGGTCGCCTCGATGCCGTCGGTGCCGGGCATGCGGACGTCCATGAGCACGACGTCGGCCGCCGTGGCCCGCAGCAGCCCGACCGCGGCGGCGCCGTCGCCGGCCTCGCCGACGACGGTCAGGTCGGGCTGGGAGTCGATGACCATGCGGAACCCGGCGCGGACCATCTGCTGGTCGTCGACCAGCACCACCCGGATCACCGCGCGCCCCCGAGCGGCAGGACCGCGTACACCCGCCAGCCGCCGCCGGCGCGCGGGCCGGCCTCCAGCCGCCCGCGGTGCAGCTGCGCCCGCTCGTGCATGCCGCGCAACCCCTGCCCGTGCCCGTCGCCCTCGGCCACCGCCGCTGCGGCGCCGCGGCCGTCGTCGAGCACCGACAGCTCGAGGGAGTCCGGGCGCCAGTGCAGCCGCACCCACGCCCGCCCGCTGGGCCCGGCGTGCTTGAGCACGTTGGTCAGCGACTCCTGCACGATCCGGTAGGCGGCCAGCTGCGGACCGGCCGCCATCGGCCGCGGCTCGCCCTCCACCAGCAGGTCGACGTCGAGCCCGCTGGCCCGGACGTCGTCGACGAGGGCCGGGACGGCGGCGACGTCGGGCTGCGGCGCGTACTCCTCGCGCCGGTCCTCCCGCAGGACCCCGAGCAGGGCGCGCATGTCGGTGAGCGCCTGGCGGCCGGTGGCGGCGATCGCCTCGAGCGCGCCGGTGGCCGCCTCGGGGTCGGTGCGCCCGGCGTAGCGGCCGCCGTCGGCCTGGGCGATGACCACCGACAGGGAGTGCGCCACGACGTCGTGCATCTCGCGGGCGATCCGGGCCCGCTCGGCGCCGGCGGCCAGCCGCATCTCCTGGTCGCGCTCGACCTCCAGCAGGCGGGCGCGCTCGGCGAGCCCGGCCACCTCGCCGAGCCGGGAGCGGCGCAGCCGGCCCAGGGCCCACGCCGCGACCACCGACACCGCGATCGCGCCCGCGGCGGACACGAGCGCCTCGGCGGAGTCCCACGAGTAGTAGCGCAGCGCCGCCAGGACGGCACCGACGAGCCCGAGGACCAGCCCGGCGCGGCCGGCCCAGGACGGGCCGTAGGCGGAGAGGGCGTGCACCAGGACCAGCGCGGCGACGTTGGCCGGCAGGAACACGTCGACGGTGGCCAGCTCGACCAGCCCGGCGGCGGTCACCGCGGCGGCGGCCGGGACCGGGGCCCGGCGGCGCCAGGCCAGCGGGGCCAGCAGCAGGAGGCTGACGACGAACGCCGGGCCCTCGCCGGGGGAGCCGCTGAACGTCACGAGGGGCACGAGCGCCAGGGCGATCGTGAGGGTGACGTCGACGGTGAACGGCCGGGCGCGCAGCTCCGCCGTCACGCGCTCGAGCAGGGGGCCGTCCATGTCGGCCCCGAATCTAGGCAGCACCGCACGCCGCGTCGTCCACCCGGGGGAGGACCCGCCGGTCCTGCCATGGCATGAGGCCCGTACTCACGGCCCCCTGCAGCGGCCCGCCGCGAGCGTGCGAGCGGTGGGGGCAGGGGGTCCTCCGGCTACTCGGGGTCGAGGTGCCGCAGCAGGGTCTCGCCGATGTCGCGCATCGCCGCGACCTGCTCGGGGGTCAGCTGGTCGAACAGGTGGGTGCGCACGCCCTCGACGTGGATCGGCGCGGCGCCCTCCAGGGCCGCGAACCCCTCGTCGGTGAGGACGGCGAGCAGCCCGCGCCCGTCCTCGGCGCAGACCTGGCGGCGCACCCAGCCGCGTTCCTCGAGCCGGGACACCGCGTGCGACAGCCGGCTGCGGGAGGACAGGCAGCGGTCGGCCAGCTCGCTCATCCGCATCTGCCGGCCGGGCGTCTCCGACAGCTGGACGAGGATCTCGTAGTAGGCGTGCGGGATGCCGGTCGCCCGCATGAGCTCGCGGTCGAGCCGGTCGTTGAGCAGCTGGGTGCTGTAGAGCCAGGCCCGCCAGGCCTTCTGCTCCTCGGCGTCGAGCCAGCGCGGCTCCCCGGTGGGCGGCCCGGCGGCAGCCCCCGCTCCGGGTGACACCTGTGTCGTCATGTCCGTCAGGGTACTGGCGGAATAGTCAAGCGCTCAACTACGCTACGAGGCGCGGAAGCTCAAACGCTCAACCACCGAGAGGTCCCTCCCATGACCAGCACCACCGCCGTCCAGATCCCCGGCTACGTCGCCGGCACCTGGGACATCGATGCCACCCACTCCACCGTCGGCTTCTCCGTCCGCCACATGATGGTGAGCAAGGTCCGCGGCTACTTCACGGAGTTCTCGGGCGAGATCGTCACCGCCGAGGACCCGGCCGCCTCCTCGGTGAACGCCACCGTCGACATGGACTCGATCGACACCCGCCAGGAGCAGCGCGACGCGCACATCCGCTCTGCCGACTTCTTCGACGTCGGCAACCACACGGTCATGACCTTCCGCTCGACCGGCGTCGTCGCCGACGGCGAGGACTGGACCGTCCAGGGCGACCTGACCATCAAGGGCATCACCAAGCCGGTCACGCTGGCCCTCGAGCTCAACGGCTTCGGCCCCGACGCCTACGGCGGCTACCGCGCCGGCTTCAGCGCCAAGACCTCCATCTCCCGCAAGGCCTTCGGCGTCGACATCGACCTGCCGATGGACGGCGGCGGCGTCGTCGTCGGCGACAAGATCGACGTCGAGCTCGAGATCGAGGCCGTGCTCCGCACCGCCTGATCCACTCGCGAGGGCCCCGGACGTGCGCTGCGTCCGGGGCCCTCGCGCGTCCGGGGACACTGGGGTCATGACGACGTCCGTGCTCACCCGCGCCCGCACCCGGCTGTCCTCCGCCGTCCTCGTCGCCGCCGGGCTGGCGGCCGGCTTCGGCGTCGCGCAGGGCACCGGCATCCGGGCCCTGGGCGGGGCGGTGTTCCTCGCCGGCGGGCTGGGCGCGGCCTGGCTGTGGGTGCAGCGCCGCGGCGTGGCGGTCGCCCTCGGCCTCGGCGCGCTCTACGTCGGCGCGTTCGTCCTGGCGCACGTGCTGGCCCTCGGTGCCGGCCTGCCGGCCTGGCTGGCGGTGAGTCTGGTCACGATCGCCGCCGCAGGAGTGACGTACGCGGTGGCGGACCGGCCGCAGGCGCAGGTCACCGCGCGCTGAGCCCCTAAGCTGGGTGGGAAGGTCGCGACCCCGGCGGCCGTTGTACGGAGCACCGCGAGCGCTGCCGCCGCGGGATCCCCCTGACTCTCCCCGAGGTGCCCTTCCGCATGCCCACCCGCGACGACCTGCGCAACGTGGCGATCATCGCCCACGTCGACCACGGCAAGACCACCCTGGTCGACGCCCTCCTCCGCCAGGCCGGTGCACTCGGCCGCGCCAAGGGCGAGGGCACCGACGCCGACACGACGCAGGACCGCGTCATGGACTCGATGGACCTCGAGCGCGAGCGCGGCATCACCATCCTGGCCAAGAACACCGCCATCCGGCTGGCCGACGAGAACGGCAACCCGGTGACGGTGAACATCGTCGACACCCCCGGCCACGCCGACTTCGGTGGCGAGGTCGAGCGCGGCCTGTCGATGGTCGACGGCGTCGTGCTGCTCGTGGACTCCTCCGAGGGTCCGCTGCCGCAGACCCGCTTCGTGCTCCGCAAGGCGCTCGGCAAGGGGATGCCGGTCATCCTCGTGGTCAACAAGACCGACCGGTCCGACGCGCGCATCGCCGAGGTCGTCGACGAGACCTACGAGCTGTTCATGGAGCTGCTCGAGGACAACGGCCTGGACACCGACGCCCTCGAGTTCCCGATCGTCTACTGCAACGGCAAGGAGGGGCGGGCGTCGCTCACCCGTCCTGCCGACGGCACCTCGCCGGACAGCCCCGACCTCGCGCCGCTGGTCACGACGCTGCTGGAGACCATCCCGGCGCCGACCTACGACGCCGAGGAGCCGCTGCGCGCGCAGGTCACCAACCTCGATGCCTCGCCCTACCTCGGCCGGCTGGCGCTGCTGCGCATCCACTCCGGCACGATGAAGAACGGCCAGACCGTCGCCTGGTGCCGCACCGACGGCAGCGTCAAGAACGTCAAGATCACCGAGCTGCTGGTCACCGAGGGCCTCACCCGCACCCCGGCCGACAGCGCCGGCTCCGGCGACCTGGTCGCCATCGCCGGCATCGAGGACGTCATGATCGGCGACACCCTCGCCGACCCGAACGACCCGCGCCCGCTGCCGCCGCTGACCGTCGACGAGCCGTCGATCTCGATCACCATCGGCATCAACACCTCGCCGATCTCGGGCAAGAGCGGCAAGAAGCTCACCGCCCGGCTGATCAAGAACCGCCTCGACCAGGAGCTGGTCGGCAACGTGTCGGTGCGCATGCTGCCCACCGAGCGCCCCGACACCTGGGAGATGCAGGGCCGCGGCGAGCTGGCGCTGGCCATCCTCGTCGAGCAGCTGCGCCGCGAGGAGTTCGAGCTCACCGTCGGCCGACCGCAGGTGGTCACCAAGGAGATCGACGGCAAGCTGCACGAGCCGGTCGAGCGGGTCACCATCGACACCCCGGGCGAGTACGTCGGCACGCTGACCCAGGCGCTGGCCTCCCGCCGCGGGCGCATGGAGAACCTGGTGCACCACGACACCGGCTGGGCGCGGATGGAGTACGTCGTCCCCTCGCGCGGCCTCATCGGGTTCCGCACCGAGTTCCTCACCGAGACCCGCGGCACCGGCGTCCTCAACCACAACCTCGAGGGCTACGAGCCCTGGATGGGCGACATGCGCGCCCGGCCGACCGGCTCGCTGGTCGCCGACCGGCAGGGCGTGGCGACGTCGTACGCGATGTTCTCGCTGCAGGAGCGCGGCCAGATGATGGTCGCCCCGGGCACCGAGGTGTACGAGGGCATGATCGTCGGGGAGAACTCCCGGCCCGACGACATGGACGTCAACATCACCAAGGAGAAGAAGCTCACCAACATGCGGTCCTCGACCGCGGAGGAGCTCGAGCGCCTGGTGCCGCCGAAGGTGCTCAACCTCGAGCAGGCGCTGGAGTTCTGTGCCGAGGACGAGTGCGTCGAGGTGACGCCGGCCGCCGTCCGGGTGCGCAAGGTCATCCTCGACCAGAACGAGCGCGGCAAGGCGAAGAACCGCAAGCCCAAGGCGTGAGCCACCCGTGCACTTCCGCGGAGGTGCACGCCTCGGGAGCCCCCGTCCGGTCCGCCGGGCGGGGGCTCCCGTGCTATCCGGCCGCCAGTTCCCGCACGAGGGCGGCGATCCGCTGCGCGCGGGTCGCCTCGCGGACGGCGTTCTCGACGGGCGTGAGCAGTCGCCTGCGCCGGCCGGGCGTCAGCCGCTCGAAGGCGGGCAGGCGCCCGCCGTCCTCCAGCGCCGTACGCACGTCATCCGGGACCAGGACGGCGTCGGGGCCGGCCGGGCGCAGCCGGCACGCCGCCGCGTCCCCGGGGTCGAGCCCCAGCCGGCGCCGCAGGCCCGGTCCCGCGTAGACGAAGGCGTCGGCCAGCACGGCCGGCTGGGCCCGGTTCAGACCCAGGTTGACCGCGACGTCGTCGATGCGGCCCTCGACCCGCCGGGTCGGCCACGCCCGGGCCGCCTCCTCCAGCCCGGCCGGGACCCGGATGACCACGTAGACGTTCCGTCCCCACGGCAGGGGCTCGAGGACGCCGTCGAACACGAACTCGCGGGTCATGGGGCCTCCTCCGGCACGTTCCTCACGGGAGCTTCGTGGGACGCTGCCCGGGCGGATGCCTCGTGACGGCATCGTGACCTCGCGTGACGGCGAGCCGTGTGGGCGCGACAGGCCCACCCGTGGCGCGCGGGGATCGCGCGGTGCGCCGACCTACCGTCGCCCGGTGGGCCCGGACGCGGGTCCGCAGCGCGCTGAGCGGGAGGCGGGACTGCTGATGACGACGACGGAGGCGACGGGGACCACGGGGGGCTTCCGCGGGGGCATCGACGTCCGCGTGAGCCTGCGGGCCGACGCCGGGTCGGGGGAGAACGCCTTCGACGGGGCCTGGTTCCCGCGGACCCGCGACCTCGCCGTCGAGGTGCCCGAGCTGATCGCCGCGCTCGACCGCCGCGGCGTGCGCGTCGAGCGCTTCACCTACGCGCTGGACTCGTGGCTGCCGGCGCCGCGCAAGGTCGTCGTCGACGGCCGGGTGGTGCGCACCGGCGGGTTCCGCAGCATGGACCCCGGTGTCGTGTGCCTGAGCTGGGCGGGCGGCAACCGGCGGGCGGACCTGCTGGTCGTCCCGCCGGAGACCGACGTCATCACCGGCGTGCGCGCGCTGCGGCTGTGCACCCGGCGGGGCCTGCCGCGCTCGCCGCAGATGGTGCTCGCCGCGGCCCGCTCCCAGCCGCTGCCGCAGGTCCCCGACCTTCCGGTGGTCACCCGCGCGGTGTAGCGCGCTTCCGCCGTCCGCGAACCGGGTGGACGGCGGGGGAGCGCCTCGGCTGGGGTGGGCCCGTGCGACTCCTCGTCCTCGGCGGCACCCACTTCCTCGGCCGGCACGTGGCGACGGCGGCCCTCGACCGCGGCCACGAGGTGGCCACGTTCAGCCGCGGCCTCACCGGGGCGCCGCCGGACGGCGTCCGCCCGCTGCACGGCGACCGCGACGACCCCGCCGCCCTCCCGCGCGCGCTGGACGGCTGGACGCCGGAGGCCGTCGTCGACACCTCCTGCCAGACCCGCGCCGCCGCCGGCCACGCCGCGGCCGCCCTGGCCGGCGTGCGGGCCTACGCGTTCGTCAGCAGCCTCAACGCCTACTCGACCTGGCCGCCGGGCCCGGTCCGCGGCGAGGACGACCCCACCTGGGACACCCCCGACGACGACTACGGCCCGAACAAGGCGTACGCCGAGCGGGTGCTCGGCGCGGCGCTGCCGGGGCGGTTCCTCACCGCCCGCGCCGGCCTCGTCCTCGGCCCGCACGACAACGTCCGCCGGCTGCCGTGGTGGCTGGCGCGGATCGCCCGCGGCGGCCGGGTCGTCGTCCCCGACGCGCTGGAGCAGCCGATCGCGCTGGTCGACGTCCGTGACCTGGCCGGCTGGCTGGTCGGGATGGCCGAGCGCGGGCAGGACGGTCCGGTCAACGCCACCGGCCCGGCCGGGATGACGACCCTGGGCGGGCTGCTGGAGACGTGCCGGGAGGTCACCGGCAGCGACGCGGAGCTCGTCCCGGTGCCGGAGGAGGACCTGCTGGCCGCAGGCGTCGAGCCCTGGCTGCACCTGCCGTTCTGGCTGCCGCGGGAGACGGCGGCGACGGCGTGGGACGTCGACACGGCCCGCGCGCGGGCGCTGGGGCTGCCCAGCCGGCCGGTGCGCGAGACCGTCGCCGACACCTGGGCCTGGCTGCAGCAGGACCCCGAGCGGCTGCCCACCCCGCACGGCCTGCCCGAGCCCGGCCTCCCCGAGGAGCTCGAGGCGACGCTGCTGGGCCGCCGCTGAGACGACGGGAGGCCCCGCCCAGCAGGTGCCGGACGGGGCCTCCCGTGAGGTGCCCCTAGTCGCGCGGGTCGGCGGGGCGGCCGGCGCGGAGGCTGCGCTCGAGGTCCGCGGCGTCCGCCGCGTCCGGCGTGTGCAGGTGCTCCTCCTCGGCCAGCAGGGCGGCCTCGGCGGCGAGGGCGTCGGCCGACTCCTGCACGCGGTCCTTGCGGTACTGGCGGAAGGAGTGGGCGACGGCGGCGGCCCAGACCAGGTAGATGACCGCGTAGACCGAGTAGCGGACCGGGTCGGAGGCGTCGATCCAGTCGCTCCGCAGCAGCGTGCGGGTGTTGGTCAGGATGATCATGCCGCCGACCAGGGAGCCGAGCAGCCGCGGCGGCACGTGCCGGACCAGCCAGGCGGCGATCGGCGCGGCGACCAGGCCGCCGGCGAGCAGGCCCAGCGCCCACACGAAGTCGATGCCCTGCGACCCGAGCGCGAGGAGGAAGCCCAGGCTGGCGGCCAGCGCGACGAGGAACTCGGAGGTGTCGATCGAGCCGATGACCTTGCGCGGCTCCATGCGGCCGCTGGCCAGCAGCGCCGGGGTGCCGACCGGGCCCCAGCCGCCACCGCCGGTGGCATCGACGAAGCCGGCCACCAGACCGAGCGGGGCGAGGAAGCGCTTGCGCACCGGCCGGCCGATGTTGCGGCGGTCGATGCCGCGCAGGGTGAAGCGGACGAGCAGGTAGACGCCCAGGGACAGCAGGATGAGCGACATCACCGGGGCGGCGACCTCGGTGGAGAGGCTGGAGAGGACGTTCGCGCCGACGAAGGCGCCGACGGCGCCGGGGACGCCGACCTTGGCGACCACCTTCCAGTCGACGTTGCCGAACTTCCAGTGGGCGACGCCCGACATCAGGCTGGTGCCGATCTCGGCGAAGTGCACGGTCGCCGACGCGGCGGCGGGGTTGGTGCCGAAGGCGAGCAGCAGCGTCGTCGAGGTGACGCCGTAGGCCATGCCCAGGCTGCCGTCGACGAGCTGGGCGCCCAGCCCGGCGAGGGCGAGCACGATCAAGGTCTTCACGGGGGTGGGGCTCCTGTCCGGCTGGGAGACGGGCCGCGGGCGCGCGTCAGGGCGCGACTCGACGCGGGTCGTGCGAGGAGAGGGGCGCCCAGGAGGGCGCGGGCGTCAGCGGCCCGGACAGGTGGCCGTGCAGACGCGCAGCAGGTCGACGTGGATCCGCCCCACCAGGAGCACCGCCGTCGCCGCCACGAGGACTATGTCTACCAGATCGATCGGGATATGCCAGCAGGGGGGTCGACGAGACGGAGGTCACCCCGCGAGCGCCTCGCGGGGTGACCTCCCCGGTCAGGGGAGCGGCGGCGTCAGCCGACGACGAGGCCGGTGAGGAAGTACGCCAGCGCGGCCACCGCACCGGCGGCCGGCAGGGTGACGATCCACGCGACGACGATGTTGCCGGCCACGCCCCAGCGGACCGCCGACAGCCGCCGCGTCGACCCGACACCCATGATCGACGTCGTCGTGATGTGGGTGGTCGAGACCGGCACGGCGAACACGGTCGCCGTCGTTACCATGACGCCGGAGGCCACGGTCTGGGCGGCGAAGCCGCCGGCCGGGGTGAGCTGGATGATCCGCCGGCCCATCGTGCGCATGATGCGGAACCCGCCGGCGTAGGTGCCCGCGCTGATCGCGAGGGCCGCGGCGAGCACGACCCACAGCGGCACCTCGAAGCCGTCGATCTCCCCGGCGGTGAACAGCGCCAGCGTGATGATCCCCATCGTCTTCTGGGCGTCCTGCAGGCCGTGGCCGAGCGCCATGGTCGCGGAGCTGACGATCTGCGCGTAGCGGAACCCGCGGTTGGCGCGGGTGACGTTGGCGCTCCGGAAGGTCCACAGGAGGGCCAGCATGAACAGGTAGCCGAGGCCGAAGCCGACCAGCGGCGACACGACCATCGGGATGACGACCTTGTCGACGACGCCCAGCCACTGGACGTCGTGGGCCGCGGCCAGCGCGGCGCCCACCAGGCCGCCGATCAGCGCGTGCGAGGACGACGACGGCAGCCCGAAGTACCAGGTGATCAGGTTCCAGGCGATCGCGCCGACCAGCGCGGCGAAGACGATCTCCAGCCCGCCGGTCCCGGTCGGCGCCTCGATGATCCCGGCGCCGACGGTCTTGGCGACCTCGGTGGACAGCAGGGCGCCGACCAGGTTCATCACCGCCGCCAGCGCCAGCGCCACCCGCGGCGTCAGCGCCTTGGTCGAGACGGCGACGGCGATGGCGTTGGCGGCGTCGTGGAACCCGTTGGTGTAGTCGAAGGCCAGGGCGACGACGACGATGACGACCAGCGCGACGAAGGCCGCGTCCATCAGAAGAGGTCCACGGAGCTCAGGACTCCTTGACCGCGATGGACTCGACGACGTTGGCCACCTTCTCGAACGCGTCGGCGGCCTCCTCGAGCTGGTCGGCCACCTCCTTGAGCCGGAGGACCTCCAGTGCCTCGAACTCGCCGCTGTAGAGCCGGGACAGCAGCCGCCGGTAGAGCTTGTCGGCCTCGTTCTCGATGCGGTTGACCTCGATCCAGTAGTCGGGGAGGCCCTTCATCGTCTGCAGCCGCGGCATCGCCTCGGCGGTGGTCTCCGCGGCGCGCTGCAGCAGCGCCGTCTGCTGGCTCATCTCGGCCGGCAGCGTGCCCAGCCCGGTGAGGACGACGAGGTCGGCGGCGGCCTCGACGTAGTCCATGACGTCATCGAGGTGACTGGCCAGGCTGTAGATGTCCTCGCGGTCGAACGGCGTCACGAAGCTGGAGTTCAGCTGCCGGAAGATCGCGTGTGTCGACTGGTCCCCGGTGTGCTCGAGGTCGCGCAGCCGGTCGGCGAGCTCGGTCCGGCGGGCGTGGTCGTGGAGGAACTCGCCCAGGACGTCGGTGGCCGCGACCAGGTTCTGCGCCGAGTCGCTGAACAGGGTGTAGAAGCTCTGGTCCTTGGGGGTCAGGCTGAAGGGCACGAGGGGCTCCGGATCGGCGGGTGTCGGGAGGGCGCCCGCCGCGGATGAGCGGTCGCACGGCCGTCGGGCAGCATAGGTACCCGTTCACCCACGGTTCAGCGCAGGTTCACCCGCGCGCCGCGTCCGGCTCCTCCTGCGCACTCCCGCCGAGCGCCTCGACCAGGTCGGCGCGGGCCCGGGCGACCCGCGAGCGGACGGTCCCCACCGGGCAGCCGGCCACCTCGGCGGCCTCGGCGTAGGAGAGCCCGAGCAGTTGGGTGAGCGCGAAGGCCTCCCGGCGGTCGGGGTCCAGCCGGCCCAGCAGGTCGGTGACGGCGGCGCCCTCGCCCACCCGGTCGGCGTCGTCGCCGCGGCCGAGGGCCTCGAGGTCGGCGTCGTCGCGGACCAGGGTGAGCCGCCGGCGGCGCCGCGAGCGGACGGCGTCGGCGCAGACCCGCCGGGCGATGGCCAGCAGCCACGTCCGCAGCGAGGAGCGGCCCTCGAAGCGGTGCAGCGTGGCGAAGGCGCGGGCGTAGGTCTCCTGGGTCAGGTCGTCGGCGGAGTCCCGATCGCCGAGCGCGGCGCACAGCCGCCAGACGTCGGACTGGGTGGACCGCACGAGGGTCGCCGCGGCGAGGGGGTCGCCGTCGACGGCGGCCGCCGCGACCCGCGCGAGCTCGTCCACGTGTTCCCTCCGTCACATCCGGGCCGGTCCCGGGAACCGGACGGGCCCTCCGTGACGACTACGACGACATGCAGTGTGCCCCCTTCCGCGAGGCGGTCTCCGCACGACTCGACGGCGAGCCGCTCGGCGTGCCCGCCGCCGACCTCGACCGCCACCTCGCCGCGTGCCCCGCGTGCGCCGGGTGGGCCGACGCCGCGGAGGCGGTGACCCGCCGGGCGCGGCTGGCCCCCGCGCCGCCGGTGCCCGACCTCACCGCCGCCGTCCTCGGCGCGCTGCCGCGGCAGCTGCCCGGCACCGCGGCGGCCGCGCGCGCCCGGCTGGTGCGGTCGGCGCTGCGGCTGGCGCTGCTGGCCGTGGGCGTGGCGCAGGCCGGCCTGGCGTGGCCGGCGCTGTCCGCCGGCACCGCGGCGATGAGCGCGCCGGTGCACGTGGCGCACGAGACCGGCGCGTGGAACCTCGCTGTCGCGGCCGCCTTCCTCGCCGTCGCCGCCGCGCCCCGGCTGGCCGCGGGGGCGCTACCGTTCCTGGCCACCTTCGCCGTCCTGCTGACCGTCACCACGGTGCGCGACCTGCAGGCCGGGCACGTGCACGCCGACCGCGCCGCCGCGCACCTGCTGCTGCTCGCCGGCGTCGTGCTCATCGCCGTCGTCGCCTGGCGGCAGCGGCCGCGGCGGGCGGCCGCGCCCGCCGCGGGCCGGCGGGTGGTCGCGTGACCCCCGCCGTCCCGGCCCGCCGCTCGCCGCGGCCGGCCCTGCTGCTGCTCGTGCTGCTCGCCGGCTGGCTGGGCCTCGGCGTGGCCACCGCCGGCCCCGCCGCCGCGCACGCCGAGCTGGTCTCCACCGACCCGGGGGAGGGCGCCCGCCTCGACGCGGTGCCCGGCCAGGTCACCCTGCGCTTCACCGAGGGCGTGTCCCTGGGCGCCGGCTACGCCCGCGTCCTCGGCGACGACGGCGAGCGCGTGGACACCGGCGCCGCGTCGGTGCAGGACGACACGGTGACCATCCCGCTGCGCGGTGACCTGCCCGACGCCAGCTACGTCGTCACCTACCGGGTGGTCTCCGCCGACTCGCACCCGGTGAGCGGGGCGTACGCCTTCGTCGTCGGCGACGGGGCGCTGGCCGACGCCGGGGCGGTCGCCGCCGACCCCGACGCCGACCCGCTCGTGGCCGCCGCGTTGCCGGCCGCGCGCTCCCTCGGGTTCGCCGGCGAGGCCGTGGGTCTGGGGGTCCCGGCGTTCCTGCTGTTGTGCTGGCCCGCCGGCTGGGCCTCGCGCCGGATGCGGCGGCTGACCACGGCCGGGCTGGGGACGGTCGCGGGGGCCGCGGTGCTGACCTTCCTGCTGCAGGGCCCGTACACGGCCGGGGCGGGGCTCGGGTCGCTGGTCGACCCGGCGCTGCTGGCCGCCACCGGCTCCTCGGCCTACGGCCTCACCACGCTCGGCCGCGGCGCCCTCGCCTTGCTGCTCGCCGCGCTGCTGGTGCCGCTGTGGCGCCAGGGGGCCGCGCCGCGGCCGGCGGAGGCGGTGGGCCCGGCCGTCCTCGGCGCCGGGGTCGTCCTCACCACCGCGGCGGTCGGGCACCCGGTGGCCGGCAGCGTGCCGGTGTTCGCCACCGCCGTCACCGCGGTGCACGTCGCGGCCATGGCGCTGTGGCTGGGCGGGCTGGCCGCGCTGCTGGCCGGGCTGCTGCGGCCCGGCGTCGAGGCCGGGGAACTGGCCGCGGCGCTGCCGCGGTGGTCGCGGATCGCCTCCGGCTCGGTGGCCGCGCTGGTGGTCACCGGCGTCGTCCAGTCGGTGCGCGAGGTCGGCTCGCCGGCCGCGCTGGTCTCCACGACCTACGGCTGGGTCCTGCTGGCCAAGCTCGCGCTGGTCCTGCTGCTGCTGGCCGCCGCCGGCGTCTCGCGGGTGTGGGTGCAGCAGCACCTGGGCCTCGCCCGGCCGCGGCCGGGCGGCCGCCGCCGGGTGACCGCGCACGCCTTCGCCGCCCCCGGCGCCGGGGAGCCGGCGGTCGCCGAGGCCGCCCGCGCCCGTGCCGACGTGCAGGCCCGCGGCGCCGTCGAGGACGTCGCGCCGCTGCGCCGCACGATCCTGGTCGAGGCCGCCGTCGCCGCCGCCGTGCTGGTGCTGTCCGCGGTGCTGGTGGGCACCCCGCCGGCCCGCGCCGCGGCCGCCCAGCCGGTCGACGTCACCCTGCCGCTGCAGTCGTCGGCGGGGGAGTCCGGCAGCGTCCAGCTGTCGATCGACCCGGCCCGCCCGGGCGCCAACACGCTGCACCTCTACCTGTTCGACGACGACGGGCAGCTGGCCCAGCCGGCCGACCTGCGCGTGACGCTCACCGAGCCCGAGCAGGAGATCGGCCCGCTCGACGTCGACCTCGAGCCCGCCGGCCCCGGCCACTGGGTGGCCGACGGGATGTCCATCCCGGGCGCCGGCACCTGGACCGTCGCCGTCAGCGTCCGGCTCGACGAGTTCACCGCCACCACCGCCAGCACCGACGTCCCGGTGCGCTGAGACCCCTCCCCGGACCGACAGAAGGAGAACCGTGTCCCTCATCCTGCGACCGCTGGCCCGTGCCGGTGTCGTCCTGGCCGCCGTGCTGACCGCCCTGGTCGCGTCCGTCGTGGTCGCCGCCACCGCGTCGGCGCACGTGACGGTCTCGTCGGCCGACGCCGCCCCCGGCGGCTACGGGAAGCTGACCTTCCGGGTGCCCAACGAGAGCGACACCGCGAGCACCGTCTCGGTGCGCATCTCGATCCCGGAGGACGAGGCACTGGCCTCGCTGCGGACCCTGCCGGTGCCGGGCTGGTCGGTCACCACGACCTCCTCCGAGCTCCCCGAGCCCGTGGACAACCACGGGACGGAGATCACCAGCTACGTGTCGGTGGTCGAGTTCCGCGCCGACGCCGGCGGCGGGATCGCACCCGGGCAGTTCCAGGAGTTCTCGCTGTCCGGTGGCCCGTTCCCGGACGCCGGCACGCTGTCGTTCCCCACCGTGCAGACCTACAGCGACGGCACCGAGTCGGCGTGGATCGAGCCGACCGTCGAGGGCCAGGAGGAGCCGGAGAACCCGGCGCCGACCCTGACGCTGACCGCTTCCGGGACCGCTGCCGGGACCGGTGACACGACCGCCACGGACACCGCGGCCGCCACCGGCGAGCAGGCCGACGGCGGGACGTCGGACACGCCGGCGGTCCTCGCGCTGGTCCTCGCCGTCCTGGCGCTGGCCGTCGGGGTCGCGGGCGTCGTCCTCGGGTACCGCGCGGGCCGACGTACCGTGTCCTCGTGACCGCTCCCGGACGCGGCCGGAGCGCCGCGCTGCTCCTCGCCGCCGGCCTGGCGCTGTCCGCCTGCGGCTCCGACGACGGGGACCAGGCGGCGGCCGCCGAGGGCCACTCCCATGCCGACGGGGACCACACGGGCGGCTCCCTCGCCACGGTGGAGGGGCCCGACGACACCTACGCCGGCCTCGACCTGCCCGACCCCTACCAGCGGCCCTCGTTCACCCTGACCGACCAGACCGGCGCGTCCTACGACTTCGCCTCGGTGACGGCGGGCCGCCCGACGCTGCTGTTCTTCGGCTACACGAACTGCCCCGACATCTGCCCGACGACCATGGCCGACGTCGCCCTCGCCCTGCGCGACACCGACCCGGCGCTGGCCGAGCAGGTGCAGGTGGTGTTCGTGACCACCGACCCGGCCACCGACACCCCGCAGGTGCTGGGGGAGTACCTGGACCGGTTCGACGCCGACCTGCCTACGCAGTTCGTCGGGCTGACCGGCGGCCAGGACGCGATCGACCAGGCGCAGCTGTCGGCCGGCGTGCCGCTGGCCGAGGAGGACGGCCGGCTGCACAGCTCGCTGCTGCTGCTCTACGGCGCCGACGACCAGGCGCACGTCGCGTTCGACGCCGGCAACACCGCGCGGGACATCGCCGGCGACCTGGCCGCGGTCGCCGACGCCGCGTGAGCCGCCCGGCCGCCGCCGGCGCGCGGCTGCTGGTGGTCGTGCTCGGCGTGCTGGCCGCCCTCGCCCTCGCCGGGCCGGCGCAGGCGCACGTCGGCGGGGAGGTCGCGGGCAGCGACTTCGACGGCCGGGTCACCTCGGTGCAGCCGCCGGTGCCCGGCGTGAGCGTGCGGGTGCTCGAGTTCGGGGACTCCCTGGAGCTGGTGAACACCACCGGCACCGAGGTGACCGTGCCGGGCTACTCCGACGAGCCCTACCTGCGGATCGGCCCGGACGGCGTCTGGCGCAACGCGCACAGCCCGGCCACCTACATCAACCTCGACCGCTACGGCCGGGTCACGCTGCCCGCGGACGCCGACCCGCGGGCCGAGCCGGAGTGGGTGCGCGTCTCCACCGAGCCGCAGTACACCTGGCACGACCACCGCACGCACTGGATGAGCGAGGAGCAGCTGCCCCCGGCGGTCGCGGCCGACCCGGACCGCGCGCAGACGGTGTTCGCCTGGACCGTCCCGCTGCGGCACGGCGACACCGCGGTGACCGTGCGCGGCGTGCTCACCTGGAGCCCGCCGCCGCCGACGGCGCTCACCTGGGGACTGCACCTGGCGCTGGCCGCCGCCGTCGCGGCCGCCGGCCTGCTGGCCCGGTCGCCGCGGCCGCTGGGCTGGGCGCTGGCCGCGGGCGGGGCCGCCGCGCTGTGGCACGCGGCGAGCACGCCCGAGCCCCCGGTGACGGTGTCCTCGCACGCGGCGGCGGTGGTGTCCGCGCTGCTGCCCGCGGTCACCGCGGCGCTGGTGGCCGCGCTCGGCTGGGTCGCCGCCCGGCGCGGTCGCGGGGTCGTGGCCGGGCTGTGCGCGGTCGTGCTCGGCTGGCTGCTGCTGGTGCAGGGCCTGCCCGACGTCGACGTGCTGTGGAGCGCGCACGTGGCCACCGGCGGCCCGGCGCCGCTCGCCCGGGTGGCGGTCGCCGTCCTGGTCGCGGGTGGGGCCGGGCTCGTCGTCGGCGGGCTGGCCGCGGCCCGGCGCTTCCGCGACCCGGAGCGCACCCGCCCGCAGGACCCCGCCCCGGAGCCCCAGCCGGTCGCCTGACCGGCCGGGGCCGCGGGGCCGTTCCGGCTAGGCGGTGCCGTCGGGGACCGGGTGCAGGTGCGGGCGGTCGCCGGAGAGCATCGCGTTGGCCCTGTCCAGGTCGGCCTCGAAGTCGACCTCGACGGCGGCCCACCGCGAGATGTCCACCGGACGGAACCGCACGCCGGCCTCGACGATCGCCGTCTCCATGCCGCGCTCGAAGTAGTCCTGGTCGCCGCAGGCGTCGAGGTGCTCGACCAGCACGGCCTTGTCGGCGGACGAGACGTGGTTGATGCCCACGGCCTCACCCAGGCCGCCCTTCACCGTCTTGGACAGCTCGGCGATGAAGCCCTCGCCGTCGAGGGTGTACTTGACCTCCTCGTCGGCGACGGTGGAGGTGTCGACGCACACGAAGCTCTCGTCGGCCTCCAGCGCGGGCACCACGGCCTCCAGCACCGCGGCGTCGAACACGACGTCGCCGTTGAGCCACAGCACGCCGCCCTGGCGGGTGGTCCGCAGGCCGCGCAGCAGGCTCTTGGAGGTGTTGGTCCGCGCGAAGTGCGGGTTGTAGGCGAAGCGCAGGTCCGGCGCGGCCTGCATGAGCAGCTCGCACTGGAAGCCGACGACGGCGGTGACGTCGACGGCGGGCCCGAAGACCTGCGCGAGCGTGTCCAGCTGGCGGTGCAGGATGCTGCGGCCGTCCACCAGCGGGGTCAGCGGCTTGGGCAGCGGGCGCCCCAGGCGGGTGCCCATCCCGGCGGCCAGGACGACCACCTGCGGCGGGAACGGCTGCGGGCGGGCAGCCGGCCGGGCGGCTGCGGTCCTACGGCCGGGTCCCCGGGTCGGCACGAGGTCAGCGATGCGCACTGTCGTCCCCTCCTCGGGTCGGAGCAGCCGCGCCGGCGGGACCGCCGGGCGGGAAGAACAGGTCGAGGACGCGCCCGGTGGCGTTGCCGTCCTCGAGGGAGGTGTAGGTCTCGCGGAAGGACTCGTAGCGGTCGGCGTGCTCCGCGGTGACGGCGTCCAGGTCGGCGAGGGCGGCGACCAGGTCCTCGCTGGCCGTCACGATCGGCCCGGGCGCGACCTCCTCCAGCGGCACGTAGAACCCGCGCAGCCGGTCGCGGTACTCGTCGAGGTCGTAGGGGAACAGCAGGATCGGCTTCCCGGTGACCGCGAAGTCGAACATCGTCGACGAGTAGTCGGTGACCAGCACGTCGGCGGCCAGGTACAGGTCGCGGATGTCCGGGTACGACGAGACGTCCTGCACCGGGAGCCCGTCGATCGACTCCAGCCGGTCGGAGACCATGTTGTGCAGCCGCAGCAGCAGCACGTGGTCCTTGCCGAGCCGGTCGGTGAAGTCGGCGAGGTCCACCGGGAAGTGGAAGTCGCGCTCCCCGATGCCCTCGAACACCAGGTCGTCGCGCCAGGTGGGGGTGTAGAGGACGACGCGGGCGTCGTCGTCGATGCCGAGCCCGGCCCGCACCCGCGCCCGCACCGCGTCCCGGTCGGGGCTGGAGAGCAGGTCGTTGCGGGGGTAGCCGGTCTCGTGCACCGGCCCGCGGAAGCCGAAGGCCTGACGGAACCGGCCGGTGCTGTAGGCGTTGGGGGAGAGCATCGCGTCCCAGCGGGCGATGTCGTGCTCCAGGTAGGCCAGCCGGCCCTCCGGCGCCCAGAGGACGTCGTTGTGGATCCGCTTGAGCGGGGTGCCGTGCCAGGTCTGCAGGTAGAAGGCGCCCGGGCGCTTCTCCCAGTCCAGCGGCACGTGGTCGTTGGACACGACGACGTCGGCGGACTCGAGCGCGGCGATGCTGTCCGGGCTGCCGAACGGCACGGTCCCGACGTCGGCCGGGAAGGCGGACTCGGCGACCGGCGCGGTCAGCCACGTGTGCGTGACGTCGTCGCCGCGGGCCACCAGTGCCTCGTAGATCGCCCGCGGACTGTCGGAGAACAGGCCGCGGAAGCTGGTGTAGACGATCCTCATCGACCACCTCCGGTCAGGACGGGCAGCAGCAGGTCGGCGAGCTCCTGCCAGGACGAGACGACGGCGAGCACGCCGGCCTCCCAGAGCGCGGCCTCCCGCTCGGCGCGCTCGGTGGGCTGGACGAACAGCAGGTTCCCCACCGTGGGACAACCCGCGCGGACCGCGGAGAGTGCCCCGGGGACGGAGTCCTCGACGGCGAGGCCCTGCTCCGGGGCGATCCCCAGGTGCTCGCAGGCGTACAGGTACACCGCCGGGTCGGGCTTGCTCGTGGGCACCGCCAGCGAGTCCTCGGCGCTGAACCGGGCCGCCGGCGGGATGAGCCCGTCCAGGTCCGTGGCGGTGAAGCAGGCGGCCAGCCGGGCCAGCGCGCTGGAGCTGACCGCGGCCAGCCGCAGGTGCGGGGCGAGCGCGGTGAGCGCGGCGCTCGTCGGCCCGTGCGGGCGCAGGTGCTCGCCGAGGTACGCGGTGACCGCGCGCTTCTCCTCGGCCACCCACGGCTCGACGTCGACCTCCGGGCGGCCGGCCTCGGCGGCCAGCCGGCGCGACGTCGTCCGGAAGTTCATCCCGGTCGTGGCCAGGCGCAGCTCCTCCGGGGTGTACCGGCGTGCGTCGCCGAGCTCGGCGAGGAAGCGGTTGGTGACCTCGGCGGAGGCGACGAAGGCCGGCTCCTCGGAGGGGAAGAGGTTGCCGTCGGCGTCGCAGAGCAGCGCGGTCAGGCCCGCGACGACCTCGCGGGGGAGCACCGCGGCCGCCCCGCCGGTGCGGGGCGCGCTCACCGGGCGCTCGCGGCGGTGACGGCGGCGACGGTCTCCCGGACGCCGTCGCACCGGAGCCGGAGCACGGCGTCGGCCAGCTCGTCGGCGAACCCGGGGACCGAGCCGAGGTCGCCGAAGACCGGCTCGTCGGCCAGCAGGAGGCGCGGGTCGTCGCCCCCGGCGCGGGCCAGGGCCTGCAGGCGCGGCCCGTGATCGTCCTCGATCGGCAGCGACCGGCCGTGCTCGTCGACCCGCTGCAGGTAGCGGACCCAGCCGGCCAGGGCGAGGGTGAGCAGCGCGTGCGGGCGGTCCTCGGCCAGGGCCTGGCGGAGCGAGGGCAGCAGGTGGTGCGGCAGCTTGGTCGACCCGCGGCGGCACAGCCGGGACAGCCGGTCGGCGATGGCCGGGTTGGCGAAGCGCTGCAGCAGCGTGGCCTTGTACTCGTCCAGGTCGATGCCCTCCGGCACGGGGATCAGCGGGGTGACCTCGGCGTCCATGAGCCGGGCGGCGTAGGCGGCGAACACCGGGTCGCCCATGAGCACGTCGATCCGCTCGTACCCGGCCAGCGTGCCGAGGTAGCCGAGCGCGGAGTGACTGGCGTTGAGCAGACGGGTCTTCATCAGCTCGTGGTCGGTGACGTCGCGGACGAACCGGACGCCGACCGCGTCCAGCGGCGGGCGGCCGTTGCAGAAGGAGTCCTCGATCACCCACTGCGAGAAGGGCTCGGTGACGACCGGCCAGCGGTCGTCGATGCCGTGCCGGCGGGCGATCGCCTCGCGCTCCTCGGGCGTCGTCTGCGGGGTGATCCGGTCGACCATGCTGCTGGGGAAGGCGACGCGGTCGGCGATCCACCGGGCGAGGACCTCGTCCCGCAGCGCGGCGAGCCCGGTGACCGCGGTGCGGGTGGCGTCGCCGTTGCGGTGCAGGTTGTCGCAGGAGACGACGGTGAACGGTGGGGTGCCGGCCCGGCGACGGCGGTCGAGGGCCTCGACGAGGAACCCGAAGACGGTGCGCGGGGTGCCGGGGTGCGCGAGGTCGTGCCGGACGTCGTCGTCGGGGGTGAAGACGCCGGTCGTGGGGTCGAGGAGGTACCCGGCGTCGGTGATCGTCATGGTGACCACGCGGGTGCGCGGGTCGCTGAGCCGGTCGAGGACCGCGGCCGGGGCATCGGGGGCGAACAGGTAGTCGGTGAGGACGCCGACCACCCGGGCGCGCTCGCCGTCGGGGCTGCGCTCGACGACGGTGTAGAGGTTGTCCTGCGGCGCGAGGGCCTCCCGCAGCCGCCGGGCGCGCAGGCCGACGCCCACGACGCCCCAGTCCGTGGAGATCCGCTGCTGGGCGACCTCGTCGAAGTAGATGAGCTGGTGCGCGCGGGAGAACCCGCCCACGCTCATGTGCACGACCGACGGCGTCAGGGACGCCCGGTGGTAGGTGGGGACGGTGAGCCGGGCCCCGTGCTGCTCGAGCGTCGCCGCGGTCAGCGGCCGGACGCGGCCGACGGGCAGTGCCGTCGGCTGCGCGGCCGTGCCCGCCCGCGGGAGGTGCCGCGGGGAGCGCTCGGGCTGTGCCATCGAGGCATCGGTCCTTCCTGTCCGTGCGGGGCCGGCGCAGGGCCGGCCGCCCCCGCGCGCGGCGGGGAACGATCATGGGACCACGCCGGTCGATCCGGGCGCACACGGAGGGGCGGACGGATCTGGCGGGGCGGTGCTGCGGTGGGTCGCGCCGGTGGGTCGCGACGACGCCCGCGGAGCGTGGGCACGCGGGTGCCGTGCGGAGCCGGCGTCGGCCCGGCGGTCCCCGTCGGACCGGCGCGTGCTGCTCCACGCCGGAAGACGAGACATCCCCGCAACGGCGTCGTCCCAAACCCACCCGCCACTCGTGACGCAGCGCACACGGCGTGTCACCGGCGGACACGCCGTACTCCCGGTCACGACCAGGTCACGGTGTGTTTGGATCGACACGACTCGATCGGGCCCGGACGGGCCGCTTCCCACGAGCGAGCGGGGTACGCGCCTTGGCCAGTCACCGGAGTGATGCGGGTCTGCTGACCCGCCCCGCCAGCGGCTCCGCCACGGGGGTGCCCGGTCCCCGGAACGGCGGGTCCCCGGGTGTGTCGGACCACCCGGTCTCCCCGCTGCGCGGCTTCCCGCCGGTCCGCCCCGCCGCCCTCCCCGTCCCGCGGTCCGCCGCCGAGGACACCGTCGACGACGCCGGCCCCGCGCCGGACACCACCGCCCTGCCGGTCCCCGCCACGGTGACCGAGCCCGTCACCGCCGAGGTCGCTACGCCGCGCGCCCGCCGTCGCGGCGTGCGCGCCCGCCGTCCGCAGCTGCTGCTCGCCGCGCTCGTGGCCGGCGCGATCGGCGCCGGCGTCGTCGGGGTGCCCGGCGGGTCCGCGGCGGAGGCCGGCTCGACGCCGGTGCTCGGCGCGCAGATGGAGCTGGCCACCGGCGAGGAGTCCGTCGAGGTCATGCCGATGGCCTCGATCACCGAGGCGGAGGCGCAGGCGCGCCTGCAGGAGGTCGCGGCCAGCCGCGCGGAGCGGGCCGCGGCCGAGGCCGCCGCCGCGGAGGCCGCCGCGGAAGCCGCCCGGGAGGCGGCGCGGCCCAAGGCCGTCCTGCCGGTCGACGGCGCGCGGTTCACCAGCGGCTTCGGCTCGCGGTGGGGCACCTTCCACTACGGCATCGACCTGGCCGCCCCCATCGGGACGCCGGAGTACGCGGCCATGGACGGCGTCGTCGTCCGGGCCGGTGCGGCCAGCGGCTTCGGCCTGGCCGTCTACGTCCTGCACGAGAACGGCGACGTGACCGTCTACGGCCACATGGACGAGATCCTCGTCGAGCCCGGCCAGTTCGTGGAGGCCGGCGAGACGATCGCGCTGCTGGGCAACCGCGGCCAGTCCACCGGGCCGCACCTGCACTTCGAGGTGCACCGGGGCGGGATGAACGGGCGCAAGATCGACCCGGTGCCGTGGCTGGCCGAGCGCGGGGTCGAGGTCTGACCCGCGACGCGCGGGACGACCCCCCGTCGCAGAGGGCCGTTCCGGACGTCGTATAGTTCTCCGTGGCCCGAGCGAGACCGGGCGGGCCGAGGAACGGGGCTGTGGCGCAGCTGGTAGCGCACCACACTGGCAGTGTGGGGGTCAGGGGTTCGAGTCCCCTCAGCTCCACCCCGATGACCAGGCCGTTCTCCCCCGGGAGGACGGCCTGAGTCGTCTCTGGCTGCAGTCGCATCGAGACGACGGTGTAGCTCCTGACTCGCGACGGCGGATCGGCCGGCATCCGGGCAGCTCAGTACGGGCCCGGAGCCGACCGAGATCGTGGCGCGGCGGTGACGTCGGCCCCCGACCCGATGCCCTCGGTGTCCGGGGTGAGCGCTGCGACGACGTCCTCCTCGTCCTCGTGGGCGCGCCGGACGGCGGCGTGCAGCAGCCGGAGCTGGCGGTCCAGCGGTTCCTGCCGGTCGGGCGGTGCCACGCTCTCGAGGTCGGCCAGCGCCGCGCACATCTTCCGGGTCACCTGCGGCTCCGACGCCCCGGCCAGTCGGATCTCGTCGAACGCCAGCCGGACGTAGCCGTCCCAGCTGAGGGTCCGCTCGAGCAGGCGCACCACGCCGTCCTCGTCTCGGTGTTCACCGCAGGGCAGGGGGCGAGCGGCCATCTGGCGCAGCAGGTCGTGCAGCCGGTGCAGCGCCTGGACCGTCGTCGTGGGGTCGTTGAACGGCTGTGCGATCGACCGCACGGCGATGTCGACGAGCTTGCGGAAGCCGTAGGCGAGGTCCTCGGTGTGCACGCGCTCCGGGCCGAGCAGGACGTGGCGGGTGACGTCGGTGGCCCGGAGCCGACCGGCCCAGGGGCCGTCGGCGCTCACCGGCGACCGGGTGCCCGGGTGCACCCGGACCAGCGGCGCGCCGCCGACGACGAAGTCCCCGACGACGGGGACCAGCTCCAGCACGCAGTCCGCCTGCCGGGCCGCGGCGACCAACGCCGGCCGGTCGACGCGGATCACGTTGCCGGGCTGCGCGGCGACCATCTCGTCCGGGCCGCCGGTGACGACGGGCCGCTCCCCGTGCTCGCGGACGATGAACTCGCGGCTCCGGTCGCCGACGAGGTCGATCAGTCCGGCGACCCGCAGACCCTGGCCGGCGTGGTGCACGAACAGGACGAGCACGACGATGCTGGCGAGCATCAGGAGGTAGCACAGCAGCATCGACAGTCCGGGCACGGTGCCGGTGTCGGAGCCGCGGATCTCGCGGAGGGTCAGCACCGCGACCAGGAAGGTCGCCCCGAACAGTCCGATCGCCAACTGGCTGAACCGGTCGTTGAGCAGTGCCCCCACGATGCGGGGCGAGAACTGTCCCATCGCCAGCTGGACCGCGACCAGGGTGACCGTCAGGACGAGGCTGGTCAGCGACACCATGGCGGTGGCGAAGGAGGACAGGATCGTCTGGGCGTCGGACGGCGTCCCCGTCAGGCTCTGCGGGACCAGCCGGTAGCCCGTCGCCCGGTCCACGGCGAGCGTCCCGACGGCGAGGAGGGCGCCCGCGGCCAGGCAGCCGACCGGCAGCAGCCACATGCTGGTGCGGACGAAGCGCTGGAGCCGCAGCCAACTCATGCGCTGGAGGCCTGCAGGTCCGCCGCCTGGACGCACGACTCGTACTCGGTCATGCTCTCCCCTCCGTGTGGGCGGATGCGCTCGTGCGGACGTGCTCGACCCGGCGACCTCGGGGCGCGCCAGGTGCTCCCATGGAACCGATGCGGACGGGGCAGCTCCATCGGCAGAACGCCCGATTCAGGTCCGGCAGGGCGACGGGATCACGGGCACGTAGAGGCCTTCGCGCTCGGCCCGCACCGCGGCGAGCGTCCTCGTGGGCGCATCGAGCTTGACCAGGACGTGCTCGAGGTGGGCAGCGACCGTACGCGGGGCCACGACCAGCGCGCGGGCGATCTGCTGGTTGGTACACCCGTCGACCAGCAACCCGAGCACCTCGAGCTCGCGCGGCGTCAGCCCCCGCAGGTGGGTCACGGGGGAGAGGACGACCGTTCCGAGCAGGCGTGCGGATGCCTCCCCGGGAGCGGCCAGGACGGTCACGCGGACGTGCCCGTCCGGGGCATGGCGTCCTCCGCGGGGCCACAGGAAGGACGCGAACACCCGACCGTCGTCGATGCACGTACGCGCGACGGTGACGACAGGCGATCCCTCGGCGAGCAGTGCGTCGCCGTCGAGGCCGGGCAGCGGCCGGGTGGCGCCGTCGCGGCACAGCACCGCACCGGCGGCCGCCCCCCGCACCACCCGCGCCGCCGCGGCCAGCGAGCGCAACGGGTCGATCCCCTGTGCCAGGACACGGGTCATCCGGTGCAACCGGCGCCGCACGACCGGGGAGGGTGGCTCCTTGCTGCCGTGGAGGAGCGCGAGGAACCCGACGTGGCGCCGGCCTCTGTCGAAGAGCGCAACGGCCAGGGCCTCGTGGAGGCCGGCCGGCATGAGGCACTCGGCCCATGTCGGCAGGTCTGCGGCCGAGTAGGGCAGGTCGGACACGCTCAACGGAGGGCGGGCGCGGTCGGTCCCTGTCACCTCGATGTCGTGCGCCATCTTGGGACCGCTCAAGTACTCGAGAGCGCGGTGATCCAGGCCCGTGCTGGCCACGCACGTGTAGCTGCTGCTCATCGGCTCGGCGAGGGCCAGCCACGCGGCGTCGAACGGCACGAGGCGGCGAAGGCTCTGCAACATCTCCTGCGAGCGTTGGGGAAGAGGGCTGGTCGAGGCGGCGACCTCGGCCAGTTCGAGGCCCGCGGTCTCGGTCATCTGCGCTCCCGGGACCGCAGCCTCGGCACGGCACGCTGGCTGTTCAACGGCGCCGAAGCCTGACCCCCGTGGGCCCGGTTACCGCGAAGCGGGACCGAGTAGTCCCGTTCACGATGACGAAAGAGCCGCAGTGGTCTGAGGTACCGCCTAACGGTGCCAGCGACGCGGCTGCACTGCGGAGCACCGGCGTGGGTCGTGGAGCCGCGCCGGCTCAGGTACTCCTCAGCCGCCGCGATCGCGGACGTCACCGAGCACGGCCCGCCGTGCGGGTCCTCCAGGTCTGCGCGGCCGGGCCGTGCAGGGCGCGCTGGGCGGCGGCAGCCAGGCCGATGCCCATCACGGCGGCGGCCGACGGTCTCGGCGACCACCGCAGCGCGGCGACGGCCCAGCCGACGGGCGCCTCGCGCTGCCGATCGGACTCACGACGCGGCGCCGTCGTCGCCGGCTCCGGCGACGACGGCGCCGCGAAGGCATCGAGCATCCCGGGGACGAAGGCGGCCATGTCCTGGGGCCCCCTGCTGGTGGTGAGGTTCCCGTCCCGGACGAGCTCCTGATCGAGCCACGTGGCGCCCGCGTTCACCAGGTCGTCGCGGATCCCGGGCCAGGAGGTGAGCGTCCGTCCGTCCACGAGTCCCGCCGATGCGAGCACCCACGGTCCATGACAGAGGGTGGCGATGGGCTTGGCACTCGCGGCGAAGGCGCGAACGAACTCCCGTGCCGGGGCGGACTGCCGGAGGAGGTCGGGATTGATGAACCCACCGGGCAACAGCAGGCCGTCGTAGTCGCCGGGATCGGCTTCCTCGATCGTCTTGTCCACGCGGACCCGGCTGGCCGGCATGTGCAGGTTCACCCCGCGGATCCGTCCGCGCCGCAGGGACACGACGTCCACCTCGGCGCCGGCCGCCTTCAGGGCTCGCAGCGGAACGACCAGCTCCACCTTCTCGAAGCCGTCGGCCGCCAGGGCAGCGAGCGTGCGGCCCTCGAGCCTGCGTCTGGTGGGCATGTCGTCCCCTGGTGCTCGATGGCGGAGAGATGACGGAGATCCCCCGGCGGCGGAAGCCTCGATCGAGGCGCCACGGAGTTGCTCTCACCTGGCCGGCTGCTCGGCGGTGAGCGGGGTACCCGCGCCCGACAGCCGGACACGTCCCCGGGCGGACCGACGCGCGATCAGCCCGTCGTCCTGCTCCGGGCGGCCGGAGCACCCGGCTGAGGCACGTGGGCCCACGGCGGGTCCGCCGCAGCCGGTGCGGCCGTCGGAGCCGGCCCGGGGAGCGCGTTCGGGACGACGTCCCGCTCGGGATCGACCCGGGATCCTCGGCGTCCTGGAACACGCCCATCGGGAGGCGCCGGTGCGCGCCGGGCGTCGCTGGTGGGTCGGCCGTCCCGCAGGGCGTCCCCCCGGGCGGTCCGAGCGAGGAGTTGGGCGTGGAGCCGTTCGTTCACGGCCCCGGCCCCGGCCACGACCCCGGGCCGGAGCGGCTCCGGGCGGCCGCTCGGGGCCGAAGATGGGCAGTTGTGCCGACGGCGCCCGGGCACCGGCCCGACCATCCTGGAGAGCGGCTGCACGACGGGAACGGGCGTTCTCGTAGCACCTCCGCACCTGCACGCCGTGCCAGGTACGCCGGCGGTCGCGTCCACGCCACGGGGGGAGATGACCGCGTGCTCCATCTCGCGTCACGGGGCGGCTGCGCCCTCCGTCGGAGCCTCGCGGGCTGCGGTCGGTGACCCCTCCGGACGAGACGGTGCACCTGCGTCCACCTCGCAGTGGACCCGTGACCACGGCCGGCCGGGCACGACCCGTGCCCCCGGACGTGTTCGGGGAGGGGCCTGCCGTCATCGGGCACCGCGGGCTCGGCTGCGGCATCGTCGACGGGCATCAGCAGAACACCCTCGGCTCCTTCGCCGCCGCCGTGCGCAGCGGGGCGAGATGGGTGGAAGCCGACGTCCAGCGCCTGGCCGACGACGTCCTGGTGGTGGCGCACGACGCCGTGTACCCGGACGGCACCCGGCTCGACGACGTCACGGGGGCGGAGGCCGACCGTCGCGGCACGCTGCGTCTCAGCACCCTGCTGGACGAGCTCCCTCGCGAGGTGGGGCTCAACCTGGACCTCAAGTCCTCGATGGACGACTGTCTGCGGTCACCCGAGCACACCAGCGCCGGCTTCCTCGCGCCGGTCGTGGCGGCGGAGGCGACGCGGCGGCCGCTGATGGTCTCCTCGTTCGACCCGGCAGCCCTGGGGCTCCTGCGTGCGACGGCGCCGCGGGTGCCCCTCGGACTGCTGACCTGGCACGGCTTCCCCGTGGAGATGGCCGTGGCGGCCTGCGTCCACATGGACGTCGAGGTGCTCGCGCTCCACGTCGGCTCGCTCTGGGAGGAAACGGCCGCCGGCCAGGTCGACTCGGGCGTCCTGGCGAGGCTGCTGTCCCTGCTCCACCGCTGCGGCCGCCGGCTGCTGGTCTGGTGCCCGCAGATCGCGTCGGCCCGGTTACTGGTCTCCGCGGGTGCCGACGCCGTGGTCGTCGACGACCTGCCGGAGGCGCTGGTCGCTCTGAGTCCTTCCCCCCTGGCCGAGGACCGCTGATGCCCCGGAACGCAGGTGCGGCGGAGTGCCGACCGCCGGGATCGGTCGATCTGCCGAGTGTGGCCGGGGCCGCCGAGGGGATCCTGGACCACACGCCGTTCCGCCGATCACGACGGGGACGGTGCCGGCGAGGCCGGTCACGCGGTCCTGCACCCCACGGGGAGGTCGTCTGAACCGTGGGCAGCTCCGCCGCCCTCGAGACCGCCCCTGCCGACGTGATCGCGTTCCGCTGAGGCAGCCGGCAACCGGCCGGCTCGGCGACCACGGACCACGGGGCCCCGCCCTCGATCATCCCGTCCCCCGGCCGCCTGTCCTGCATCGCCACTCCTGCTCGGCGTCCCGTCTCCCCTCGCTCACCGGCCACACATCGACAGGAGGACCTGGATGGCAACCATCGGACTGCTCGGTTCCTACGGCGGGCTCAACATCGGCGACGAGGCGATCCTGACCTCGATCCTCGCCACCTGGCGAGAGGCCGTGCCCTTCGCCGAGGTCGTGGTGTTCTCCCGCGACCCCGCGCACACCCGGGACGCTCATCTGGTCGATCGGGTCGTCGACGCCCGCCGGGGCCGGTGTGACGCCGTCAACGAGGAGATCGCCGGGCTCGACGTCCTCGTCCTCGGGGGCGGGGGGCTGCTGTACGACAGCGAGGCCACGGAGTACCTCCGGCACGTGCGGACGGCCCACCGGAACGGCGTGCCGACGGTCGGATACGCCCTCGGCGTCGGGCCACTCACGACGGCCGAGGACCGCGGCGCCGTACGCGAGGTCGTCTCGGTGATGACCCAGGTGACCGTGCGCGACGAGGGGAGCAGGCGGGTCCTGGAGGAGGTCGGCATCGAGCGGCCCATCGAGGTGGTGGCCGACCCGGCGCTGCTGCTGAGCCCCGCTCCCTTCCCGGCCGACCGACTGGCCCGCGACGGGGTGGACGGCTCCGGACGGCTGATCGCCATGTCCGTCCGGGAACCAGGGCGAGCGGCACCGGGTCTCGCCGTGGACGCCTATCACGCCACCCTGGCCGCGGTCGCCGACTTCGCGGTGCACCGCTACGGCGGCCAGGTGGTGTTCGTCCCCATGGAGCGCGGCGACGTCCGCGAGAGTCATGCGGTGCTGGCCCGCATGACGGCCCCCGACCGCGCGCGGGTCCTCCACGGCACGTACGGGCCCCGCGAGATCCTCGGCCTGATGCAGCACATGGACCTCGCGGTCGGCATGCGGCTGCACTTCCTGGTCTTCGCCGCTCTCTCGGGGGTGCCCTTCCTGCCGCTGCCCTACGCCGGCAAGGTCGCCGACTTCGCGCGGACACTGGGTGTCCAGTCGCCGGGCAACCTCGACCGGGACGCCGTGGGACCGCTGCTGGCGGCCGTCGACCGGCTCTGGGACGAGCGCGAGGCGGACGCCGGACGGGTACGGGCCCGGATCGAGAGGCTCAAGCGCCGGTCGGCCGCCCCGCTGCGGCACGTCCTCGACGTCCTGGCGGGGCCGTCGGCACCGGTGGCATCCGCGATCGCAGGCCGGTCCATCGAGCAGGAGGGAGTCCAGCGTGCCGCCGTTGACCCGGCCGGTCGCGGGGGAGCGGTTGACGTTGCCCCCACGCTCAGCGTTGCAGGCGGCTGAGGCCGACGTCCTCGTCGTCGGAGGCGGGCCGGCCGGCATCGGTGCTGCGCTGGCGGCTGCTGACGCCGGCGCCGACGTCGTCCTCGTCGAGCGGTACGGGTTCCTCGGCGGCAACGCGACGGCGGCGCTCGTGATGCCGTGGATGTCCTTCCACACCCGCCGTCCGCAGCCGCCGCGGCTGGGTGACGTGAGCCTGTTCCCCACCGACCACGGCGAGGGCGAGCCCGTCGTCGCGGGCAAGCACATCGAGGTCATCGACCGGCTGGTGCAGGCCGACGGCGCGGTGCTGCCGTCGCCGGACACCGGGTACACCGTCCCCTTCGACCCCGAGGTCTTCAAGCAGGTGGCCCTGGACCTGCTCGACGGCGCGGGTGTCCGGTACGTGCTGCACGCCTTCGCCAGCGGGGTCCGGACGCCGGGCCGGGCCGGCGAGGTGGTGTTCGAGACCAAGTCGGGGCCGGTCGTCGTGACCGCCCGCGTGACGGTCGACTGCACGGGGGACGGCGACGTCGCCGCGGCCGCGGGAGCGCCGTTCGAGATCGGCCGCGAGAGTGACGGACTGGTGCAGCCGATGACGCTGATGTTCCGTGTCGTGGGCTTCGACCCGGCACCCTTCGAGCGCTACGTCGCCGACCACCCCGACCAGTGGCGCAGCGTCCACGGGCTCTGGGACCTGGTGGAGGAAGCGACCGCAGCGGGCGACCTGGACCTGCCCCGCGAGGATGTCCTCTTCTTCAACTCGGCGCACCCGGGTGAGGTCGCCGTGAACTCGACACGGGTCACGCAGGTCTTCGGCACCGACGTCTTCGACCTCACCCGCGCCGAGGCGGTCAGCCACCGGCAGATGTCCCAGATCGCGGCCTTCCTCCGGGACTACGTGCCCGGTTTCGCCGACTCCTACGTCGCCCAGAGCGGCGTGCAGGTCGGCGTCCGGGAGACGCGGCGGATCCTGGGCGACTACGTGCTCACGGGCGAGGACATCCTGAGCGCACGGAAGTTCGACGACGTGATCGCGCGCGGCACCTACCCGGTCGACATCCACAACCCCAACGGCAGGGGAACCGTGCTGCGGTCGGTGCCTCCCGGGGACGCGTACGACGTCCCCCTGCGCTGCCTGCTGCCACGGGACGTCGACGACCTCCTGACGGCCGGACGCTGCATCTCCGGCACCCACGAGGCCCACTCCTCCTACCGGGTCACGCCAACCGCCATGGCCACCGGCCAGGCCGCCGGGGTCTGTGCGGCGCTCGCGGCCGCCGCGGGCCGGGCACCCCGGGAGGTGGAGATCTCCGCCGTGCAGGCGGAACTGGTCCGGCAGGGCGCCGACCTGGGGGGGCCGCGGGGAAGACGGGGCGTGACCCGCGAGCGGGGTGCCGTGCGGTGATCCGGCGAGGTGACCGGACCGGTCGCCCCGCGCCACGCCGGCCTGCCCGGCGCGGGGCATCGGGAGGTAGCCGGGCAGCAGGTCGGACAGCGTCAGGATGTCGGTCGAGCCCTGCATGTTGGCGTGCCCCCGCGGCGCGTGGATGCCACCGCCCGGCCGGCCGATGTCGCCCAGGAGCAGGTGCACGATCGCCCCGGCGCGGATGTCCTGCGCGCCGACGGTGTGCTGGGTCCACCCCACGCTGTGGACCAGGCCCGCCGTGCGCTCGCGGCCGGAGTTCGCCGTCCCAGGCCTCCCAGACCTGTAGGAACTGCTCGCGGGGCGCTCAACACACCCGCTCGACCATCTCCGGGGTGTACCGGGAGAAGTGCCGCTCGAGCACCCGGGAGACGCAGCGGGGATGCTCCAGCGTGGGGTCCTGGGCGATCCCGCCCCCTGCCCCCTCGATCGGCGGCACGCCCATGCCGGTCTCCATGGGGTCGGTCTGGCGGTGGCCGGCGCCCTCGTGGTCCCAGGTCGTGGTGTCGTAGCTGCCCGTGGCGGAGTCGTAGCCGCTGAACAGGCCGTCGAGGTCCTCGGTGTCGGCGTCGCCCTCGATCTGCACGACCCGCCCGGCGTCGGCGTGGACGAGCTGGGCGCAGCCGACGGCGCAGTAGGGGCAGACCGACCTCGCGGGCGCCCGGGGCGTGTCGGTGCGGGGGCGCAGGGCCCTCGACCGCGGGGACTGCGCCGCGGCACCACGGGCCAGGCGGTCGGGTCCGGTCGGCTCTCAGCGGTGTGAACGTCCGAGCCCATCAGAGCGGGACCGGGGGACGTCGGGCATCGGTAGATCTGCCGATCTTTCGGCGGAGCGACGCGTGGAGCCCGGGTTGGAGTGGCCCCGGTGGGACGGCCGACGCAGAGTCGGGGGGCCGGTGAGCAGAGCCGGCCGCTGGGCGCCCCGTGGTGCTCTCAGGAGCCCCGGGGCCCGCGCGCCAGGAGGCGACCGGATGCGAGCGATGGTGTACCGAGGTCCATACAAGGTCAGGATGGAGGAGAAGCAGCGGCCGAGGATCGAGCACCCCAACGACGCGATCGTCCGGGTCACCCTGGCCGCCATCTGCGGCTCCGACCTGCACCTCTACCACGGCATGATGCCGGACACCCGGATCGGTCACACCTTCGGCCACGAGATCATCGGCGTGGTGGACGAGGTGGGCTCGTCCGTGCAGAACCTGCAGGTCGGGGACCGGGTGATGATCCCGTTCAACATCTTCTGCGGCACCTGCTGGTACTGCGCGCGAGGGCTGTACTCCAATTGCCACAACGTCAACCCGAACGCCACCGCCGTCGGCGGCATCTACGGCTACTCGCACACGACCGGGGGCTACGACGGCGGCCAGGCGGAGTACGTGCGGGTGCCGTTCGCCGACGTCGGCCCCTCGAAGATCCCGGACTGGATGGCCGACGAGGACGCCGTCCTGCTCACCGACGCGACGGCGACCGGCTACTTCGGCGCGCAGCTCGGCGACATCGTGCAGGGCGACGTCGTCATCGTCTTCGGCGCCGGGCCCGTCGGACTGGTGGCGGCGAAGTCGGCCTGGCTGATGGGCGCCGGCCGGGTCATCGTCATCGACCACCTGGACCACCGGCTGGAGAAGGCGCGCACCTTCGCCCACGCCGAGACGTACAACTTCACCGAGTACGGCGACATCGTCCTGGAGATGAAGAAGGCGACCGACTGGCTCGGCGCCGACGTCGCCATCGACTGCGTGGGCGCCGAGGCGGACGGCAACTTCCTCCAGCACGTCACCTCGTCCAAGCTCAAGCTGCAGGGCGGCTCCCCGGTCGCGCTGAACTGGGCGATCGACTCCGTCCGCAAGGGCGCGACCATCTCGGTGATGGGCGCGTACGGCCCGCTGTTCAGCGCCGTCAAGTTCGGCGACGCGATGAACAAGGGGCTGACCATCCACACCAACCAGTGCCCGGTGAAACGGCAGTGGCCGCGCCTGTTCGAGCACGTGCGCGACGGCTACCTCAAGCCCAGCGAGCTGGTCACCCACCGGGTGCCGCTCGAGGACATCGCCGAGGGGTACCACATCTTCTCGGCCAAGCTCGACGGCTGCATCAAGCCCCTCGTCCTCCCATCCGCGGCGTGAGCGACAGGAGAACCTGATGACCTACACACCGCACAAGCCGCCGATCGCGGAGTCGCCCGACGAACTGCGCAAGCGCATCCCGGGCTGGGGCGTCGACCTGGACCCCAAGGTCCGGCCGTCGGTGCCGAAGTTGCAGTTCCAGGAGGACTTCACCGGCGCGCACTGGGAGTTCCCCGAGCGGCAGCCGGAGAGGTATCCGCGGGAACGCTCGGTCGAGCACGGGATGCTGACCCCGGTCTTCGGCACCGCCCAGCCGCCGTCAGGCGTCTCCGGCGCCATCCGTCGCTACGCCTACCGCTACAGCGAGGGCCGCGCGGCGCACTGGCTGCTGCTCATCCTCGCCGACCGGGTGGATGCGTGGGAGCACCACCTGAAGTCACTGCTCACGCTGCACCCGGACAACCCGATCACCGAGACCGGGGTGAAGGCCGAGTTCACCCACCACGGCCTGCGGTCGCGGGTCGGGCAGCACCGCACGGACCTCAAGCACCAGGTACTCGACCCGGTGATCGTCGGTGGTCCGTGGATCGCCGCGGCGGGGGCGGTCTACGCCGGTGCCCGGAGCGTGTCGAGGTCGCTGGCGCGCGTCGGGTCCGACGGGCAGCGGCCGGTGCACTGAACCGGTGACGGCTCGCCCCGGGACACGGACGGACCAGCGCGACCCGGGGAACGGCATGCCGTCGGACGGGTGCCGAACGGGCGTCCCATCCCGCGGTTCTCGAGGCCGCGCCCACACCGGTCCCGCCCCGCGCGACGCGGGGTGGGACCGGTGCGGGACGACGGCGCCCGTGAACTGCTCCGGGGGCGGCCGGGAGCGGTTTCCGCGTGCTCACCACGCGGGACGGCGCGGTGCGCGTCCTGCTGGACCCGGAGGAGCCCCGCATGACCGCATCCATGATGCGCACCGTGACCCTGCCCGACGGCACCGCCGCCCCGGCCCTCGGCACGGGCACCTGGTACCTCGGTGAGGACCCCGGCAGGAACGACACCCAGCTGGACGCCCTCCGCACGGGCATCGACATCGGCCTGACGCTGGTCGACACCGCCGAGATGGACGGCGACGGCGCCGCCGAGGAACTCGTCGGCCGGACGATCGCCGGCCGGCGGGACGACGTCTTCCTGGTCAGCGAGGTGCTGCCGCGCCACGCCACGCGCCACGGCACGGTGGACGCCTGCCAGCGGAGCCTGCGCCGACTGGGCACCGACCGCCTGGACCTGTACCTGCTGCACTGGCGCGGCCGGGTCCCGGTCGAGGAGACCGTCGCCGCGTTCGAGTCGTGGGTCTCCCGCGGGCTGATCCGTGCCCGGGGCGTGAGCAACCTCGACGTCCCCGACCTCGACCAGCTGGTCGGGCTTCCCGGCGACGACCGGGTCCAGACCGACCAGGTGCTCCACAACTCGCCCGGCGCGGCCCCGAGTACGACCTGGTCCCCTGGTGCCGCGGCAGGCGCATGCCCCTGATGGCGTACTCGCCCGTCGACCACGGCAGGCTCCTCGAGCACGGGGCCGTCCGAGACCTGGCCGCGGAGAAGGGGGCACCCCGGCCCCGCCGGCCATCGCGTGGGTGCTGCGGCTGCCCGACGTGTTCGCGTCGCCAAGGCCTCGACCCGCGCGCACGTCGTCGAGAACCGCGCGGCGCCGGGGATCGGCTCCAGCCAGGCGGAGCTGGACCGGCTCGACCGGCTCTTCCCCCCGCCGTCCGGCGAGACCGGCCGACGAGCCGGTCACGAGAGCCTGCCTCACGAGCTGCAGCCGGCGGGTTCCTCGTCGTGATCGTGGGCCGGTCCGGGGGCGGCACGCCCACTCGACGCAGGAGTGGGGAGCAGTCGTCGCAGTCGTCTCCGGGCCCGGACACCCCCTCAGATCGGGGAGCAGGTCTCCCCGTCGCGTGATGTCGACGAGACCCCGCAGGAGGGCGGTGTGCCGGTGCTCGCTCCTGCTCCTGCTCGACCTCCCTCTGGCGATCGGCGACTCGGGTGCCTCGCCCGCCGGCGCAGGCCCGTTCCCGGGGCTCCGGGGGGTCCCGGATGGCGGCGCAGGCGATGGAGGTGCTCGGCCGACGCTGGGCAGGACGGCGGCCCCGCAGCCAGTGGCTGCGGGGCCGCCGTGCTCAGACGAGCCCCTCGTTGTGGGGCTCGATGCTGGCCGAGGGGTCCACCCCCTCGTCGGCGGCCGGCTGGACGGGGCCCTCGCCCGGCTCGGAACCGGAACCGGCGGCGGTGTTCCGGGAGGACCGCTCCGGATCGGTCACGTCGGTGGTCGTCGGCGCCTGACCGATGCGCTTGGCGGCATCCCCGGTCCCGGTCTCCTCCAGCTCTGATTCGCTCACGACTCCTCCATCCAGGTAGTTCGACGTCGGTGATCACGCAGTGGACTCCACGAGTTCCTCGGGCTCGTGGGACGGCTGGCCGGACAGTGACGTTCCGAGAGCCGGCCGGCGCGGTGACGTGGCCGGCGACCGGTCCTACCGGGGCTCGCGCATGTGCTCGGCGACCCCCGCGGGGGCACGGGTGCGGGCCTGCTCGGCCGCCCGGCTCGCCGATCGGCCGGCTCCGGGGTCGACGGGCACCGACCGCACCACCTCCGCACGGCTGCGGTACTCGACCGGCGGGATGGCGCGGAGGCTGCGGACCACCGCCTCGGGTGCGCCCGCCCGCTCGGCGGCGGCGACCAGCGCGTCCTTGCCGGCCGGGTAGTCGACGTCCTGCAGGTACCGCAGGACCTCGTCAGGGGTGATGGGAGCGGTCACGGTCGGTTGCCTTCCTGCTCGTGGTCGTCGGTGTCCGGCGGGCCGGGGGTCAGCCGGAGGACCCGACCGCGGCGATGGCCGCGTCGATCCGCCGGGCGAGCTCGAGGTCCATGTCGGTCACGCGGTCGAGCGAGTGCGTCCAGACCTCGAAGGTGACCGTGTCCTGCAGTTGCTCGACGCGCGCGTGGTGGGTCATGTCCTGCTCGGCGCGGGCGACGGCGTCGCGCAGGGGTCGCCGGCGCTCGGGCGGGAGCACGACGGTGCGCCGCAGGCGGTGTCCGTCGCCCTCCCAGCCCTCCAGGGCGGCCAGTGCGCGGTCGATCTCGTCCTGCTCGAGCAGTCGCGGGGTCAGTCCGATCGGCACTCCGGAACCGCGGGGCGGAACGCTCTGGTCGATCGGTGAGAACAGCTCCTCACCGTCCGGCAGTCGCCGGGCGAGGACGCCGGCGACCTCCGGCTCGGAGGCGGCCAGGGTCGACAGGACCGCCTGGGTGTAGAAGCGGGCCCGCTCGGCCGGGCATCCGGACCTCGCGCTCACCGCGGAGACGAGGGCGGCACCGCTGTCAGGGTGCAGACCCGGGCCCCGGACCTCGGCGACACCCCGGAGGGAGCCGGGCAGGACCGCGGCCAGCCGGTCGCGCTCGGGCTCGTCCAGCGAGGCCGCCACGGCGGCGACGACCGCTTCCACCGCCCGCCGGGCCTCCTCGGTGTCGGCTGCGCCGGCCTGCGCTCCCGCGGCCTGGATCAACGTCGCGTACCGGATCACCGGGCTCCTCCTGACCTGCTGCCGTCCTGCTCCTCCGGTCGCCGACCGCTGCCCGGGCGGCGAGTCCAAGCAGCGGCCCGACCAGCTCCCGGTACTCCTGCGGCAGCTGGGAGAGGACGTCGTCGAACTCCCCGGGTGCGACCGCCTCCCGCACCGTCTTCCGGAGACGCCGCCGTGCGCCGGTCGTGGGGATCCCGTCGTCCGACCGCGGCTCAGACGTTAGGGCCGGTCGCGGCGCGGGGACATCGGTCGATCAACCGATCCGGCCTCCGGCCCCCGTGTCCCTGCACGGCCGCCCGCGCGGGGAGGCGACACGCGGCGACGGCTCCGCTCCTCGGCCCAGGGACCGCCGGGGGAGGAGCAGGCGGCTCGACCGCACGCCGGCGGGCTGTTCACGACGGACGCGCCGGACGTGATCGCCTGCCCCGCGTCTCCGTGTCGGGGGCCGCGGCGGAGACCGAGTCGTCCGGTCCGCCGCTAGTCGTCCGCACCCGGCCGAGAGCCGTCCGGGTCCCGGGTCCCGGGTTCCTCTCGCGAGCGCCCAGGGCCGACGGCCGGAGCCGCGCCACCGAGCTCCTTGCTCACCGTCGGATCCGCGTCGTCGGGCTGGGGCACCCGCGGGTCGTCCGGGAGCCGGATGTCGACCTCGGCGGCAGCCGCAGCCGCGGGTGCGTCGTCCTGCGGAGGGATGGTTCCGCCGTCCATGCCGTGGGAGTACCCCGAGTCGCCGTCGGAACCGGAGCCGCCGGCCGAGATCGGCAGACCGCCCGACGCCCGTCGGTCGCCTGGTGGACCGGGATCGGGCCCCGCCGGTCGTCGGTCGTCCCCTCTCCCCGGCGCCCACGTGGCCTGGACCGTCCCCTGCTCTGGCCGTGAGTCCTCCGCCGAGGGTCAGCGCCGGCCGGCCGCGCCCGTTCCCGCTGGGACGTACAGGCCCGCCCTCTCGGCGCGCACGGCGGCGAGCGTCCTCGAGGGAGCCCCGAGCTTGACGAGGATGTGCTCCAGGTGCGCGGCGACCGTCCGCGGGGCCACCACGAGAGCCCGGGCGATCTCCTGGTTGGAGTCCCCCTCGACCAGCAGCCCGAGGACCTCCAGCTCCCGGGGCGTGAGCCCGCGCAGATCGCCGCCCGGGGAGAGCAGCACCATCCCCGACAGCACGCGGGACACGTCGTCCGTACCCGTCAGGACCGTCACGCGGACATGGCCGTCCGGGGCGTGACGGCCACCGCGCGGCCACACGAAGGACGCGTACACCTGGCCCCTCCGGATGGCCGCGCGGGCGGCGTCCAGGACGGGAGAGCCTCCCGCCAGCAGCGCGTCGTCGCCGAGACCCGGGAACGGGGCGGTGCCACCGTCCCTGGAGAGCACCACGCCGGCCGCGGCACCCTGGACCACGCGGGCGGCGGTGAGCAGCGAGTCCATCGGGTCGATGCCGCGGGCGAGGATGGGGGCGAGCTGCGCCAGGCGGCGCCGGACGGCCTCCGGCGGAGGCCGGGTGTCGGCGGAGAGCAGCGCCAGGAACCCGACGTGGCGCTGGCCCGGTACGAACAGTCCCACGGTGAGGGCCTCGTGGTATCCGGCGGGGGTGAGGCACTCGGCCCACGTCGGCAGGTCCTTGGCGGAACGGGGGAGGTCCGACGGGCTCAGCGGTGGGCGGGCGCGACAGGCTCCGGTCACCTCGAGGTCGTGCGCCGTCGCCGGACCGCTGAGGTAGCGGACGGTGCTCTGGTCCAGCGAGGTGCTGGCCACGGAGGAGTAACCGTTGCCCAGCGGGTCGGCCAGCGCCATCCACGAGGCGTCGAAGGGGATGTGGCGGCCCAGCTCGTGCAGCAGCGCCTGGGCGCGTTCAGGGAGCAGTGCCGGAGTGGCGGCGATCTCCGCGAGGCGGAGGGCCGGGGCCTCGGTCATGTCGCTCCACCAGTCCAGGGCCTGCGCGGTCGGACGGAGCCGTCGAGGACGGCCGCGGCCCTGGACGAGGCTGACCGGGCTGCAGCTGTACATACCGACCCCACCCGGGGAGCAACCCGTGACCCCGTGACCGGAAACCTCGGTGGTCGGAGTCGTCGCCACCGCCACCACGGCCCGTGGACGGCACGGTTTCCCGCAGTAGGATCCACCATGGAGTTGCGCCAACTGCGCTACTTCCTGGCGGTGGCTGAGGAGGGGCGCTTCAGTCGGGCCGCGCAACGGCTCCACATGGCTGCTCCGTCGCTCTCGCAGCAGATCCGTGCGCTGGAGCGGGAGCTCCGGGTCCCGTTGTTCGAGCGAACCCCGGAAGCGGCCCGGCTGACCTTCGCCGGCGTCGTCCTGGTCGAGCGGGCCCGGATCATCCTGGCAGAGGTGGACCGGGCGCTGGCTGACGCGCGCGCCGCCGGAGCGGACTCCCGCGAGCGACTGACCCTGCGGGTGGCCACCATGGCCGACCTCGTCCTCGACGGCCCGCTGCGGCACGCCGCGCTGGCGATCGACGGGATCGAGGTGTCGGTGAGCTCCGCCCGGGGGGACGACGCCGTCGAGGCCGTCCGCCAGGGCAGGGCGGACGCGGCGATCGTCTGGAGCCGGTCCTATCCGCAGCGGGACCTCGCCGGCGTGGTGCTGGGTTCGGTCGTCCTCGGCGTCGTGCTCCCGCTCGGGCACGCGTTGAGCGGCGCGGTCACGGTGCCGGTGGCCGCGCTCGCCGACGAGGTGCTGGTGATGTTCCCGCGGGAGCCGTTCGCGGGGACGTGGGACCGGGCCGTGGACCACGTGTTCCCCGCCGGGGCCGCGCACGACCACGTCGTCATCGAACCCGACCTGCTGAACGCGCCGCGGGCGGTGCTGCGCGCGGTCGCAGCCGGCACCGGCATCGCCCTGAGCATCCTCCGGCTCGTCGACCACCTGGGGGTCGAGGGGATCACGGTGCGGCCTCTCGTTCCGGCGTTGACGTGGGCCCTGGAGGCGGTCTGGCGGGAACCGGTCACTCCCGCCGTCCGCAGGCTCGTCGACTTCCTCGTCGAGTCGTCCCGGGGCCCGCAGACGCTCATCGAACCGGTCCGCCCTCCCGGCGACGGCCGGCGGCACGTCACGGTCAGGGCCTGAGGACCACCTTCTCGCACCGATCCTGCTCGTGCTTGAGGACGTCGTGGCACCGTGCGGCACCTCGGCCAGCGGTAGCCGGTGGGTGATCACCCGGGTGGGGTCGATCTCGCCGCGCTCGATGCGCTCGAGCAGCGGGCGCATGTACCGCTGGACGTGGCACTGCCCGGTCTTCAGGGTCAGGGAGCGGTTCATCCGGGAGCCGGCCGGGAGCTCGTCGACGAATACGCCGTACACGCCGATGACCGAGACGATCCCCCCGCTGCGGCAGGAGGTGATGGCCTGGCGCAGGGCGTGCGGCCGGTCGGTCTCGGACCGGACGGCCTGCTAGGCCCGGTCGTAGAGCTGCACGTGGGCGGCGCCGTGGTGACGACGTGGTGACGACGTGGCGGACCTCGGACACCGAACCCCCGGTCGCCGGTGCGCCGTCGGCGGCTTCGTCCGTCCCGGGCACCCGGCCCACCGGACACGTGCTGTTGGCCGTGGCGCCGAGCAGCACGTGGTGACCGGCTCGGACGAGGCCGCGGGCGAGCCGGTCGATGACCGATCCGGTGCCGCCGTACGCCGGGGGCGGCACGGGGATCCAGGGAGGGGCGATGAGGCCGATGCGCATGGGACGTCCTGGAGACAGGGCGGCGCAGGGGCGTCGCCGGTGGAACGGGACTGTCCGCAAGGACAGCCGACCGCTCGGCCGGCGATCATCGGCAGAGCGACCGATTCCCGGCCGGCGCCGGACCCGCTCAGGTCGCTCCCGTCACTCCGGGCGGGATGCGCAACCCGCCGCGCAGGGCGCGCACCGCGGCGGCCGTGAGGTCGCTGGTCCCCAGGGCGACCAGGCTCCGCCCCAGGGAGTCCGCCACCGCGTCCGCGGCCACGGGGAGTGACTGCGCGAGGGCCGGGACGTCGGTGACGCCCTCGATCACGAGGCCCAGGACCCGGAGGTCCAGGACGGTGAGGCCGTGCAGGTCGCCCGGGGGGCCCAGGAGCACCGCGGCGGAGAGGTGGTCGAGGTCCGGGCGGGCGAAGTCGAGCGCGGTGACCCGGATCAGCTGCTCGCCGCCGGTCCCCGGTGCCGGGGCGAGGAACGAGACGTACGCGCCGCTGACGGCCAGCTCGTCGGCGGCGGCCCCGAGGATCGGTGAGCCCGGCGTCAACAGGCGGTCGTCGGGCAGACCTGGCAGCGGCAGGACGTCGCCCCCGCGGGTGAGCACGACGCCGGCGCCGGCGTTCCCGACGATGCGGGCGCTCTCGGCGATGTCCCGGGTCCGGTCCAGGTCGTCGGCGATCACCGTGGTGACGGCCGCGACGACCCGGCGGTCGGCCTCTCTCGGCCGCGAGGGATCGGCGGAGAGCAGGCTGAGGAAGCCGACGTGCCGCCCGTCCGTCGTGAACAGCCCGGCCGCCAGACCCTGGCGGAAGCCGGCCGGGAGCAGGTGGTCGGCCCACGCGCGGACCTCGGACAGGGGACTCGGGATGTCGCCGGCCAGCATCGGCGGACGGCGCCGGTGCAGGCCGAGCAGCTCCACCTCCTCGTCGGCCTCCGGACGGCCGAAGTAGGCGACGAGTGCCTCGGCCGGACCGGTGGTCGCCAGCGGGACGTGGGTCCGCCGCTCGGGGTCGCGTACGGCGAGCCAGCCGGCATCGAAGGCCAGGATCCGCCCGAGCTGCTGCAGGTGCTCCGCAGCCCGTTCCTGCACGGTGGCGGACGACGCGACGACGCCCACGACCTCCGACCACACACGCTGGAGCTGCGGTTCGCTCCCGCTCATCACAGCTCACCTTCCCTCACTCACGGGTGGACGTACAGCCCGAGGCGTTCGGCACGGTCAGCGGCACGGGTCGGCGTCGGCGGCGGCAGCCCGGCCGGGACGTGCCCCACGTGCGCCCTCTGGTGACTCGAGCGCAGGAGCGTCGGCGGCCACCGTCCTGCGGGGCGCGTCTCACAGACTCCCCGTGTAGATCACCGTCTCGGCCAGCACTCGCACCTTGACGTTGCTGTGCTGGCTGTGCGTCGTGAGCATCGCGAAGGCCTGATCGGCCGTGAGCTGGCGCTGGCACATCAGGATGCCGATCGCGATGCCGATCTGCCGGTTGGTGGCCAGCGCCTGCTCCAGGTTGGCCGCCCTGTCCTCCGCCGATCGGACCCGTGCGTGCAGCTGGTCGAGTTCGGCGAGGACGGCGAGGCGGTGCACGGGCGCGGCCGGCACCTCCCCTGACGGGTCGACGGTCATCGTGTCCTGGTCCTCCTGCTGTGCGACCGGTGTGCGGATGGGCCGGCGCGTCGTCGCCTGCATGCCGTGGACCTCTCCTGCGACGGACGCCAGGGTGCGGGCGCGTTCCGGCGTCCGGCATCGGCAGAGCGACCGATCCGCGCCTCCGGGGTGGCGGGACGGGGTCCGGCCCGTCGACGTCCGGCGCCCCACGAGCGACCTGGACCTCGGCGGGTCCACGGTCGTGCCCGCCGACCGGCCCGCGGCACTGCGAGGGGCAGGCGGCGAGGACGGCGCGGCCGGCCGCGCCGCGGAGCACCGCGTCCCGGCTGACGATGCCGAGCTCCCACAGGGGTGCGCCGGCCAACGTGGCGACGGCGACGTCGGTGACGCACGCCGGCTTCCCGCACCCAGGTTCCATCCGGTTGCGGTGCCTGGTGAACCACGCCCTGTCGCTGGCCGGCATCGGCTGCTCCGATGGCACGGGGCCGGGGGGGGGGGGGGGGGGGGGGGGGGGGGGGGGGGGGGGCGGGGGGGGGGGGGGGGGGTGCCGCGGGCGACGCGCCGGCGCCCCGCGGGGGGGGTGG